>DMKW01000059.1:0-4222 GCA_003454135.1 Microbacteriaceae bacterium
GCGTCGAAGCACGACATCCGTCAGCTTCGAATAGTCGTCGAGACCGTCGTGATCCAGGTCGTCGATGCGAACGATGTGCATGGTTTCTCCTGCCAGCGTAAAAGACCTGCCAGACACTGCCAGCATTCGGAAACATATCCGAAAACTGCGTTGTTTACTCTGGGAGTGCACGAGACACGGGAGGAGGGGCCATGACGACGAACGCGCCAGTTCGGGAATGGCCTCTCGCGAGCGCGATCGAGTTGGATGAGGCGGCCGAGGTGCTGCGCGGGCGTCGAATCGCGGTGCTCACCGGCGCCGGCGTGAGCACGGACTCCGGAATCCCCGACTATCGCGGCGACGGGGCTCCCCCGCGCAACCCGATGACCTTCCAGCAGTTTCTCATCGACGCCGAATACCGCAAGCGCTATTGGGCCGGCAGCCATCTGGGGTGGCGGCACTTTTCCGGGGCCAGCCCCAACTCGACCCACCGCACCCTTGCGGAGCTCGAGTCGGCCGGACTCGTCAACGGCATCATCACCCAGAACGTGGACGGACTGCACCTGAGGGCGGGCTCGCAGCGCGTCGTCGACCTGCACGGCACCATGGACCGCGTGCGCTGCCTCACCTGTGGCCAGACCTTCGCCCGTGCTGATGTAGCCGAGCGGATGACGCGGGCAAACCCCCTGCTCGACAAACCGGATTCCTTCGAGCTCGGTCCAGACGGCGACGTCGCGTACGGCCGGATCTCCGACTTCGTCACACCGGACTGCTCGGTCTGCGGCGGCATCCTCAAACCGGACATCGTCTTCTTCGGCGAATTCATCCCCACCGAGAAGTTCACCGAGGCGACCGCGCTCGTTCGCGCGGCGGGCGCGCTGCTCATCGCCGGATCGTCGCTCGTGGTGAATTCCGGCATCCGACTGCTCGACCAGGCGGCGAAACGGCGAATCCCTGTCGTGATCGTCAACCGCGGGGCGACCAAGGGCGACTCGCGGGCAACCGTTAAGATCGATGCAGGCACCTCGGAGACCCTGACCGAACTGGCAGGGCGCCTCAGCCGGTAACCTCGGCGGTGCCACCCGTGCATCGGGCGTGAGCCTCGCGCGGGTCCCTGATCGCCCTAAGGATGCCGCGCAATGACCTCGCTCTACCTCGTTCGCCACGGTGAGACCGACTGGAACCTCGATCGGCGCATCCAGGGCAGCACGGATATCCCTCTCAACGAGACCGGTCGCGCCCAGGCGGCGCGCACCGGGCGACTGCTGTCCCGACGCCACTGGGACGGGATCGTGTCGAGCCCGCTCTCGCGCGCCGTCGAGACCGGTCGCATCATCGGCCGCGAGATCGGCATCGACCAAATCGAGACGATGGACCAGATCGTCGAGCGCCACTACGGTGCCGCCGAGGGGCTCGCCGACCACGAACTCTCCCGGCTCTTCCCCGGCGACACGCCGGTGCCCGGGCGCGAAACGCGCGAGCATGTCGCCGCGCGCGTCATTCCGGCCCTCGTCGCCCTCGCCGAGGGCCACCCGGGCGCGAACCTCATCGTGACCACGCACGGCGGCGTCATCCGCACGTTGCTCAACGCCGTCGCCCCCGACGTGCGCCGACACCGCGGCATCCCGATCACCAACGGCTCGGTGCACAGCTTCCGCCATGTCGACGGCGGACTCGAGCTCGTCGCGTTCGACGACCCGATCGACGAAGAATCGGTCGTCGACGACTACGAGGACTTCATCGAACAGAATGCCGTCGAGCGCCGCGAGATCAGCGGAGTCTGAGCCCTACGGCCGGGTCGTCGGCGCCTCTGCCGGCATCGACGCCGGCTCCTGCACTAGCCCCGTCAGCAGGGTGAGCAGTCTCCTGGCCGACTCGTCCCAGCTGAACTGGGCGGCCTGTTCGAGAATCGCCGCGCTCAGCCGCAGCCACTCGCTCGGATTGTCCATGCCGAGCACGGCCGAGGCGAACGCCCTCGGGTCCTCCTGGTCGAAGAAGACGGCCGCATCCCCGCCCACCTCGTGGTAGAGCGGAATGTCGCTGATCACGAGGGGCGTGCCGACGGCTTCGGCCTCGATGAGCGGGATTCCGAAGCCCTCGTCGCGGCAGGCCGTCACCATGGCCGTCGCCTCGAGCAGTGCCTCGCGGTACTGCTCGTCGCTCGCACCGTTGTCGAATACGACCGAACCGACCGGGGCGAGCGCGGTGATGCGCGCACGATCCTCATCGTTGATGCGGCTGAGCAGTCGCAGCGTGTAGCCGGGCAAGTGGTGCATGCCCTTCGCGAGGGTTTCGACATTCTTGTTTGGCTGGAATGTACCCATGTAGACGAGGGTCTTCGAGGCCGGATATCGCCGGGGCGCCTGCTCCGGCAGGTCGACGCCCGGACGGATGACCGTGAGCGGGCGGCTCGTCAGTCGCGCCTCGTTCATCTCGCGCTCGCAATTGTATGAGCCGGTCACGACGGCGTTCGCGCGGCGCAGCACCACCCGCTGGGGCCAGTAGGTGAGGTAGAAGCTCCGCCAAATGGCGCGAACGTACCAGCTGTAGCCGGCCGGGATCTTACGGATGCGGTAGAAGACCATGTCGTGCACGGTGAGCACGAGCTTGTACTTGCGACCCGTGGCGCCCATCGTCTGCATCGGGCTGAAGACGACATCCGGTTTCCACCGGTTGATCGAGAGCATCCCGATGAACGGCTCGAGCGCGCTCGTGCCCGGTCGGCCCTTGACCCACGGCAGGTCGGGCAGCATGCTCAGTTGGCGTTCGTCGCTGATGAGCATGGTCACGGGGTGGAGCCTGGCAAAAGCGCCGACAAGTCCGGCGGTGAAACGGCTGATGCCATCATGGCGCCCGAGGCGCGTGTAGCGGCAGTCGAAAATCACTCTCACGTCGTGCGGGGCTCCTCGATCGGTCGGTGCGTGAAGCCGCGGTTCTCGAGAAATTCCTCGATCGCCTGCGCGGCGAGATCCGGCACCTCATAGTGGATGAGATGGCCGACGCCCATGAGCAGGTTGAGCTTGGCGTCCGGCATGTGTTCGATCACGTCGTAGTGGGCCTGCACCGGCGTGATGTCGTCGAGCTCGGCGGCGATGAGCAGCGTGGGGATTGCGATGTCCGCCGCGAAGTCGCTCACGTTCTTGCTCACCGACGCCTCGAAGGCTTCGACCACGAAGTCCCGACTCGCGAATCGGTTGAAGTAGTTGTGGTGCTCGGCGTGGATCCAGCGGCGAAGGTTTTTGTCCTTCGTCTTCGCGAGCGTCGAACTCATGAACTGCACCACGAGCCAACGGCGCAACAGGAAGGCTCCGACTCGGCTCGGAAGCTTGCCGGCGGTGCGGTAGAACGCCACGGTGATGAGCGTGGCGAGTCGGCTCGGGCCCTCGAGCCCGGAGGTCGAGATGGGGTTGACGAGGATGAGCGCCGGCGTATTGAGACCGGCCGCCACGGCCTGCGCCGAGATGATCGTGCCGAACGAGTGACCGAGCGTGATCGCCGTACCGGTGAGCCCGAGCTTGTCCACGAATTCGGTGAGCCACTGGGCGAACCCGGCAATGCTGTGCGGCACCTCGGTGAGCGGCGTCGACTCGCCGAATCCGGGCATGTCCGGCCCGATCCAGTGGATGTGCGGGAGCTGCGCGATGACGGGCTCGAGGCCATGATGTTCGCCACGGTAGCCATGGGCGACGACGATGGTCACGTCGGAGTTGGGGTCGCCGTATTCCCAGTAGCGGGTCATGCTTCCGAGCACGCTGACTTCACGGCGATTCACGGGAATCTGATCGAGCAATGCGGCGTAAGGCGAGTGAGTGGTCATCACTGTCTAGTGTACGGATGGGAAGTTACCCAAGCGCTTGCACGCGACACCTAAACTCGTACCAGCCCCCCTGAATGATCGAGATTCCGCTCTCGGAAGGAGCACTGTGAGCTTCACCGCACCCATCCAACTTCCCGGTCTGACCCTGGACCCCCGGTGGTATCGCCGATCGGTGTTTTACGAAGTAATGGTGCGGTCGTTTGTCGACAGTAACGGCGACGGGTCCGGCGACCTGCAGGGCCTGCTATCGAAGCTCGACTACCTGCAGTGGCTCGGTGTGGACGCCCTCTGGCTCCCGCCGATCTACCAGTCGCCGCTGCGCGACGGTGGATATGACGTGGCCGACTTCAAGAGCATCCTCCCCGAGTTCGGCACGCTCGACGAGTTCAAGGATCTCGTGACGAAGGCGCACGAGCGCAACATGCG
>DMKW01000059.1:4458-4769 GCA_003454135.1 Microbacteriaceae bacterium
CCGTACGGGGACTTCTACGTGTGGAGCGACACCGATGAGGCGTACTCCAACATCCGTATCATCTTCGTCGACACCGAGGAGTCGAACTGGGCGTTCGACCCCGTGCGGCGCCAGTTCTTCTTCCACCGCTTCTTCTCCCACCAGCCCGATCTCAACTTCGAGAACCCGGCGGTGCAGGAAGCGGTCATCGACATCATCCGGTTCTGGCTGGACCTCGGCGTAGACGGCATTCGTCTCGACGCCATCCCGTACCTTTTCGAATCCGAGGAGGGCAACGGCGAGGGTGAACCGCCGACGCACGAGTTCATCAA
>DMKW01000059.1:4926-10013 GCA_003454135.1 Microbacteriaceae bacterium
ACCGAGGAGGAGCCGGAGTGCCATATGGCCTTCGACTTCCCCGTCATGCCCCGCATCTTCTACTCGCTCCGCTCGCAGAACGCCGGCGAACTGACCCGCATCCTCTCGGAGACGCTCGACATTCCGGAGGGCGCCGGTTGGGGCGTGTTCCTCCGCAACCACGACGAGCTCACGCTCGAGATGGTGTCCGAGGAGTACCGGCAGGCCATGTACGGCTGGTACGCCTACGACCCGCGGATGCGCTCCAACATCGGAATTCGTAGGCGCCTCGCTCCCCTGCTCGACAACTCGCGCGCCGAACTCGAGCTCGCCCACGCGCTGCTCTTCAGCCTCCCCGGCAGCCCGTTCCTCTACTACGGCGACGAGATCGGCATGGGCGACAACATCTGGCTGCCGGATCGGGACAGCTCCCGCACGCCCATGCAGTGGACGCCGGACCGCAACGCCGGATTCTCGTCTGCGGACCCCGGCAAACTCTACCTGCCGGTCGTGCAGTCCCTCGTCTACAACTACGCTCTCACCAATGTCGAGTCCCAGCTCGCCCAGTCCCGGTCCCTGCTGCACTGGGTGCGCAATGTCATCCACGTGCGCAAGGCGCATCCCACGTTCGGCCTCGGCTCGCTCAGGGTGCTCGAGACGACGCACGAGTCGGTGCTCGCGTTCGTGCGTTCATACGAGGGATCGGGAACCCAGTTCGGCGATTCGCCGGAGGACGTACTGTGCGTCTTCAGCTTCGCCCACAACCCGGTTTCCGTGTCGATCCGCGCGGACCAGTTCGGCGGATCGGCGCTCTACGACCTCTTCGGCGGCGGCGAATTCCCGTCCCTGGACGAGAACGGCGAGGTCATGCTCACGCTCGGCACGCAGAGTTTCTACTGGCTGCACATCGGTACGCCGACGCATGCCGGTGGTCGGTCGTAGTCTCACACCGTGAGCAATTGGTGGAGTGGCAATCTGGGGGTCTTCGACCTCGAAACGACCGGTATCGACGTGGAAACGAGCCGGATCGTCTCTGCGCACGTCGGCGTCATCGACGCGACGGGGGCGAGCATCGAGCTCACCGAATGGCTTGCCGATCCGGGGATCGAGATCCCCGAGCAGGCGAGCGCGGTGCACGGCATCACAACCGAGCGCGCTCGCTCACAGGGCCGGCCGGCTGCCGAGGTGGTCGGCGAGATCGTCGCGGCCCTGCGGGCGTTGCTTGAGCGGGGCATCCCCGTCACGATCTACAACGCCCCGTATGATCTCACCCTGCTCAACCGGGAAGCGGTGCGCTACGGCGTGGCGCCGCTCATCGGTCCGGCCCCGATCATCGACCCGCTCGTGATCGACAAGGCGGTCGACCGCTACCGCAAGGGCAAGCGCACGCTCGAAGCCGCGGCGCTCAACTACGGCGTCGACCTCACGGACGCGCACGATGCCGGTGCGGATGCCGTGGCGGCCGGGCGGGTCGCCCAGGCGATCGCGCGCAAGTTCGCGACCGAGCTCGGCGACGACCTCTCCGCCCTGCACGAGCAGCAGGTGAGCTGGTGCGACGACCAGGCCGCGAGCTTCGAGGACTACATGCGCCGCACGAGAGACCCGGCGTTCACGGCGGCCAGGGGCTGGCCGGAGCGCTAGCGGCACGGATTACGTCCGGCCGCGGTACCCCGGGGCGGCCTGACGTCGTCATGGATATCGCGAGGAGACCCCCGCCACGGGTCGCCGCGCACGCTCGAGGGCGCGCGGGTGCGGTCGAGGCCGGGCGTTAACGATGGATGGCGACCGGCCGGAGCCGATCGCCATCCTCGATGAGTGCGTGTGTTACGCGCCGAAGCCCTTGTAGCGCGAGTTGAACTTCTCGACGCGACCGGCGCTGTCCAGGATGCGCTGCTTGCCCGTGTAGAACGGGTGCGAGGCCGAGGAGATTTCGACGTCGATGACCGGGTAGCTGTTGCCGTCTTCCCAATCGATCGTCTTGTCGCTCGAGACCGTCGAACGGGTCAGGAACGTGGCGCCAGACGCGAGGTCGCGAAAGACTACCGCTGCGTATGTGGGGTGGATGTCAGACTTCATCGTGATTCCTTGGGTGTGATTGGGGAAAAATACTTCAGTGAAAATTTCCGGCACGTGGGCCAGCTATCTACTTTACCAGAACCAGCCGGATTGAAACACGCTTGCGGCGCCGCGATGCGCGTTTCGGTTCTAGGTGGCTCGCGCGGTGTACCGGCCGTCGATCTCGTCGACCTGGAGTGCGAGACCGAAGGTGTCGCTGAGATTCTGCGAGGTGATGACCTCGTGGATCGGACCGGCCGCCGTGATCGACCCGTGCGACAGCAGCATGGCGCTGCTGAATCCGATCGGGATCTCCTCGACGTGGTGCGTGACCATGATGATCGCGGGGGCCTGCGGGGCGCTTGCGTAACCGCCGAGCAGCTGCAGCAGTTCCTCGCGCGCACCGAGGTCAAGGCTGGCCGCAGGCTCGTCGAGAAGCAGGAGTTCCGGGTCGGTCATCACCGATCGGGCGATCTGCACGCGCTTCTGCTCGCCGTCGCTCAGGTCGCCGAACCGGCGATCTTCGAGGTCGGAGAGATGCCACTCCGCGAGCACGCGCTGGGCGCGCCTGGTGTCGATGTCTTCGTAGCTCTCGTTCCAGCGCCCGGTCACCGAATATGCGGCGGTGAGCACCACATCCAGAACCTTCTCGTTCTGCGGGATGCGGCGTGCCATCGCCGTCGACGCGAAGCCGATGCGCGGGCGCAGCTCGAAGACGTCGACGGAGCCGAGGGTGTCGTCGAGAATGCGGGCCGAGCCGGAGGTCGGGTGGATCATCGCTGCGGCTACCTGCAGGAGCGTCGTCTTGCCCGCGCCGTTGGGGCCGAGGATCACCCAGCGTTCGTCGCCGTTGACCGTCCAGTTGACGGAATCGAGGATTGGGTTGCCATCTCGAACGATCGATACGTCGGAAAGCTGGAGAACGCTGGCCATGCCCCAACCCTACCTTCGCGCGACGGTGCTCCGTGGCTGCCCCGCCGGGATCAGGCGAGCACCGAGCGGTAGACGTCTTGCGTTCGCTTCGAGATCTGCTGCCAGCCGAAGTCCCTCTCGGCCCACGCGCGACCGGCGGCCCCCATCCGCTTCGCCTCGGCCGGGTCGGCGACCACTTCGCCGAGAATCCGGGCGAGGTCGTCGACGAATTTCTGCGGGTCAAGCGGGGTGCCGGTGCCATCGTCGGCCTGGTCGATCGGAACGAGTCGACCGGTTACTCCGTCGTCCACGACCTCGGGGATTCCGCCCGTCGCCGTGCCGACGACGGGCGCTCCGCAGGCCATGGCCTCGAGATTGACGATGCCGAGCGGCTCATACACCGACGGGCATACGAAGGTCGTCGCTGAGGTGAGCACGGCCGACAGGTCGTGCTGGCTCAACAGCTCTTCGATCCAGACCACTCCCGTGCGCTCCTTCTGGAGCTCGGCGACTCCTGCTCGCACCTCGGCGAGAATCTCCGGGGTGTCCGGCGCACCGGCGCACAGCACGAGCTGCACGTCCTTCGGAAGCTGGGCGGCCGCGCGCAGGAGGTAGGGCAGGCCCTTCTGCCGGGTGATGCGGCCGACGAACACGACCGACGGGCGGTCCGGATCGATACCGAGAGTGCGGAGAAGTTCGTCGTCTTCGACGGGGTGCCAGCGTTCGAGGTCGATGCCGTTGTGCACGACGGACACGCGCTGCTCGTCGAGAGTCGGGTAGGAGCGCAGGATGTCGCGCTTCATCCCGTGGCTCACGGCGATCACGGCGTCCGCCGCAAGGAAGGCGTCGCGCTCGATCCAGCTCGACACGCGGTAGCCGCCACCGAGCTGCTCGGCCTTCCACGGACGCAGGGGCTCGAGGCTGTGCGCCGTGACGACGTGGGGCACTCCGTGAAGCAACTGCGCGATGCGCCCTGCCGCGTTGGCGTACCAGGTGTGCGAGTGCACGAGATCGGCGCCGCCGACATCCTGTGCGATCTCCAGATCCACGCCCAGCGTCGCGATCGACGGGTTCGCCGAGGCGAGCTGGGCGGGCACGAGATAGCCGTGCACATTCGGTTCGTCCCGCGGCAGGCCGAAGCAGCGCACGATGACGTCGAGGTCGAGTCGGAGCGCGCGCACGAGTTCGGTCACATGGACCCCGGCACCTCCGTAGACCTCTGGCGGATATTCACGGGTAATCAGATCGACTCTCACGTGTTGAACGCTAGTACACGCCCACTGGTGCCTCTACTGTTGAGGCATGGCATCAAAGAAGATCTTCGGCATTGTCTTGGCGGGCGGGGAAGGCAAGCGACTGATGCCTCTCACAGCGGACAGGGCAAAGCCCGCGGTTCCGTTCGGTGGCAACTACCGTCTCATCGACTTTGCGCTCTCCAATCTCATCAACTCGGGGCTGCGCCAGATCGTCGTGCTCACCCAGTACAAGTCGCACAGCCTCGACCGCCACGTGTCGCAGACCTGGCGGCTCTCCGGGCTCACCAACTCGTACGTCGCGTCAGTGCCGGCCCAGCAGCGGCTCGGCAAGCGTTGGTTCGCAGGTTCGGCTGACGCCATCCTGCAGAGCCTCAACCTTCTGCGTGACGAGAAGCCGGACATCGTGGTCGTCGTGGGCGCCGACCACGTGTACCGCATGGACTTCAGCCAGATGATCGCGGCGCACATCGAGTCCGGTGCCGGCGTCACGGTGGCGGCCATCCGTCAGCCCATCGCCCTCGCCGACCAGTTCGGCGTGATCGAACTCGACAAGGACGACCCCACGCGCATCGCGCAGTTTCTCGAGAAGCCGCAGAACGCGGTCGGTCTCGCCGACTCCCCCGGCGAGGTTCTCGCGTCGATGGGCAACTACATCTTCGACGCCGACATCCTGATCGACGCGGTACTGCGGGACGGCGAGCTGTCCACCTCCAACCACGACATGGGCGGCGACATCGTTCCCGACTTCGTCTCGCGGGGCGACGCGGCCGTCTACGACCTCAACCGCAACGAGGTGCCGGGTGCCACCGATCGCGACCGGTACTACTGGCGGGATGTCGGCACGATCGAGTCCTTCTTCGACGCTCACCAGGACCTGATCTCAGC
>DMKW01000059.1:10115-13723 GCA_003454135.1 Microbacteriaceae bacterium
TCGCGCGGCAACCTCGGCACGACGATCGACTCGATCGTGTCCCTCGGGTCGCTGCTCTCCGGAGCGCACATCGAACGAAGCGTGCTCGGGCCGTGGGCGATCATCGAGTCCGGGGCCCGGGTGATCGACTCGATCATCTTCGACCGCGTGCGCATCGGCCCGGACTCGATCATCCGTCGGGCTATTCTGGACAAGGAAGTCGTCGTCACAGCAGGCGCGACCGTTGGAGTGGATGCAGAGGCCGACCGGGCCCGCGGATTCACCGTCACCGACTCCGGCATCACCGTTGTCGGCAAGGGCGTCACGGTCTCCTAACCCGCGGCGGCCGTTCCCCCAACTACCGCCCCCACAGGATGGCCAGTACACCCATGCCCCGATTTCTCGTCGTGCTCGACGTCGATTCCACCCTCATCGAGAACGAGGTGATCGAGCTTCTCGCGGATGCGGCCGGCTCCGGCGACGAGGTCGCGGCCATCACTTCGCGGGCGATGAACGGCGAGCTCGACTTCGAGCAGAGCCTGCGCACTCGCGTTGCGACGCTTGCCGGACTTCCGGAAAGCGTCATCGGTGACGTGTCCCGCCGCATCACCGTCACGCACGGTGTGCCGGAGATGATCGCGGGAGTGCATGCCGCCGGCGGGCGTGTCGCCGTGGTCTCCGGCGGCTTCCACGAGCTCATCGACCCGGTCGCCGAGACGCTCGGCCTCGACTACTGGCGCGCCAATCGCCTCGAGCTCGTCGACGGCGTCCTCACCGGCGGGCTCGTCGGTCCCGTCATAGACGCCGAGGCGAAGGCCTCGACGCTGCGCGAGTGGGCCGAGGACTTCGGCATCCCGCTCGCCCACACCGTGGCGGTTGGCGACGGGGCGAACGACCTGCCGATGATGGCGATCACCGGCCTCTCCGTCGGATTCGACGCGAAAGCGCCTGTGCGGGACCTCGCCGACGTGCTCATGGACGTGCGGGACCTCAGCCAGCTGTTGCCCCTGCTCGGCCTGCGCGGCTAGCTGCCCCGCGCCTTTCCCGTTCCGAAATCCATGCAAATGGGGTCGGCCACCGGCGTGTTGCTGCCTGCACACGGCGTGTCATCCCCATTTGCATGGATTTCGAAAGGGGAGGCAGGGGCGAACCGGTGGGCGGGAGCGACGGGGCAGTGTCGGACGAAGGGGTGGGAGGCGACGCGGGGGCTAGTGGCCCATCCCGAGGCCGCCGTCGACGGGGATGACGGCACCGGAGATGTACCCGGCATCGTCGCCGGCCAGCCAGGCCACGACCTTCGCCACTTCTTCGGCCGTGGCAAAGCGCCCGGCCGGGATCGACTTCTTGTACTCGGCCTGCTGCGCCTCCGGCAGTTCGGCGGTCATGTCGGTTTCGATGAAGCCCGGCGCGATGACGTTTGCGGTGATGCCGCGAGAGCCGAGTTCGCGCGTCACCGAGCGTGCGAGTCCCACGAGCCCGCTCTTCGAGGCAGAGTAGTTGACCTGGCCGGCCGAACCGAGAAGACCGACGACGCTCGACACGAGGATGATGCGGCCGAACCGCGCCTTGAGCATGCCCTTCGATGCCCGCTTGACCACTCGGAAGGCTCCCGAGAGGTTCGTGTCGACGACGGAGGTGAAGTCGTCCTCGGTCATTCGCAGCAGCAGCGTGTCCTTAGTGATCCCGGCGTTCGCCACGACGACCTCCACCGGGCCGAGCGCGGCCTCGACCTCGGTGAACGCGGCGTCGACGGATGCCGAGTCGGTCACGTCCGCGCGCACCGTGAGGCTCCCCGCCGGACCTTCACCGGATCGCGCGGTCACCGCGACGCGGTGGCCGAGTGCGATGAACTGCTCGGCGATGGCAAAACCGATGCCTCGGTTGCCTCCCGTCACAAGCACTGTTCGTGGAGTCGTCATGGGTCACTCTCTTCCGATGGGCGCGGCGCACTGCGCGTCGAAGGTATCCGGCAGCACGCGGCAAACTCCCACAATCTTAGACGTAGGCTTAACTCCTACTCATGGCTAAGCAGCAGTCGATCACCTCGCTCCCCCGGTCGCCCCAGGACGACCGGCGAAGCCGCATGATCCAGTACCTGGTGGCGATGGGTATTCGCACCGTCTGCATCATCGCGTGCCTCTTCACGCCCGGCTGGTGGCTGCTTCTGCCGGCAATCGGGGCGGTCCTTCTCCCGTACGTCGCGGTTGTCCTTGCGAACGCGAAGGGCGCGCCCGCCTCCGTCGTTCTGAGGCCGGGCACGATCGAGCGCCGTCTGGGCGACGGTCAGTGATCGGTTTCGGTGACGCCGAGACCCCACCGACCTGCTCGAGGGCCGAGTGCCGGGAGGCGGCGGCCTGGAACGTCAATTGGCGCAATCCACGCATCCACGGTCCGGAGCGGGTGAAGGTGTGGCTCGCGTGTGACGGCCATCGCGATTTCCTGCGCGACTACCTTGCCGCCCGGGACTTCCCCGTGGTGGTCACGCCGCTCGGCGAGACGGTCGCGCGGGTGCCCGACGTCGAAAGCACCGCGTCGTGAACGGATGGCGCTTCGCGATCAGCCGGCGCTGGTTCGGCTACCTCGCCCTCGCGATCGTCTTCGCGACGGTGTGCGTCGGGCTCTCCAAGTGGCAGGTCGACCGCACGCAGGAGACCGCGGCAGCCAACGACCTCGTTGATCGCAACTACGACGGTGCCCCGCGACAGGTCGCCGACGTGCTCCCCACCCTCACCTCGTTCCGCGCGAGCCAGCAGTGGGTCAAGGTCACGCTCTCCGGCACCTACCTGCTCGACGAGCAGGTGCTCGTGCGCAATCGCCCGCTCAACGGCCAGCCGGGTTTCGAGGTGCTCGATCCGCTGCTGCTCGACGACGGCACCGTCTTCGTGGTTGACCGCGGCTACGTTCCGGTGGGCAACAAGCAGGACGCCCCGGACAGCATTCCCGAGCCCCGCAGCGGTCCTGTCACCGTGATCGTGCACCTCCAGGCGGGCGAGCCGAACCTCGCTGGACGCTCCGGCGCGAACGGTCAGCTCGCCACGATCCACCTGCCAGACATCGCGCAACTCCTCGCCAAGCCCACCTACACGGGCGCCTACGGCCTCATGGTGTCCGAGACGCCGGCCGCGGCCGCCCGGCCGGCCGCGATGCCGAAGCCCACGCTCGACGAGGGCCTGCACATCTCCTACGCGATCCAGTGGGTGCTGTTCGGCATCATGGCCTTTCTCGGGCTCGGCTATGCGATCCGGCAGGAATACCGCATGCGCAACGCCGACGATCCGGACGAACAGGAGCGGGCGCACGAGCGGACGCGCCGCAAAGCGGAGCGTCCGCGGTCAGACAACGAGGTCGAGGACGAGATCCTCGAGGGGTCGCACCGCTGAAGACCGCCGCCGCGGTCGTAAGTCGCTCGCGCGGGCGTTCGAACACCGGCGCGTGCGACTTACGACCGCGCGAGGGGTTTTTGACCGAGGGGCGCGGTGTGCGACCGGAACCTGGGCAGGCTAGGCGAGGGCGACGAGGTCCGCGTAGTCCCGGTTCCAGAGGTCCTCTGTGCCGTCCGGCAGAATGAGTACGCGCTCAGGGTTGAGCGCCTCCACGGCGCCCTCGTCGTGGCTCACAAGCACGACCGC
>DMKW01000059.1:13941-14246 GCA_003454135.1 Microbacteriaceae bacterium
TTGGCGCCCGAGACGACGATCATCGCGAGGGCGAGCCTCGTCTTCTCCCCGCCGGAGAGTACGCCGGCGAGTTTGTTGGCATCATCCCCCGAGAAGAGGAACGACCCGAGCACGCGTCGCGCCTCGGTCTCGGTGATGTTCGGCGACGACGAGACCATGTTCTGCAGCACGGTGCGCTTCACGTCGATGGTCTCGTGCTCCTGGGCGTAGTAGCCGATGCGCAGGCCGTGACCCGGTTCGAGCTGCCCCGTGTCCGGCTTGTCGACGCTCGCGAGAATGCGCAGGAGCGTGGTCTTGCCCGCTCC
>DMKW01000059.1:14377-15870 GCA_003454135.1 Microbacteriaceae bacterium
AGGTTGGACGCCATGAGCGGGGTGCGACCGCAGGGCGCCGGCTCGGGAAAACGCAGCTTGGCGACGCGGTCGACGGCGCGCACCTCGTCGAGGCCGGAGAGCATCTTCTCGGCGCGCCTCACCATCTGGTGGGCGGCGGCGGCCTTCGAGGCCTTTGCGCCGAACTTGGCCGCCTGCATCTGCAGCACACCGGCCTTCTTCTCGACGTTGACGCGCTCCTTCTTGCGGCGCTCCTCGTCCGCGGCGCGCTGGCGCTGGTAGTTCTTCCAGCTCATGTTGTAGATGTCGATCACCTGGCGGTTCGCGTCGAGGTAGAACACGCGGTTGACCGTCTCCTCCACGAGCTCCACGTCGTGGCTGATCACGATCAGGCCGCCCTGGAAGTTCTTCAGGAATTCGCGCAACCAGACGACCGAGTCGGCATCGAGGTGGTTGGTCGGCTCGTCGAGCAGCATCGTCTCGGCGCCGGAGAACAGGATGCGGGCGAGCTCGATGCGGCGGCGCTGTCCGCCCGAGAGGGTGGAGAGCGGCTGGTCGAGGATGCGATCCGGCAGGCTCAGGTTGCTCGCGATCGAGGCGGCCTCTGCCTCGGCCGCATAGCCGCCGAGGGCGGTGAAGCGATCCTGCAGGTTGCCGTAGGTCTTCATCGCCGCCGCGCTCACCTTGGCATCCGAGTCCCCCATCTCCTGCGCGGCCTTCTCCATGCCGAGCATGATCTGGCCGAGTCCGCGGGCGTCGAGGATGCGCGTGCGGGCGAGGTCTTCCGGGTTGCCCGAGCGCGGGTCCTGGGGCAGGTACCCCACTTCGCCGGAGCGTTCGATCGTACCGCCGGTGGCGAGTTCTTCGCCGGCGAGCACCTTGGTGAGGGTCGTCTTGCCCGCGCCGTTGCGGCCGACGAGGCCGATCTTGTCGCCGCGCTCGACACGGAAGGTGACGTCCTCCATGAGCATGCGTGCGCCAACACGCAGTTCGAGGTCGTGCACGCTGAGCACAGGCAGAATCCAATTCTTTGGTTGTTTTTCAACAACGGGAGGAGGGGGTAGGCCTTTAGTATATTTCGTGGGGCCTGTGTTCAATGCCGCGGCAGTGCCCGACCCCCGCCCGGAGGAGCGCAATTGTCCAATTTAAGCCTGGCAGTAGGCCGTCCGACGCTCGCTGATCGGCTGTTCTCGAGAAGTCTCGTGACCGATCTCGTGCTCATCGCCGCTGGGACGGCGCTCACGTCGATCGCCGCCCAGCTCACGATTCCGCTCTGGCCGGTGCCGATCACGGGTCAGACTTTCGCGGTGCTGCTCGCCGGATCCACCCTCGGGGCCGTGCGCGGCGCGCTCTCAATGGTGCTCTACCTGATTCTCGGCGTGGCCGGGTTGCCCATCTTCGCCGCCGGCGGGCACGGCAGCCTTCTCACCTCGACCTCCGGCGGATTCGTCGTCGGCTTCATCTTCGCCGCTGCGCTCACGGGCTGGCTCGCCCAGCGCGAGTGGGACCGCAAG
>DMKW01000059.1:16039-16426 GCA_003454135.1 Microbacteriaceae bacterium
CATGACGCGGTATTTCGGCACGACCGATGTGCTTCAGGCCACGATCACGGGCGGCGTGCTGCCGTTCCTGATCGGCGATACCGTCAAGGCCCTGCTCGCAGCGGCAGTCCTCCCGGCCAGCTGGAAGCTCGTCAACCGCGCAGACAAGGCCACGACCGAGAACCGGATCTAGGCTTTTTCGCGCGCCGACGAGAAACGCCCCGGCCAATGGCGGGGCGATCTTTCGCGGCTTTGCCTTACATCGAGAAGCCGAGCGCGCGCATCATGTCGCGGCCGTCATCCGTGATCTTCTCCGGGCCCCACGGCGGCATCCACACCCAGTTGATGCGGAACTGCTCCACGACGCCGTCGAGGGCCTGAGCGGTCTGCTCCTCGATCACGTCGGTG
>DMKW01000063.1:0-1467 GCA_003454135.1 Microbacteriaceae bacterium
GCCCTCGAGCTCGTTGGCGTCACGACGGTCGGCGGCAACGTCTCGATCGAGCGCACGACCGCCAACGCGCTCGCCCTGCGCGAATACCTCGGGTTCGAGAAGGTTCCGGTGGCCGCCGGCGCCGGCCAGCCGCTGCTCGGTGAGGTGCGCGAGGCGAGCCACGTGCACGGGGAGACGGGTCTCGGTTCGGTGAACCTGCCGGTTGCGACCCTTCCGGTGAGCACGCTGCACGCCGTCGACTTCATCATCGAGACGCTTCGGGCCACTCCCGGCGCCATCCACCTCGTGGCCACCGGACCTCTCACCAATATCGCCCTCGCGCTCAAGCAGGAACCGGCGATCGCCCGGTGGGCCGCCTCGTTCACGATCATGGGCGGGTCGTTCACGCGCGGCAACGCGACTCCGGCCGCCGAATTCAACATCTACGCCGACCCCGAGGCCGCCCGAGTCGTGTTCGACGGCGACTGGCAGGTTGTGATGGTGGGGCTCGACCTCACGCACCAGGCTCTTGCGAACGGCCCCGTCGTGGAGCGGCTCGCGAACCTCGGCACGCTCGCCCATGAGCTCATCCTGCCCCTCGCCACCTACTATGCGAGCCGCAACGGCTCAGATCCGGACGGCCAGGCGGTGCACGACGTATGCGCGGTAGCACACGTCTCGCGGCCGGACCTGTTCGCCTCGCGCCCGGCGAGAGTCGGTGTCGAGACGAAGGGCGAGCTCACGAACGGCATGACCGTCGTCGACTTCGACGCCCCGATCCCCAATGCGATGGTGCCGATCGCGCTCGACGTCGAGGGGTTCTGGGCCTATGTCGAACACGTTTACGGCCTCGTCGCCACCCACCATGGTTGAGACGGGCCTCATCGAGAGAATCCCCGAGAGCTATGACCCGGATGCCGTCTACTCGGCGTTCGTGGACTGGACGCTCGAGCGCGGCCTTGCTCTCTATCCGGCGCAAGACGAGGCGCTCATCGAGATCGTGTCCGGGGCCAACCTCATCCTGAGCACCCCGACGGGCACCGGCAAGTCCCTCGTCGCGGTCGGTGCGCACTTCGCGGCTCTCGGCCAGGGCAAGCGCTCGTTCTACACCGCGCCGATCAAAGCCCTCGTCTCCGAGAAGTTCTTCTCGCTCGTGCACATCTTCGGTGCGGAAAACGTGGGCATGGTCACGGGCGACTCGAGCGTCAATGCCGACGCCCCGATCATCTGCTGCACGGCCGAGATCCTCGCGAACCTCGCGCTGCGGCACGGGGCGGACGCCCCGGTCGACCAGGTCGTGATGGACGAGTTCCACTTCTACTCGGACCCGGAACGCGGCTGGGCCTGGCAGGTGCCGCTGCTGACCCTGCCGCGGGTGCAGTTCATCCTCATGTCGGCCACTCTCGGCGACGTGGACTGGCTCGCGAAAGACCTGCGCGAGCGCAACGGTCGCGACACGGCCGTCGTGGTCGGCGTCGACCGCCCGGT
>DMKW01000063.1:1527-7672 GCA_003454135.1 Microbacteriaceae bacterium
TCGTGCACTTCTCCCAACTCGCCGCGCTCGAACGCGCGCAGGCACTCACGAGCGTAAAGATCGCCACGCGCGAGCAGCGCGACGAGATCGCGGAGGCGATCGGCGACTTCCGGTTCACAACCAACTTCGGTCGCACGCTCAGCCGGCTCATCCGCTCGGGCATCGGCGTGCACCACGCCGGCATGCTGCCCAAATACCGCCGGCTCGTCGAACAGCTCGCCCAGCGCGGACTGCTCAAGGTGATCTGCGGCACTGACACGCTCGGGGTCGGCATCAACGTACCGATCCGCACCGTGCTGCTCACGGCGCTCACCAAGTTCGACGGCACGAAGATGCGTCAGTTGAGCGCTCGCGAGTTCCACCAGATCGCCGGCCGGGCCGGCCGGGCAGGCTTCGACACGGCCGGAACGGTGGTCGTGCAGGCTCCCGACCACGAGACCGAAAATGCGCGACTGCTCGCGAAGGCCGGCGACGACCCCAAGAAGGTCAAGCGGATTGTGCGCAAACGAGCACCGGAGGGCTTCGTCTCGTGGGGCGAGCCGAGTTTCAATCGGCTCGTCGCCGCGGAGCCGGAGACTCTCGCCTCGAGCATGCAGGTGAGCCACGCGATGGTGCTCAACGTGATCGGTCGCGGAGGAAAGCCGTTCGACGAGTTGCGTGAACTGATCGAGAACAACCACGAGCCGAGGGCGCGGCAGCTCGAGCTCGCGCGCCAGGCGCTCGCGATCTACCGCACCCTGCGCACGGCCGAGATCGTGAAGCAGGACGCGAACGGCGATATCACCCTCACGGTGGACCTGCAGCCGAACTTCGCCCTCAACCAGCCGCTCTCGCCGTTCGCGCTCGCCGTCTTCGAACTGCTCGAGCCCGAGTCGCCGAGCTACGCGCTCGACATGATCTCCGTGCTCGAGGCGACCCTCGACGACCCGCGGCCGGTGCTCTCCGCCCAGCAGTTCATGGCCCGCGGCGAGGCGGTCGCGGCGATGAAGAGCGAGGGGATCGACTACGAGGAGCGAATGGAACTGCTCGAGGAGATCCGCCATCCGATGCCGCTCGAGGAGCTGCTGAGCCAGGCGTTCGAGCGCTATCGGGCTTCCCAGCCGTGGGTGGGCGACTTCCAGCTGAGTCCCAAGTCGGTCGTGCGCGACCTGTACGAGCGCGCGATGACCTTCAACGATTTCATCGGCTTCTACAAGCTCAACCGCTCGGAGGGCCTCGTGCTGCGATACCTCTCCGATGCGTACCGCGCGGCTCGGCAGACCATTCCCGACGAGGCGAAGACCGAGGAGCTGCTCGACCTCATCGAGTGGCTGGGCGAGCTCGTGCGCCAGGTCGACTCGAGCCTGCTCGACGAGTGGGAGCAGTTGATCAACCCGAGCGTCGCGGTCGGGGTCGAGGCGCCAGTGCTGCCCCCGGCGCCGCACAACGTCACGACCAACGTTCGCGCGTTTCGCATTCTGGTGCGCAACGAGCTCTTTCGCAGGGTGCAGCTCGCCGCCCTCGAACAGTTCGAACAGCTGGGGGAGCTGGATGCCGCCGCCGGCTTCGATGCCGACGCGTGGGGCGACGCGTTGGACGCCTACTTCGAGGCCCACAACGCGCTCGGCACCGGGGCGGATGCGCGCAGTTCCGCGATGCTCATCGTCGAGGAGGGCACTGGCTCCTGGTCCGTTCGCCAGATCTTCGACGACCCGGCCGGCGATCACGACTGGGGCATCTCGGCCACGATCGACATCGCCGAGTCGAATGCCGCGGGGACCGCGGTAGTGCGCGTGACCGCCGTCGGGATGCTGTAGGCCGATCGAGGAGTCCTGGCGACGGCCCCGCCCCAGGTCGAGATCGCCTCGCGCTGGGCGATGCTGAGGCCAGCGGCATCCACCAGCGGGGCGATCAGAGCTGTGGTGCGGGCGATCCCGATCGGAATGATCTGACCGGTGTCGTCGTTGCCGTCGAGCGTAGAGTGCGAAGTGACGGAGGGCGGATGCGGGTGGAGGACGGGCCATCATGATCACCGCGCGAGACCTCGGCGCCTTAGCCGCCGACCGCCTCTACCAGGCCCGAACGCAACTCGGGCACCTGTTGCGGCGTCGTGCCGCCGACCGCTACCGCGGCGGAGACCGCGAGCCAGTGCTCTTGCTGCCGGGAGTGTATGAGACCTGGCACTTTCTGCGTCCGGTGGCCAATCGGCTGCACGCGCTCGGCCACCCGATCCACGTTCTCACCGACCTCGGGTACAACCGCATGACGATCGCGGACTCCGCGGCCCTCGCCCAGCGATACCTCGACGACCGTGATCTGCGTCGTGTGATCATCATCGCCCACAGCAAGGGCGGCCTGATCGCCAAGCACATGATGATGATCGACGACGTCACCGGCAGAATCGATCGGCTCATCGCGGTCAACAGCCCCTTCGACGGCTCGAAGCTCGCGCGCTACGCGCCGGTCGCCACCCTGCGCGCTTTTTCGCCGACGGACACCACGGTCAAGACGCTGGCCGAGAACCTCGAGACCAACTCGCGCATCACCTCGCTCTACAGCCGGCTGGATCCGCTCATCCCCGGCGGGAGCCGGCTCGACGGGGCGACGAATGTCGAACTCTCGATGGTCGGCCACTTCCGCCCGCTCGGGTCACGGGAGCTCCTCGACGAAATCGAGCGCGTTCTCGCGTCACCCGAGGCGAAAGAATAAAGCCATGCACAAACACCAGCGACTCGTCCTCGCGATCGCCGTTCTCGCATCGTTCGTCGCGTTCCTCGACAGCTCGGTAATCAACGTCGCGCTCCCCGCCATCATGAGGGAACTGGGCGGGGGACTCAGCACCCAGCAATGGGTGGTGGACGCCTACCTCATCACGCTCGGCTCACTCATCCTCCTGGCCGGTTCGCTCTCCGACCTCTTCGGCCGCATCATCGTGCTGCGATGGGGCCTCGCCGGATTCGGGGTGGCCTCCCTGCTCTGCGCGATCGCGCCGACCGCCGAGGTGCTCATCGTGGCTCGAGGACTCCAGGGCGTTGCCGGGGCGCTTCTCGTGCCGAGCTCGCTCGCCATCATCCTTTCCAACTTCCGCGGCCCGGCCCAGGCGAAGGCCATCGGATCCTGGACCGCGTGGACGAGCGCCGCGTTCATCGCCGGACCGCTGCTCGGCGGTCTCTTCGTCGACCTGCTCTCCTGGCGATATGTCTTCGCGATCAACGTGCTGCCGATCGCCGTCACCCTGTGGCTGCTCTTCGTGCTCAAACAGAAGGACACGCGCGAGGAGGGCGTCGCCATCGATTACCTCGGCGCCGTGCTCGGCATTCTCGGCCTCGGGCTGCCGGTCTTCGCGCTCATCGAACAGGGCCACTATGGCTGGGCGAGCCCGGTCATCTACCTGCCCATGGTGCTCGGTGTGCTGGCGCTCGCCGCTTTCTTCTGGCGTGAGAGGGTGGCCGAGCAGCCGATGGTGCCGCTCGGGCTCTTCCGCGTGCGCAACTTCGCCGTCGGAAACGTCGCGACGACCCTTATCTACGGAGCCCTCTCGATCGGCGGATTCCTGCTCACGGTGTTCCTGCAGCAGGTGGGCGGGTACAAGGCGACCGTCGCCGGTCTCTCGATCCTGCCGGTGACGATCATCAGCATCCTGTTGTCGTCGTATGTCGGCGGGCTCGCCGGTCGGTTCGGACCGCGGCTCTTCATGACGGTTGGGCCCATCGTGGGCGGGCTCGGCTACCTGTACTTCCTCATGATGGATGCCTCGCCCAACTATTGGGTGGAGGTGCTTCCGGGGGTAGTCCTGTTCGGGCTCGGGCTCACCACGACCGTAGCGCCGCTCACGAGCGCGATTTTGGGGGCGATCGACGAGAGACAGGCGGGAATCGGATCGGCGATCAACAACGCGGTGTCGAGGGTCGCCGGCCTCATCGCGATCGCCATGCTCGGTCTTGTCGTCGGGCCGCAACTCGACCTTGTCGGGTTCCACCGCGGCATGCTCGTGACCGCGTGCCTCCTGTTCGCCGGCGGCATCATCTCCGGCATCGGCATCCACAACCTGCCGCGCGCGACGGCGGGTTCGACGGTCGGATCGTCGGAGCCGGTGGCGCAACCGAAATAGGCCACCGGGCCACTCGCGGCCCGATCAGAGCAACAGCCGCTCGCCGCTCATGGCCAGGGACACGACGTTGACGAGCGCCGCCGCGATGATGAGCTGAAAGAGCAGGCGAGTGGGCGCACGCCTAAGGGCCACGGCGACGCCGAGCGCGAGCAGGAGGGTGACGATGACGCCGACCCACTGGATCGTGGTCTTGCCGCCAGCCGGGCCGAAGAACGCGAGAAGTGCGGCCGCGGCGAGTGATGAGCAGACCACGACGCCGGAGACGCGTCGGCCCAGACGGTGGGGAAGGCCGCTGACACCGGTTCGGCTGTCGTCGTCAAGGTCGGGCAGCACGTTCGCGAAGTGGGCCGCAATGCCGAGCAGCGCGCCGACGCCGATGGCCCACGGCGCGGCGACCGCCGGGATCGGCCTGGCGAGCGAGACGATGAGCGGGATCGCACCGAACCCCACGGCGTACGTGACGACCGAGACCGGTGTGTTCTTGAGCCACGCGTTGTAGCTCCAACCGCAGAGCAGGAACAGCGCATTCGCGGCGGTCGCCCACAGCCCGAGCGGAAGGGTGACGAGGATGGCGAACGTCGCCGACGTGAAGGCGGCAGCGCGCGCGAGACGCGTGCTCACAAGCCCGAGGGCCACGGGTTTGTCTGTGCGGCCGACCGCACGGTCGCGTTCGGCGTCGAGCCAGTCGTTGCTGAGTCCGACCGAGAACTGGTTGCCGAGAAAAGCCAGGCCGAGCAAGACGAGACGCTGCGGGTCGAGTCCCAGCCCGATCCCGAGCACGACCGCGATGAGGGTCACGGCGATCGACGGCCCAGGGTGTGTGGACCGCGCGAGCGCGACGACCTTGCTGGGCATCCACCAATCGTACGTGCGCCCTCCACACTCGCGGGTCAGGGGATGAGCAGGAGCTTTCCGATGTGCTCCGATGACTCCATGCGCTCGTGCGCCCTCGAGGCCTCCGCGAACGGAATCCGCTCGTCGATCACAGGCACGACCTGGCCAGCGGCGACATGAGGCCACACGTTTTCGCGCACGCTCGCGATGATCTCGGCCTTCTCTTTGGCCGTGCGGGCGCGCAGGGTGCTGCCGTAGATGGTCGCCCACTTGCCCATGAGTGCTCGCACGTCGATGGTGCCCGACTGGGCGCTCTGGTTGCCGATGATCACGATGCGCCCGTGCGGCGCGAGCGCGGCGAGATCGCGGTAGAGGTAGGCGCCGCCGATTGCGTCGAGGATCACGTCGGCGCCTCGTCCATCTGTCGCCTCGAGCAGTCGCTCGACAAAATCCTCGGTGCGGTAGTTGATGAGGATCTCGGCGCCCAGCCGATCGCACGCGGCGAGCTTTGCCGCGCTGCCGGCCGTGGTCGCGACGAGGGCACCGTGAGCTCGGGCCAGTTGGATCGCCGTCGTGCCGATCCCGCTCGAGCCGCCGTGCACGAGGAGGGTCTCGCCCGCGCGAAGGCCGGCGAGCATGAAGACGTTCGACCACACTGTCGCAATGGTTTCCGGGAGCCCGGCCGCGTCGATCAGGTCAATGCCGCGCGGCACCTCGAGCACGTGCCCGGCGTTCGCGACGGCGAGGGAGGCGTAGCCTCCGCTCGGCAGGAGTGCGCACACACGGTCGCCGATCGACCAGTGGTCCACCCCGTGCCCGACCGCGGAAATGGTGCCGGAGACCTCCATCCCCGGCAGGGGGGACGTGCCGGGAGGCGACGGATAGTTGCCCTGTCGCTGGCCGATGTCGGCGCGATTAACACCCGCGGCGGCGACTTCGATGAGCACCTCGCCCGGCCCGGCGACCGGATCGGGAAGCTCCGCGAGGGTGAGAACTTCTGGTCCCCCCGGACTGGGTATGGTGATTGCCTGCATTGCTCAACGGTACGCCCAGCGAGTGCGGCTAAGTTTGGGGTATGCCCAGCGCTCCGAACGAAACCTCATTGTCGCGCCTGCTTCCGGGAACGTGGCGAATCGGAGCCACTAATTTTCCCGCCTGGGTCAGCGGCGATCGGGTGTCGCCGACTCTGAGCTACGAGATAACGAAAGAGAGCCCGCTCAC
>DMKW01000063.1:7882-8277 GCA_003454135.1 Microbacteriaceae bacterium
CGACGATCGCCGTGATCCGGTTCGCCAAGACGCTGCTCTCACCCGCCGGAGTGGATGTCGTGGTGCGCGAAGGTGCGGACTCGCACACGCTGCGCACGGCCGTGGCCTTCTCGCCGGAGAGCCTCGGGCTCAGCCACGAGGAGTTCGCGAGCCTGACCTGGCTCGAGTTGCCGTCCGCGTAGGCCGAAGGGCGGTCACGCCTCAATGAAACCGAGGGCGACGAGCACCTGCATCGGCCGCTCTACGGCCCCGAAGTGACCGCAATCGTCGATGACCGTGCGCACGCTCGACGGCAGCAGCCGACCGAGCTCGTCCAAGTCTCCCTGCGTGACGAAGACGTCACGGTCCCCCTTCATCGCCCGCACCGGGCATTCGATGGCCGACCACATCCCCGT
>DMKW01000063.1:8390-9785 GCA_003454135.1 Microbacteriaceae bacterium
GACCGGGGCACCTTCGTCCAGTGCCGAAAGAGAGGGAAGGTCGCCGGGCGAAGCAGACCGATGGCATCGAATCCGCGCACGAGCGCCGGCCCGGCCGGCCCGATGGCCGCGAGAAACTGCATGACGCGCCAGAGCATCGTGAATCCGGGCAGTTCGGAGAAGGATCGAACCGGGTGTTCGACACTCCGGATGGTGGAGAAGGTGGTGCCGGAAACCAGTCCGACCGAGAGCACGCTCTGGGGCCAGATCGACGCCATGTGCAGCGCGATGAAACCGCCGAGGGAGTGTCCGACCAGGTCCCACTCCGTGTAGCCGAGTTCCTCGGCCATGTCTTTCACCAGCGTGCACACCGCGAGCACCGTGCGATCCGCTCGGTCGCTCGTAAGCGTCGCGTCTCCCCACCCGGGCAGGTCGAGCAGCACGATGTGCCCGAGGTCGATTCCGAGTTCCCTGGCGGTCTGGAGCAGCGGCGTCCAGGTGGTCCAGGATCCGGCGGCACCATGCAGGAAGATCGTCGCCCTCGTGGAGGTGCGCCGGGGCATGTGCCGGGCGACGCAACTTCCGAGGGGGCTTGTCACGGTCGTCGTCACGAGTCCGACCACCGCCGGGTCGGTGACCAGTCCGTGGGGGGAGTACTTGTCGAGAAGCGGCGTGATCACTCGTCGGCTCCGATGATCTCTTCGCGCACCCGCCGCAGGTCCTCCAGAAGAGACCCGACGAGAATCCAATGCTGCGCGTCGGGTCTGGCCACCACGAGCGGGGCGGTGAGGGCCGGCAACTCGGCCGTGATCGGGGCGGCGACCGGGTCAGTGGACCGGGCCGGGCGGGCGAGCAGCTCGAGGTCGTGGGCCGCTCGATCGAGTTCGATCGCGATCGACGACGCGACCGGATCGTGAACGAGCTCCGCGTCGTACCGGTCGTTGATCGCTCGGGCCATGCCGATCACGCGGGTCACGAGGGGGCCGAGCGTCGACAGCAGTCCGCGATCGCGCTCCAGCACCGAGCGGTGTTTGCCCTGTCGGGGGTTGAGCATGAGGCTCTCCTCCGCCCTATCGAGCGCATCGGCCGTCGAGTCCTTGAGGGGTCTTAGCGCCCGAGCGTTCTCGAGCATCGCCGCCAGTTCGGCCGTCGTCTGTGGTTCTCGAAGTGACTGGGCTATGCCCCGCAGGGACAGCGAGACTCGAGAAGCCAGCCCCTGCACGGCGTCGTGGGCCGGTGTGAGCAGCACGGGGGGAACGATGACCGCGTTGACTATGAGGCCGACGATGGCACCGATAACAGTCTCGATGATTCGGTTGACCGCGTAACCGGGGGTCTGCACGCCGATCGCGAGCACGAGCATCGCGCTGATCGGGATCTGGTTGGCTGAGCCGGGCGAGAGCCGGAGCGCCCGGG
>DMKW01000032.1 GCA_003454135.1 Microbacteriaceae bacterium
CGTGGACCAGTACGCGCTCGTCGACACCCCGATCCTGCTCGCGGCGACCGGCGGGTCCGAGCGTCACGCGCTCATCATCGAGCACCAGTTCCGGCCGTTGTTCTCGTTCTTCCAGGCGCTCACGCTGCCGCTCGGGGTCTACGCGCACGATTCGGACTTCGCCGACTACGCCGTGAGCAGCGCGTTTCTGAAGGACCGCATCCGCAAGGTCGTCGAGCGCTCCCTCCCGCTCATCACCTCCAACTTCGCGGAGAAGCAGGACATCGCGAAGGTGCTCGACGGCCGCCCCCTTGCCGACGCCGAACCGACACCCCCGGCGGTGGTGCGGCTGCTCAGCTGAGCCGACCGGTCACCGCCCGGACCGAACCGTCAAATCCGCTCGATGATCGTCGCGTTCGCCATTCCGGCACCCTCGCACATTGTCTGCAGGCCGAACCGGCCGCCGGTCTGTTCGAGCGTGTTCACGAGGGTCGTGAGCAGGCGGGTTCCCGAGGCTCCGAGCGGATGCCCGAGCGCGATCGCCCCGCCGCGCTGGTTCACGCGCTCCGGGTCTGCACCCGTTTCGTGCTGCCAGGCGAGCGGCACGCACGCGAAGGCCTCGTTCACCTCGAAGCTGTCGAAGTCGTCGATGCTCATGCCGGATCTCTCGAGGATGCGGCGC
Organism: Microbacteriaceae bacterium; assembly: GCA_003454135.1. Lineage (GTDB taxonomy): Bacteria > Actinomycetota > Actinomycetes > Actinomycetales > Microbacteriaceae > Lacisediminihabitans. The sequence continues at coordinate 662 of DMKW01000032.1, forward strand.
GTGACGGGCATCACCCCTGTGAGCATCTCGATCGGGTCGGATCCCGTCACGGCGAAGTGGCGGAAGCGGGCCCTCGGGGTGAGGCCGAGGGAGGCCGCCCGCTCCTCGCTCATGATGAGGGCGGCCGATGCGCCGTCGGTCAGCGGCGACGAGTTGCCGGGCGTCACACGCCACTTGATCTCGGGGAAGCGGGCCGCGATCGCCTCGTCGAAGAACGCGGGCTTCAGCCCGCCGAGACCCTCGACGGTCGTGGACGGTCGAATGGTCTCGTCAACGAGCGGGGTGTCCCCGACCGGCACGATCTCCCTCGAGAAGTCTGCCGCGGCTGCGAGCCGGTGCGAGCGGACCGAGAACTTGTCGAGTTCCTCGCGCGACAGGTCCCAGCGCGCGGCGATGAGCTCGGCGGACACCCCCTGGCCGACGAGGCCGTCCGGGTACCGAGCGTGCACCATCGGCCCCCACGGGTCCTCGCCGAGCGTCGCGAAGTTGATCGGGTTGCGGCTCATCTGTTCCACCCCGCATGCGATCACGATGTCGTAGGCACCCGCGATCACGCCCTGCGCGGCGAAGGCCGCCGCCTGCTGGCTCGAACCGCACTGGCGGTCCACCGTCGTGCCGGGAACAGACTCGGGAAAACCCGCGCCGAGTAACGCATTGCGGGTGATGTTGACCGACTGCTGGCCGACCTGGCTGAGGCAGCCGCCGATCACATCATCCACCATCCCCGGATCGAGGTCGTTGCGCTGCACGAGGCTGTACAGAACGGTGGCGAGCAGGTCGACCGGGTGAAGCGCGGACAATTGCCCGCCCGGTTTGCCCCGGCCGGAAGCGGTGCGGACGACGTCGACGATGACTGCCTGTGACATGAATCGAGCCTAACCCCGTCGGACCGAGTTGTGCCCTCTCGCGACTATTCGGCGAGGAGCCTGGTGATGCGTTGCAGCGACACCGGCTCGGCCGTGGCGACATGCTGCGCGAAGAGGCTCAACCGCAGTTCCTCGAGCAGCCAGCGCGTACGCCGGATGCGTTCGCCCGCCCCCGCGGCGAGGGGGAGGGTGCCGCCGGCGGCGACGTAACGGTCCGTCGCCGTCTGCACCTCGGACATCCAGACCCGGTCGCGCCCGAGATTTTCCGCGAGCTTGTCGATGCGGTGCACGATCGCCGTGAGGTACACGGGCAGCCGACGCAGCTGCGCGAGGCCCGTCGCCGACACGAAACCGGGATACACGAGCGATGACAACTGTTCGCGGGCGTCGGCGAGCGGGCTCAACAGCGCGACGCTCGTCGCGCCCTTGATGGCCTTCTCCACCTCGCGGCCGCGGGCGATGATCGTGCTCGCGAGCGACACGGTCTGGAACAGGGAGTCCATGATCGTCGCGGACACGGCGTCCCGCGCCGCCTCGAACTCGGCCCGCGTCCACACCTCGCGGCCGCCCAGCGCCGAGTCGATGCACGCCGCCATGCAATCCGCGAAAAGCTCGCCCGTCGTACGGTACGGACTCTGGGCGAGGGTCAGTTTCTCCGCGTGGGTGAGGTGCTCCTGCACGTATGACACGGGGGAGGGGATGGCGAGCAGCAGCATCCGCCGCACGCCCGACCGCATGGATGCCGCCTGGTCTTCGGGAGTGCTCATGAGACGGATGGCCACGTTCGAGCCGCTGTCGACGAGCGACGGGTAGGCCCGGATCGTGTTGGCGCCCTGCTTGGTGTCGAGGATTCTCGGCAGTTCGTCGAAGTCCCAGGTCGTGAGTCCGGCCCGCTCGATCGCATTGGTGGGGGTGACGGATGCGCGCGCCACGCTCTCGCGCACGCTCGAGGCGAGCCGCTGCTGCAGAGCGCGCAGGTCCTTGCCGCTCGCGACCGTGCGCGAGCGTTCGTCGCGCACGGCGAAGGTCACGCGCAGGTGCGCTGGGATGCGGCTGTCGTCGAAGTCGCTCTCCGCTACGGGAACGTAGGTGAGGCGCGTGATGGTGGCCGCGATGGTCGCCTTGAGCGAGAGCTCCCCCGGTTCGGTCGGCAGCTCGGCAAGAAGTTTGCGCGCCCAGTCCGTCGCCGGCACGATGTTGCGGCGGATCGCCTTCGGCAGCGCCTTGATGAGCGCGGTGACGAGCTGCTCCCGCAGCCCGGGCACCTGCCAGTCGAAGCCGTCCGCTCGCAGCCGCGCGAGCAGGGCGATCGGCACCTGCACCGTCACCCCGTCATCCTCGGCCCCTGGCTCGAATCGGTAGGTGAGCGTGAGCCGCTGGTCGCCTTGCTGCCACACGCTCGGGTAGGCGTCTTCGAGCGGCTCCACCTCGGTCGCCTCAGGCTCGTCGACGAGGTTCTCGGCTGTCATCGTGAGCAGGTCGGGCGTCTCGGTGCGCGCCTTCTTCCACCAGGTCTCGAACGAGCGCTGCGAGGCCACCTCGGCGGGGATACGCCTCTGGTAGAACTCGAATACGGCCTCGTCGTCGTAGAGGATGTCGCGCCGCCGCGTGCGCTCCTCCAGCTCGGCGAGCTCCGTGCGCAGCGCGCGGTTGGCGCGGTCGAAGGCGCTCATCCGTTGGTCGAGCCTGTTCAGATCCCACTCGCCCTCGACGAGCGCGTGCCTGATGAACAGCTCACGCGCGTAGCCCGGGTCGACACGGGCGAACTGCACGCGACGCCTGGCGACGATCGGCACGCCGTACAGGGTCACCCGCTCGTAGGCGACGGCGGCGCCCTGCTTCTTCTCCCAGTGTGGTTCGCCGTAGCTGCGCTTGACGAGGTCGCCCGCGATCGGTTCCGCCCACGCGAGGTCGATCGCCGCGTTGGTGCGCGCGAAGAGCCTGCTCGTCTCCACGAGCTCGGCGGACATGATCTCCGCCGGCTGCTTCTTGGCGAGCGCCGAACCGGGAAACACGCTGAACCGCACCTGTCGCGCGCCCACGTAGTCCTTTTTCGCCGCATCCCTGAGGCCGATCTGGCTCAGCAGGCCGGCGAGGAGGGAGCGGTGAACACCGTTCGGGTTGACACTCGCGCCCGTGATCACGAGGCCGAGCGGCTTGGCCATGCGCTCGAGCTGCCGGTAGACGTCCTTCCACTCGCGCACCCGCAGGTAGTTGAGGTACTCGCTGCGACACATCCGGCGGAACTGGTTGCCGCTGAGTTCCTTCTCCTGAGCCTCGAGATAGTTCCACAGGTTGACGAGGGTGAGAAAGTCGCTCGTCGGGTCGACGAATCGGGCGTGCGACTGGTCGGCCTGCGGCCGCTTCTCGAGGGGACGCTCACGCGGGTCCTGGATGCTGAGGCCCGCGACGATCGCCATCACCTCGCGTGTGACGCCGTGCTGCTTCGACTCGACGACCATGCGTGCGAGGCGCGGATCGATCGGCAGCTGGGCGAGCTGC
>DMKW01000184.1:0-1228 GCA_003454135.1 Microbacteriaceae bacterium
CCGATGTACCGCAGCACGTCGTCGCCGTCCTCGTCGTTCCCTTCGAGCTCGAGCCTGCCGAACGCGAGACGCTCGTCCACCTCCCGCAGTTGCACGATCCGGTCCTCGTAGATGCGGGCGAAGGTGTCGCGCTCCGAGCGTCCCTGATGGTTTCCGCCCACGTCGAGCAGCCTCACCGCGTCGAGCTGCTGTTCGGCCTCGCGTTTGAGCGCGTCGAGCCGAGCGTAGAGAGTTCCTACGTATTCCTGTTCACGTTTCAGTTCGTGATCGACCACTCAAACACCCCTCGAATCCAGCGTTCAAGTTTAGTCGCTTCCGACGAGGTCACCCGACCGTTCTGTGTCGGCACCCGCGCTCGGGCCAGGACGGGTGGCGCGGCGGTCAGGCGAGGGGCGGCAGCGCGGCGAGGGCGCGACGGTCGCCGGCGAGCTCGGCAAGAAGGCGGACTTCGTCGAGCGGCGCCCCGATCGCCCCCCGGCCCGTGATGAGTCGCTGCCTCGTGAAGGCCAGTCGCGTCGCGGTGCGCACGAACCGCGAGTATTGCCGCCGCGCCCCGTGCCTGGCCGCCCACGCCACCGCGTGCCGGCGGCCGGCCGCGGTCGACAGCAGGTTGACCTCGTTCGGCGTGAACCAGCCGGCAGACGCGTACTCGGCGAGCCGCTCCCGCGTGAGCCGTTGTTCGTGCCGTCGCAGCCGCGCGACCCCGGCGATCGCCAGCAGGAACATGGGCACCTGCACGAGAAAGTAGTACCGGTACCAGTCCGTGGCCCAGTAGGCGGCGCCGTTCCAGAAGGCATGCAGCAGCACGGCCGGAATGAGCCCGGCGACAAAGTATCCGACCGCGCCAAATGCGCTCGCGCGCCGGGCGGCGAGGCCGAGGGCGAGTCCGGTGCACGCGGTGAACATCACGTGTGCGAAGGGCGAGAGAATGGCGCGCAGCAGGAAGGTCTGCACGACGTCGGTGCCGAATCCGCGGTCCTCGATGATCGCGAGACCGAAGTACTGCAGGTTCTCGGTGAAGGCGAACCCGATGGCGATCGTCGCGCCATACACGACGCCGTCGACCGGGCCGTCGAAGGTGCGCCGCACCGCCCAGAAGATGAGCAGGATGCCGAGGCCCTTGGCGAACTCCTCCACCACCGGCGCCTGCAGCACCGACGCCACGAATTCGGTACCGGCCGACCGGGAAATCCCGGCGGCCGCCTCGTAATACTGAGTGATCCCGGAA
>DMKW01000184.1:1382-6251 GCA_003454135.1 Microbacteriaceae bacterium
GCGCCATCCGAGACCGGGTGCTCGCTCGGCCGCACGGCGGGGAACGGGAGCCGGTCGTCGATGGGCAGGTCAGACACTCGGCCTGTTCCCCGGCTTGCGGTAGGAGGCGAGCGCGGCGTCGAGCGGCACCCGACCGACCGTGGCGATGAGATTCGCGGCAATCATCTGACCGGCGAAGGCGAGCAGGGTGAGCCGACGCTCCGGGCTGAAGGCCGCCTCCAGCCGGTCGTAGAACTCGTCGGCGATGGCGTGGGGGCTGCGCACGATGAGCCGCCCCCAATCGATGAGCAGCTGCTCGGTTTCGGTGACTTCCGGGCGGTCGGGATCGTCCCCGGAATCGACGAGGATCTTGCGAAAGTGCAGGGCGCAGACCTCACTCGCATTCTCGTCCGAGATCGCATAGGAGAAGAGCGAGACGGCGCGCTCCCCGATCCAGGGCGCGATCTCATCCCGCAGCGCGTACCACTGGAGGTGGGCGGCGAAACTCGGCAGGTTCGCGAGCAGCGTCGACTCGAGCGCACCGATGGGCGAGTCGTCGCTCGCGAGGCGACGGGCGACGGCGGCGCTCGCCTCCGGCCCCAGATTGTCGAGCGTGGTCATCGGCAGGAAGGTCATGCGAACAGCCTAGGGAGTCGCGGCGCCGGGCGGGCAACGTTACGGCTCCGGCGGGAAGACCTTGCCTGGATTGAGGATGCCGCGTGGGTCGAACACGCGCTTGATCTGGCGCTGGAGCGCGACCTGGTCGTCGCCCAGCTCGTCGCGCAGCCAGCGCCTCTTGAGGATGCCGACGCCGTGTTCGCCGGTGAGCGTGCCCCCGAGTCGCAGGGCGGCGAGGAAGAGTTCGTTCGCGGCGTCCCAGATGTGCTCGGGCACGAGCCCGTCGTCACCGGGCTCGTAGACGAAGTTGGGATGCAGGTTGCCGTCGCCCGCGTGCGCGACGGTGGGAATCGCGATTCCGTAGCGTTCACCGATGTCCGCGATCGCCGCGAAGATTTCGGGCAGGGCCGAGCGGGGCACCGCGATGTCCTCGATGAGCACGGTGCCCTGGGCCTCGAGGGAGGGGTGGAAGGCGCGGCGGATGGCGAACAGCCGCTCGCCCTCGTCCCGGTCGGTCGTGATCTCCGCGTCGCCACCGGCGGAGCGGATGATCTCGATCGCCGCCGCCGCCTCGGTGGCACTCGCCGCACCATCCGTCTGCAGGAGCAGCCAGGAGTTGCCGCGCGTCGACAGGTCGAGGCCGAGATGCGCGTCGATCGTCCGCAGCGACGCCGCGTCGAGCAGTTCGAGCGCGGCCGGTCGAAGGCCGGCGGCGGTGATGCCCGCGGACGCCGCGGCCGCGGACGCGATGTCGGGAAAGAATGCGCCGATCGTCGCGACGGGACCGCTCGGCAGGGTGCGCAGCCTGACTGTCGCCTCGACGATCACGCCGAGCGTGCCCTCCGACCCGATCAGTAGCGCCGTGAGGTCGAGCCCGGTCACGCCCTTCACGGTGCGATGGCCGAGGTTCAGCAGCGTGCCGTCCGCGAGCACGACCTTGAGGCCGAGCACGGCTTCCCTGGTCACGCCGTACTTGGCGCACAGAAGACCGCCGGCGTTCGTGGCGATGTTGCCGCCCACCGTGGAGATCGCTCTGCTCGCCGGGTCGGGGGCGAACCACAGGCCATGGGTGGCGAGCACATCGTTGAGGTCGGAGTTGATGATTCCCGGCTGGATCACGGCGAGTTCGTCGGCCACCGAGATCTCGAGGATGCGGTCCATGGCGAGCGTCGAGAGCACGATCTCGCCCGCGCTCGCGATGGCGCCACCGGCGAGGCCGGTGCCGGCTCCGCGCGGCACCACGGGGATTCCGTGCTCGTTCGCCAGGCGCAGGGTCGCCTGCACCTCCTCGACGCTCCGGGCGGTCACGAGCGCGAGCGGTGCGGACCGCGAGTCGTGTCCCGACTTGTCCCTCGTGAGCGTGGCGAGCTCGACGGGATCGGTCGACACCGAGTCGCCGATCGCCGCCCGAAGGGCCGCGATGGCCGCCCACGAGCTCATCGGGTGCCCCATCCCTCGTCGGCCGCGTCGATGGTCGCGCGAAGCGGGATCGACGGCACGGCGCCGATCGCCTGCACGGAGAGCGCGGCGGCGGCGGTCGCGAACCGCGCGGCGGCGCCGAATCGCCGCCCGCCGGCGATGGCGGCGGCAAACGCTCCGCAGAAGGTGTCGCCGGCGCCCGTCGTGTCGACCGCGGTGACCCGGGGTGCCGGTATGCGGGCTATCTCGGCGCCCGCCTCGTAGAGCGCGGCGCCCGACGCGCCGAGGGTGACGACCACGCGGTCGACAAGCGAGGCGAGCGTCGCCGAGGCGACGTCCAGCCGAGCCGAGCCGCCGATCGCGCAGGCCTCGTGCTCGTTCACGATGAGATAGTCGAGATCGGCGAGCAGCTCACGGGGCAGGTCGCTCGCCGGCGCGGCGTTGAGCATGACGGTCGTACCGAGCGTCCGGGCGATCATGGCCGCCTCCAACACCCGCTCGAGCGGCAACTCGAGTTGCATGAGCAGCACTCCAGCCGCGCCGATCGCCGTCCTGTCGGCGGCGGTGAGAGGCGCGAACGATCCGTTCGCACCCGAGGCCACGATGATCGTGTTCTCGCCGAATCCGTCGACCACGATGAAGGCCTGGCCGGTCGGCTCGTCCGTGCGGCGCACGAGGTCGCCCGCAATTCCGTCGTCGGCGATGGTCTGCGCGAGCGCGTCGCCGTTCTCGTCGCGCCCGATGGCGCCGATGAACGTCGTCGCCGATCCGGCACGCACCGCGGCCACGGCCTGGTTGAGGCCCTTTCCTCCCGCGAATTTCGCCGCCGATCGCGCGAGGATCGTCTCGCCCGGCTGCGGGATCCGTTCGACCGAGAACACGATGTCCCGGTTCGCGCTGCCGAGCACGGTGACTCGGGAGTTGGCGGAGTGCGTGCCCGGTGAGTGGCTTGCCATGGTCCCAGAGTAGTGGCGTCAGCGGTGTCCGATTTCCGCTAGTCGATGTCCCCCCTTCGTGTGAGAGTGGTGGCATGACCGCTACCACCCCCGCCACCGTCCGGCCACGGGATCCACTTTTCGCCGAGCGCTATCGAGCCATGTGTTCCCGGGACTCCCGGTTTGACGGCCAGTTCGTCACCGGGGTGCGCTCCACGGGCATCTATTGCCGACCGAGCTGCCCGGCGATGACGCCGAAGCCGTCGAACGTGACGTTTTACCGCACGGCCGCCGCCGCCCACGAGGCTGGGCTGCGAGCCTGCAAGCGCTGCCAGCCGGATGCCGTGCCCGGCTCCCCCGAATGGAACCTCCGCGACGATGTGGCCTCCCGCGCGATGCGCCTCATCGCGGACGGAACCGTCGAGCGTGACGGGGTCACGGGCCTCGCGGCTCGTCTCGGCTACACCCCGCGGCACCTCGGTCGAGTGCTCGTGAACGAGCTCGGCGCCGGTCCCCTCGCGCTCGCCCGCGCGCACCGGGCCCAGACAGCTCGCACCCTGCTCGCGAGCACCGACCTCCCGGTGGCCGACGTCGCGTTCGCGGCCGGCTTTTCGAGCATCCGGCAATTCAACGACACGATGCTCGCCGTGTACGAGAGCACTCCGACCGCGCTGCGGGCACGCGGTCTGGGCGCCGGCGGCCATCGGCAGTCTCGGCCCGAGTCGGCCGGCGCGGCTCAGCCGACGAGCATCACCCTGCGCCTGCCTGCACGCGCCCCGTTCGACGGGGCCGGCCTCATGCGGTTTTTCGCGGATCACGCGATCGGCGGAATCGAGACCGGCGACGACCGGAGCTTTTCCCGCGCGGTGCGCCTTCCGCACGGCATAGCGCACCTCGAGGCGACCCTCGACGGGCCGTGTGCCGTGCTCTGCACCGCGCGGCTGGAGAACATTGCCGACCTCTCGACACTCGTCTCGCGCGTGCGCCGCATGTTCGACCTCGACGCCGACTCGCAGGCGATCGACGCATCGCTCGCCCGCGATCCGGTTCTCGCGCCGCTCGTGCTCGCGAGGCCGGGCACTCGCCTTCCCGGCAGCATCGACGCGGAAGAGGCGCTCTTCCGCACCATGATCGGGCAGCAGATCTCGGTCGCCGCCGCCCGCACCGTGCTCGCCAGGATCGCGCGCGAATTGTCCGAGTCGCCAGGGCTCTTTCCCACCGCCGCCTTGATCGCCGAGCACGGCCGCGAGGTGCTGCGCGGCCCGTCCTCGCGGGTGGCGAGCGTCATCGGCGTCGCCGAAGCGATCGGGAACGGATCGCTGGCGATCGATGTGGGGATGTCGACCGAGGAGTTCACCGAGCGCCTCACCGCACTGCCCGGCGTGGGCCCCTGGACGGCCGGCTACCTCGCCATGCGCGTACTCGGCAACCCGGATGTGCTGCTCACGACCGACCTCGTCATGCTCGCGAGCGCCGGCCGGCTGGGTCTCCCTGCGACCGCGCGCGCCCTCGCCGAGCACGGGTCACGCTGGGCGCCATGGCGCAGCTACGCGGGCCTGCAACTGTGGGCCGCGCGCGGCTAACGGAGTTCCCCGCCGACAGGGCGTCAGTCTGTGTTGGTGTTCGCCGGCCGCACGACGTTGATCACGCCGGTGATCGGCACGAGCCCGCTCAGCCGGCCGGGCGACAGCACGTGTGCCACCTCGTCCTTGGTCATGAGGCCGGCAGACACCACGAGTTCGGCGATCGACGCGTTCGTCGTGAGCGCCGTGTGGGCAAGAGCCGCGGATGCCGCGTACCCGATGTACGGGGTGAGCGCGGTCACGACGCCCACCGACGACTCCACCTGGGCCGCGAGGCGCGACGTGTTGGCCGTGATGCCGTCGATGCAGTTGACCCGCAGCGTGTACGCCGCGTT
>DMKW01000119.1:0-3119 GCA_003454135.1 Microbacteriaceae bacterium
TCGGATCCACCTCGGTCCCCGGACTGGCGGCCAAGCCGATCATCGACATTGTGGTCGCAGTCGACGACATAACCGCAGAAGAGGACTACCTCGACCCGCTGATGGCGACCGGATACCTGCTTCGCGTCCGCGAGCCGGAACATCGAATTCTGCGGACGCCGGCCCGCGATGTGCATATCCACTTCTTCGAGAAGAGCCACGCCGCGGTCCACCGGTACCGTCTCCGCGGCGATGCCGACGACCGCGCCCTCTATGAGCACACCAAGCGAGGACTGATCGCGCGCGGTTTCACCGATATGAACGCGTACTCGGATGCCAAGAACGAGGTGGTGGCCGCGATCATGATGCGGGCGACATCTGTCCGGCCCTGACGCGACCTACCTCGACGTCACGATGGCGAAGGTGTCATTCCGCGCGTCGAAGCGTCGTGAATCTCCTAGTCACCGTTCTCGAGCGTCGCTATCGAAGCCTCGCCGGTTGCCGGCGATCGTGTGCTGGTGCTCGCTCACCCAGTCGGCGAGGGTGAGGGCCACGAGCTGGAGCGATCGGCCGAGGGCGGTGAGCTCGTACTCGACCCGCGGCGGCACCTCGGCGTAGACGGTCCGCGAGACGAGGCCGTCCCGCTCCAGGGCGCGCACGGTGACGGTGAGCATCCTGCGGGAGATGCCCGGGATGATCTCGGAGAGTCCGGTGAACCTCCGCCGCTCCTCGCCGAGCACCCCGATCACCAGCAGCGTCCACTTGTCCCCGATGCGGGAGAGAAGCGACCGGAACAAGTCGGGGTCCTCGCTCGTGCAGAGCTGGGCCATCGTCGGCATGGACTGGACGAGCCGGGCCTGCAGCGCATCGACCTGCGTCTGCTGAGTCATCCGCTCTCCTTCGGTTACTGCCGGGTAACGGGGGGTCGTTTGCGGTAACGGGGACCCGGCGTGCAGAGTTACCGATCGTAACTATAGCCCGGGTCGCCGACCCGGGAACGATCGTAAGGAGTGTCATGTCACTGTTCCGCCTGGATGCCAGTATCCGCACCGAGGGTTCCACGAGCCGCGCCCTGGGCGACATCGTCGAGGCCGAGTGGCACATCGCCCACCCCGACGCCGCAGTCACCCGGCGGCACATCGGCGTCGAGCCGCTGCCCTCCGCCGCCTGGTCCGACGCCGTGGCCGCGTCGATGACGCCCGAATCCGAGCGCACGCCCGCGCAGTCGGCCGCGGCCGCCCTGGCCGGCGAGCTGACCGACGAACTGGCTGCGGCCGACGCGGTGCTGTTTGCCGTGCCGCTCTACAACTTCGGCGTCTCGCAGCACTTCAAGTCTTACGTCGACCTCGTTCTGACCGACCCCCGCATGGGACCCGGCGCGGTCCCGGCGACCGCCGGAAAGCCCGCCGTGCTGGTGACGGTGCAAGGCGGCAACTACTCCGCCGGCACGCCCAAGGAGGGCTGGGACCACGCCACCGCTTGGATGCGGCGCATCCTCGAGGACGTCTGGCAGCTCGACCTCGAAGTGGTGACCCGCGAGTTCACGCTCGTCGGGGTGAACCCCGCCCTCGACCAGTTCACCGAGCTGGCTGACGAACTGAAGCTACTCGCTGAAGGTCAGGCCACCCGGCACGGGCGCGCCCTCGCTCGCTTGCCGCGGGCCGCCTGAGCACAAAGCACCCGGTCGAGCTCGGGATTCATCACCGCTGGCAGGAGCGCACCGCAGTGTCATCGGCCGCCGAGTGCTGGTCGAGCGGGTCGGGCTTCGGCTTGCTATCCCGGCGGTCGACGAGGGCCTCGAGATCGCCCGTCCGAGCGGGAGGCGCAACCCTCGCCGCCGGGGGTAACGGCTCGATCGGTGCCGTCCTGTATTCGAGCTATTGGCGGGCACATCGTCGTGCTGCGACACCAAAGCAGCGTTCAGACGAATCGACTCTGGGAGCGGGCGGCCCGCTCCCAGTGGTCAGCACTTGCTAAACGGAGCACTGCCCCGCATAATAGGACTACTGCTCCGGTTAGATCAGCCTAGCCGGACGGCCATGAGGTGCCAGTCATCATCCGCGCCTGGTCAATGGTCGGCCGTAGGGGCTTTTCTGCCTCGACCGCGGCGAGTTCGGTTCAAGCGATAGAAAGAGAACACCCATGAGCAGCATCAGTTTCATCGGTCTGGGGGGCATGGCCAGCGCCATTGCCGCTCGCGCGATTGCCGGCGGCAACACCGTCGAACTCGTCGGCCGCGACACGGCCAAGGCGAACGACCTGGCTGCCGCGCTCGGCAGCGGGGCGGCGACTGGCACATTCGGCAGTGTTCCTGCCGGCGATATCGTCGTGCTCGCCGTCCCGTACACCAGCGCCGTGGAGGTCGTGACCCAGTACGGCGATGCACTGGCCGGAAAGGTGATCATCGACATCTCCAACACCTTCGACGCCGACGCCACCGGTGTGGTCACCCCGGAAGGCACTTCCGGTGCGCAGGAGATCGCCAACGCGGCCCCGGCGAACTCGCACGTCGTGAAGGCGTTCAACACCGTCTTCGGGCACATTCTCGCCCAGGAGGGCTCATTGGACGTGTTCTTCGCCGGAGACGATGCGCGCTCTAAAGCGAGTGTGTCGGCGTTTATCGAGAGCCTCGGACTCCGCCCGCTCGATGTCGGCGGCCTGGAGATGGCCCGCTGGCTGGAAGGCGTGGGCCCGCTCATGATGGGCCTGGCCCGCAACGGCGTGGGGAACTTCAATCTCTCCCTCGGCGTCAACACCTCCAACTGAGCGCTCGCACCACCACCTCTTCGCCACATCATTCACAGGGAGCAGAAGCATGCACGTCTTAGTCACTGGCGGGACCGGCCATTCCGGTTCGCACATCATCCCCGAGCTCATCGCCGCCGGGCACGAGGTGACCGGCCTGGCCCGGTCAGACACAGCGGCGGCGGCCCTGTCCGCGCTCGGCGCGAAGGTGCGCCGCGGCGATCTCCAGGACCTCGACGGGCTCAAGGAGGCAGCCGCCGACTCCGACGGAGTCATCCACGTCGCGCACCGGCAGGACCTGCTTCCGTCTGGCGGGATGGACGCCGTGTCCGCCGCGGAGATCCCGGTCATGCTCGCGTACGGCGAGGCGCTGGCGGGAACCGGAAAGCCGCTGG
>DMKW01000119.1:3257-4193 GCA_003454135.1 Microbacteriaceae bacterium
CGCTGGTCGTGGCGGGGAGCATCGGTTCGCCCGGGCAGCTGGGCCGGCCGGCCACCGAAGAGGATCCGCCCCTTCCCGTCGGCGACGAGCACAAGGGCACCCTCCGGGTTCGCAACGCGGTGGAGACCACGGTAATCGGCCTCGCCGAACAGGGCGTGCGGTCGTCGGTCGTGCGGATCGCCAATATCGCGCACGGCACTACCGATCGTGCCGGCTTCCTCCCGATGCTCATCGCACTCGCGAAGCAGAACGGCTACGCCGGCTACCCCGGAGACGGTGCGAACATGTGGAACGCCGTGCACATCCGCGACATCGCGCCCTTGTTCCGCCTGGCGCTGGAGAAGAGCCCGGCCGGCAGCAACTGGCACGCGGTCGGGGACGGGGGCATTCCGCTGCGCGAGATAGCCGAGGCCATCGGCAGCCGCCTGGGCCTGCCCGTTGTGAGTATCCCCGCGGACGAACTGATGACGCCGGCATACTTCGGGTTCATCGCGAACATCGTCACGCAGAACTACCCCGCGTCCAACCTCATCACCCGTCAGACCCTGGGCTGGGAACCCGCCCAGCCCGGCCTGCTCGCCGATTTGGACAACGGCCACTATTTCCCCTCCTCGTCTAAAGGCACGCTGAAGATATGACCACTGTGGGATTCATCGGAAGTGGGCAGATCGGCAGTACCATCGCGCGGCTCGCCATCGCGGCCGGGCACCAGGTCGTGCTCAGCAACTCGCGCGGTCCCGACACGCTCGCGGACACGATCGCGGCACTAGGGCCGCAGGCCTCCGCGGCGACAGGCGTGGAAGCCGCGGCGGCCGGTGACATCATCGTGATCACGGTGCCGGTCAGCGCCTTCCCCGACCTACCGGCCGAGGCGCTGGTCGGGAAGACGGTCATCGACACGTGCAACTACGGCCCCGAGCGTGACGGGCACATCCC
>DMKW01000119.1:4401-6046 GCA_003454135.1 Microbacteriaceae bacterium
TTCAACAACATCTTCTACAAGCACCTGCTGTGGCTCGCCCGCCCGGCGGGGGCGGCCGACCGCTCATACCTGCCCATCGCCGGCGACTCCGCGCCAGCTAAGGCAGTGGTGACCGAATTCATCGACTCCGTTGGGTTCAGCGTCGTGGACGCAGGACCCCTGGCCGACAGCTGGCGGCAGGCGACGGGCACGCCGGTATGGGGCGCCCCGTACGGACCGTACTCAAACGAGAAAGGCCGGCCGGCCGGCGAGAGCGGCATCCGCGGGACTCTGGCGAGCGCAACGAGATAACCGCAGCACGTTCAGGGTTTCCACATCTACAACGGTCTGGCTACCCTAAATGGATCGGTGCACCGAATATGTAAAGCACTGCCCCACCCATCAATCCGGGAGACACATGCGAGCCGACGCGAAGAAAAACTACGATCGCCTGCTCTCCGTCGCGCGCGACGTCGTCACCGAACACGGCGCCGACGCGTCGTTGCGCGACGTCGCGCGCAAGGCGGACGTCGGGCTCGGCACCCTCTACCGTCACTTCCCCACGCGAGAGGCGCTGATCGAGGCGCTGCTCCGCACAGAGGTGGACGGGCTGACTGCTCAAGCGGCCGGTCTCGAGGAGTCGAGCGAGCCCGAGGAGGCGCTGCTTACATGGCTGCGCGGCTGCGTCGCGATCACCCATGAATACCGGGGTGTCACGGGCCTGCTGATGGCCGCGCTCGAGGACAGCGAGTCCGCACTCCATGCCTCGTGCGTGGCGCTGCACGACACCGGCACTCGGCTGCTCGACCACGCCCAGGTCGCGGGCGTAGCGCGGGTGGACATCGACGGCACCGACCTGTTCGCGCTGGTCGCGGCGCTCGCGTGGGTCTACGACCAGCCCTCGCTCGCGCTCCGCGCCGATCACCTCTTCGATGTGATATCGAGCTCGGTCTTGCCCGGCCAAGCAAGTGGTGGCGTCGACGAGGACCGCCCCCGGCCCTGAACGGGGTGTCACCCTCACAACACGGTGGAGCGGCCCGCTCAACCCGCCGGGTCAGAAAAAGGGACCGAAGCGGGCGACGGGCGCCCGCGCTGCACGCCACGCGCGGCCGGTGGGCATCACCCCCCCACATGCGGGCCGTGATGCCCACCGGCGGCGCGCTTAGATCACGGTGGTGCCGCCGTCCGCGACCAGCTCCATGCCGTTGACGTAGCTTGAGTCGTCCGAGGCGAGGAACAGCGCGACCGAGGCGATCTCTTCAGGGCGGCCCATTTCCCGTCGCGGGATCACGGACTCGAACTGCGCCTTCATCTCCGGGTCCAACACCGACTCCATCATCGGCGACGTAACCGAGCCGGGGGTCAGTACGTTCACCCGGATCCTCCGGTCCCTCAACTCGGCCACCCACACCCGTGCGTAGGCGGCCAGCACTGCCTTGCTCCCTGCGTACACGCTCCAATCCGGGTAGCCCCGGAGCGACGCGTTGGACCCGGTCATGAAGATCGAGCCTCCGTCGTTGAAAAGCGGCAGCGCCTTCTGCACCGTGAACAGTGTGCCGCGCGCGTTAATCGAGAAGGCGGCATCGAACTGCTCCTCGGTGATCTCGCCGAGCCTGCTCGACTCACCCCCTCCAGCACTCGACCACAGCACGTCGATCGCGCCCTT
>DMKW01000119.1:6247-6580 GCA_003454135.1 Microbacteriaceae bacterium
TCTCGAACAGACGGTCCAGATCGTCGAGGTTGGCCGAGTCGGCCTGCACGCCGGTCACGTTGCGGCCGATCAGCTTGACGGCTTCGTCCACAGCGTCCTGTCGCCGGCCCGAAATGAAGACGTGAGCTCCTTCGTCAACGAACAACTTGGCACCGGCCAGTGCCATTCCACTTGTCGCGCCGGTGATCACCGCGACCTTGCCATCAAGCTTTCCCACGATTACTCCATTCCTCCGAGGTTGACGCCGAGCGAGAAGTTGAACCCCAACCCGTTCTTGGCCAGGCCCATCTCCAACAGGCCCGCGCCCTCGACCCAGTGCGCCATGCTCAGGTC
>DMKW01000119.1:6725-7146 GCA_003454135.1 Microbacteriaceae bacterium
CGGGTGCTCGCAGGCGCGGCCTCGGCCACCATCTGCGCGATCGAGGTGTCATAAGGGATGGCCAGCCCGGTAGCGTCGGCGTTGAAGGGATTCGTGATGTCGACGACGATCTTGTCGGCCAGCGCGTCCCCGAACTCGCTGACGACCTGCACGGCGCTCTCGAACAGCACGGCGAGGATGACGATGTCACCGGTCGGCGTGTCGCCCCACGTTCCGGCTGTGGCGCCGTTGCCGAGCGTCCGGGCCAGGACCCTGGCCTTGTCCGCATCCCGACCTATGACCTCGACGGTGTTGCCTCCCTTGAGGGCCAGGGTGCCGATGGCTTTGGCCATGTTCCCCGAGCCGATGATGCTGATGCTGCTCATGGTGTGCTCCTTCGTGGTGTTTGTTTCCGTTGGCCGTGGGGTCCGTGGCTGGTCGA
>DMKW01000119.1:7330-8712 GCA_003454135.1 Microbacteriaceae bacterium
GACAGATTGGCAAAGGGCTGCGCCCTTGATGTCGGGAGGGCTCCTGAGCCAAGACCGGAGGGCGCCCTCAGTTCCGAGGTAGATTAGCTACGTGAGCATCAGTGACGCTGAGCGGACGCGGCCGCCCCGGCGCCGCGCCGCGCAGGAGCGCCATGACAGGCTCATTGCCGCGGCACGCCGCGAGTTCGCCGCCCGAGGCGTGGATGCTTCTTTAGAGAGGATCGCGCGCGACGCCGACGTCGCCATCGGGACCCTATATCGCCACTTCCCGACCCGTCTAGACCTGCTCCTGGCCGCCCTAGAGCCTCGACTTCAGGAGTTCCTCGACGGGTCCAAGAAGGCCCTGGAGATCGATGATCCATGGGACGGGTTCGCCTACTACCTGGAGAACCTGTTTCGCGTTCAGGCGGGAGACCGAGGTTTCAACGACTTCCTCTCCCGCCGCTTCCCCGGCAGCGCCGACACCGAGCGCATCCATGACCAGATGTGCAGGCAGATCGAAGACGTGCTCACCCGAGCCCAAGAAGCCGGCGAGGCGCGCGCCGACATCACGCTGGCCGACATCGTCAACCTCATCTGGTCCAACGGCCGGATGATCGACGCCACGAGTACCACGGCGCCCAACGCGTGGCGGCGTCACCTCTTCCTCATGCTCGACGCCTACCGGGCTAAGCGGGCACATCCGATCCCCGAGCCGCCGATGACGGAAAAGCAGCTCTACGACGCCATGGTCCATCTCAGCACGGCGGACTAAATAGCGACCGCTCGCGACCCTGGTAGGCGACGCGGTCACTCGAGCTGGCGCACCAGGGTCGGTCGACTTATCGGCAACCGGGGAGCCATAGTTGAAGTAGTCGCTCGGAGTATCAGCGTGCAGTTTCCCTGCTAAGGGTTCGGCTAACGGTTCCCTCTTTTCTTCGGAAGGAAGCCCGTTAACGTAGCGAGATACACGCGCGAGAAGAGAAGCACGTCGTCGATCCGCACTCGCTCGTCGACCTGGTGAATGGTCTGGCTGGTGAGTCCGAATTCGGCGACGGGGCAGTAGAGCGAGATGAAGCGTGCGTCCGAGGTCCCTCCTCCGGTGTTGAAGACCGGAGCGACGTCCGTGGTTACTTCGACCGCAGCCGCAAGGGGCAGGAGATCTTTGCTTTCTGAAGGCCTCTCCGCTCATCGTCATCTCGAGCGTGAAATGATCGCAGTGACGTGCCAGCACAGTTTGCAGATGCTCCTCGAGCGAGGCACCAGTGTGCAGGTCGTTGAAGCGAATGTTGACCTGTGCGGCCGCATTGGCCGGAACCAGGTTGGTCGTTCTATTGCCAACATCCACGCTTGTCAGTTGCAGCGTGGAGGGCCCGAAGTAGTCCGTGCCCTCGTTGAGCCGG
>DMKW01000215.1:0-517 GCA_003454135.1 Microbacteriaceae bacterium
TTGCTGAGCTGGCCGCCCGGGATCTCGTGGCGGTACACCCGGCCGGTCGGGCCGGGCAGGCCGGACTCGAACGGCTTGTAGGCGTGCCGCACTGCCTCCCAATACGGCTCGAGGTCGGAGACGGCCCCAAGCGAGAGCCCGGTGTCGCGGTCGGTGTGCGCGAGGGCCGCGACGAGGGCCGAGGCTGACGGCTGGCTCGTGGTTCCGGCCATGGGTGCGCTCGCGACATCCACGGCATCCGCGCCGGCACGGCTCGCCGAGAGCAGCGTCGCGAGCTGGCCGCCCGCGGTGTCGTGCGTGTGCACGTGCACCGGCAGGTCGAAGCGCTCGCGCAAGGCCGTCACGAGCTTCTCGGCCGCGCTCGCGCGCAGCAGGCCGGCCATGTCCTTGATGGCGAGGATGTGGGCGCCCGCATCCACCATCTGCTCGGCAAGCCGCAAGTAGTAGTCGAGGGTATAGAGCGACTCCGACGGGTCGAGCAGGTCTCCCGTGTAGCAGAGCGCCACCTCGGCGACCG
>DMKW01000215.1:821-1021 GCA_003454135.1 Microbacteriaceae bacterium
GCGTCGGTGACCTCGGTGGGGTACGGCGTGTAGCCGACGGTGTTGCGTCCGCGCAGCAGCATCTGGATCGCCACGTTCGGCAGCGCCTCGCGCAGCGCCGCGAGCCGGTCCCACGGGTCTTCGCCGAGAAAACGCAACGCGACGTCGTAGGTCGCGCCGCCCCAGGCCTCGACGGAGAGCAGCTCCGGGGTCATGCGAGC
>DMKW01000215.1:1189-6467 GCA_003454135.1 Microbacteriaceae bacterium
AGCGCCGTCTGCTGGCGCAGCGCGCTCGCGAACCCGACCGGGCCGAGTTCGAGCAGGCGCTGGCGCGATCCGGCCGGAGCCGGAGACGCGAGGTCGATGGGCGGCAGCTTCGCCGACGGGGTGATGATGCCGTTGCCGTCGCCGTTCGGGTGGTTGACCGTGACATCCGCGAGCCAGTTGAGGATCTTGGTGCCGCGGTCCTTCGACTGGTGGGTGAGGAAGAGTTCCGGCCGTTCCTCGATGAACGACGTGCTGAGGTCCCCGGCGACGAAGGACGGGTCGTCGAGTACGGCCTGAAGGAACGGGATGTTGGTGGAGACGCCCCGGATGCGGAATTCGGCGAGTCCGCGCTTGGCCCGGCCGACGGCCGCCGCGAAGTCGCGACCGCGGCAGGTCATCTTCACGAGCATCGAGTCGAAGTGCGGGCTGATCTGGGTGCCGGGGTCGATCGTGCCGCCGTCGAGGCGGATGCCGCCGCCGCCCGGCGAGCGGTAGGTCGTGATCTTGCCGGTATCTGGGCGGAAGCCCGCGGCCGGATCTTCCGTAGTGATGCGGCACTGCAGTGCCGCGCCGCGCAGATGGATGTCGTCCTGGAGGAGGCCGAGTTCCTTGAGGGACTGGCCGAAGGCGATCCGCATCTGGGACTGCACGAGGTCGACGTCGGTGACCTCCTCGGTCACCGTGTGCTCGACCTGGATGCGGGGGTTCATTTCGATGAAGACATGCTGGCCCTTGCGCTCCCCCGCCGTGTCGAGCAGGAACTCGACCGTGCCGGCGTTCACGTAGCCGATCGACTTGGCGAACGCGATGGCGTCGCGGTACATCGCCTGCCGCACGTTCTCGTCGAGGTTGGGGGCCGGCGCGATCTCGATCACCTTCTGGTGGCGACGCTGCACCGAGCAGTCGCGCTCGAACAGGTGCACGGTCTCGCCGGTGGCGTCAGCGAGGATCTGCACCTCGATGTGGCGCGGACGAACCACCGCCTGTTCGAGAAACATCGTCGGGTCGCCGAAGGCGCTGTCCGCCTCGCGCATGGCCTCGAGGAGCGCGGCCTTGAGGTCCTGCTTGCGCTCGACCCGCCGCATCCCTCGACCGCCGCCGCCGGCGACGGCCTTCGCGAAGATGGGGAAGCCGATCGCGTCAGCGCCGGCGAGAAGTTCGTCGACGTCGCTCGACGCCGGGGTGGACTTGAGCACCGGAACGCCGGCGGAAATCGCGTGCTCCTTGGCCGTGACCTTGTTGCCGGCCATCTCGAGCACGTGCTGGCCGGGGCCGATGAAGGTGATGCCTGCTGCGGCCGCAGCCTCTGCGAGCTCGGGGTTTTCGGAGAGGAACCCGTAGCCGGGGTAGATCGCGTCGGCTCCGCATTCCTTCGCCACGCGAATGATTTCCGAAACGTCGAGATAGGCGCGCACGGGATGCCCCGTCTGGCCGATCTGGTACGCCTCGTCCGCCTTCAGCCGATGCATCGAATTGCGATCCTCGTAGGGGAAAACCGCCACCGTCTGGGCGCCGAGTTCATAGGCGGCACGGAACGCCCTGATCGCGATTTCGCCACGGTTGGCAACGAGGATCTTCTTGAACATCTGGTCCTTTCGGAACACGGGTCAGCAGAATTTCAGGATCGCACGCAACCCGCCGTTACACTGCCACACCGCCACGCCAACATTTAGGTTCTTTAAGACTAGTGAAGGTATCGTCTCTACTTGTGCATGTACTCAGCGTCAGCTCCCTCAAGGGCGGGGTCGGCAAGACCACGGTGACGCTCGGACTCGCTTCCGCAGCGTTTTCGAAAGGTCTCCGAACCCTCGTCGTCGATCTCGACCCCCAATCCGATGTGTCGACCGGTATGGACATCAACGTCGCCGGCCACCTCAACGTGGCGGACGTACTCGCCTCCCCCAAGGAGAAGATCGTGCGCGCCGCGATCGCGCCGAGCGGATGGACCAAGGGTCGCCCGGGCAAGATCGATGTCATGATCGGCAGTCCGGCCGCAATCAATTTCGACGGGCCGCACCCGAGCATCCGTGACATCTGGAAGCTCGAGGAGGCCCTCGCCAACGTCGAAGCCGACTACGACCTCGTACTCATCGACTGCGCGCCGTCGCTCAACGCGCTCACTCGCACCGCGTGGGCCGCGAGCGACCGCGTCACCGTCGTCACCGAACCCGGGCTCTTCTCCGTCGCAGCCGCCGACCGGGCGCTCCGCGCGATCGAGGAGATCCGCCGCGGCCTCTCCCCGCGCCTGCAGCCGCTCGGCATCATCGTCAACCGCGCCCGCGTGCAGTCGCTCGAACACCAGTTCCGCATCAAGGAACTGCGCGACATGTTCGGTCCCCTCGTGCTCAGCCCGCAACTGCCAGAGCGCACTTCGCTGCAACAGGCGCAGGGCGCGGCCAAGCCGCTGCACGTGTGGCCCGGCGAGAGCGCCCAGGAGATGGCGCACAACTTCGACCTGCTGCTCGACCGCGTGCTGCGCACGGCGAAGATCGGCGAATACGCGGTCACCGCGTAACAGCTCGGCGCTCGCCCGCCGCATCCCGATCCTCGAGGCAAGGTCTCACCGAAGACGGGTCACAGCGTGCAATAGGGGTCAACACGTCGGCCCCGATTGCCCGTGTTGGCCCCGATTGCATTGTGCGGTGTCCCCTCGAGGACCCTCAGGGCGGGGCGAAAGCGCTTAGGACGCCTTAATGGAGCGGCGAGCGGCGAGCTCGTCCGTGACGTCGGGGCGCTCGGAGTCGAGCTCGACGAGGCTCGACTCGACCTCGCGCAGAACCTTGCCGACCGCGATGCCGAAGACGCCCTGGCCGCGGCTCACGAGGTCGATCACTTCGTCGTTCGACGTGCAGAGGTATACGCTCGCGCCGTCGCTCATGAGCGTCGTCTGGGCGAGGTCGTTCACGCCGGATTCGCGCAGCTGGTTGACGGCCGTGCGGATCTGCTGCAGCGATATCCCGGTGTCGAGCAGTCGCTTGACGAGCTTGAGCACGAGGATGTCGCGGAAGCCGTAGAGGCGCTGGGAGCCGGATCCGGCCGCGCCACGCACTGTCGGCTCGACGAGCTCGGTGCGAGCCCAGTAATCCAACTGGCGATAGCTGATGCCGGCCGCGCGGGCGGCGATCGCGCCGCGATAGCCGGCCGAATCATCGAGGTCGGGAAGCCCGTCGGTGAAGAGCAAACCGAGGTCGTAACGAGAGCCCTCGTTCCGGGTACTTGGCTCGTTCATCTGACTGCCTTCCGCCTTGTCGACCATCCTCAACATTCAAGGAGTGGTTGATACTTCTGTCTTGTTCCACGTTACCGATCGGTTCACCCGGATCGGCGACATTGGCCAAGAACCTCATCGGCGTGTCGGTGCGGACCCACGGGTTACACCGCTGTTCCCGAGGAATTCCAGTTTAGGGGTCGAGCCGCGAGAGCGCTGAGCGAATAAGGCTGCTGCGCACAATCTCGAGCTGTCCGGCAATCTCACGCGCGAGTTCGCCCGCTTTGGCCCGGCTCGACGCGTCTTTCCGGCGTGCGACGGGGATGAGCGCGCTTTCGATGAGTCCGAGCTCGCGCTCGGCCGCCGCGCGAAAGCCGCGCAAGTGTCGCGGCTCGATTCCGGAACGTTGAAGTTCCACGAGCGAACGCAGAACGGCCAACGCCTCCTCGCCGTAGAGGTCGGTCGCCGCGATGAGCGACGACGACACCGCATCGTTGAGAAGTTGGGGTGTGGCGCCGGCTTCGCGCACGAGCTCGTCACGCTGGAACCGCCTCTCCGTCGACAGGATGGACGGTGACGCGAACGTGGACCCTCCCGGCAACTCGGGTTCCCGGCCGGCATCCAGGTCGTCGAGGTAGCCCCTGATGACCTTGAGCGGCAGGTAATGGTCGCGCTGCATGGTGAGCACGAAACGCAACCGGTCGAGATCGCTCGGGGAAAACTTGCGGTAACCGGACTCGGTGCGCGCGGGGCAGATCAGCTGCCGTTCCTCGAGAAACCGCAGCTTCGACGGTGTGAGGTCG
Source organism: Microbacteriaceae bacterium (assembly GCA_003454135.1). Classification (GTDB taxonomy): domain Bacteria; phylum Actinomycetota; class Actinomycetes; order Actinomycetales; family Microbacteriaceae; genus Lacisediminihabitans. The sequence continues at coordinate 5,201 of DMKW01000215.1, forward strand.
GGAAATTCGACCGTGAGCCTCGCCAGAACCTGCCCGATGCTGAGAAGCGTCGGCGCCCCAGGCTCGCGAGCCTGGGCGGACGAACGGGCCACTACTTACTCGCCAGGTGCGCGAGATCCACTCGGGACGCGTAGAAGGTGAGGCGGAACTTGCCCACCTGCACCTCCGCCCCGTCGCTGAGAAGCGCCGTGTCGATACGCACGCCGTCGAAGTAGGTTCCGTTCAGGGATCCGAGATCCCTGATTTCGAACGTGGTCCCATGCCTCAAGAACTCGGTGTGCCGGCGCGAGACCGTCACATCGTCGAGAAAAATGTCTGCATTCGGATGGCGACCGGCGGTCGTCACATCCGAATCCAACAAAAAACGTGCCCCCACGTTCGGCCCCCGGCGAACTACCAACAGTGCTGAACCGGAGGGCAGGGCCGCAATGGCCTGCTGCTCTTCCGGTGAAACCGCTCCATCGAGCGCGGCAAGCTGCGCTTCGAAATCACTGCTCAAATGGAGGGTTGTGTCGTCCTCGCGAGGCCGGTTCTCGTCATTGTGATCCTGGTTTTGCGAATCAACCATGTCGAACCTCCCTTGCTTTCCTTAGCGCCCAAGCGTATCGGATTCGGACTGCGCGTCTACCCGGGGAATTTTCACCAGACGCACAGTCTCACGCAGGTAGATCACACCGGCCCACCAGTACAGGAAGGCGCCCCACAGCGCGAACGCCCACCCGATCGGGGCCGTGACCCACGCGGCGGCGGGGAACGCCTGGCCGACCATGAGGATCGGCAACGCGTAGAAGAGGCAGAACGTGGCGACCTTGCCGAGACGGTGCACGGGAAGCGGACCATAGCCGAAGTTCGCGAGGGTGATTCCGAGGGCCAGGAGCATCACGTCGCGACCGACGATGATGGCCACGAGCCACCATGGGATTACCCCGCGAACGGCGAGGCCGATGAGCGCAGCGAAGATGAAGAGCCGATCCGCCGCCGGGTCGAGCAGCTGCCCGAGCCTGGACACCTGGTTGAGCCGCCGCGCGAGAATTCCGTCCAGGTAGTCGGTGACGCTCGAGACCACGAGCACCAGGAGGGCGAAACCGTCCTCCCCCAGCACGATCAGCACCAGAAAGACCGGCACGAGCAGCAGCCGGAGGAAGCTGAGAATGTTGGGAATAGTGAAAACTCGGGAACTCACCGGGTTCCCCTGCTGTAGCTCCACAATGCTCGAGTCTAGCCATTGGCTGCCCCGGCGATAAGATTCGAGGATGACTCCCCTGCT
>DMKW01000264.1:0-4446 GCA_003454135.1 Microbacteriaceae bacterium
CCGAAGCCCGGGGCCTTGACGGCGACGGACTTGAAGATGCCGCGGATCTTGTTCACGACGAGGGTCGCGAGGGCTTCGCCGTCAACGTCCTCGGCGATGATGAGGAGCTGCTTGCCCGACTGGATCACCTTGTCGACGATGGGCAGGAGGTCCTTGATGTTGGAGACCTTGGAGTTGACGATCAGGATGTAGGCGTCTTCGAAGACGGCTTCCTGGCGCTCCGGGTCGGTCACGAAGTACGCCGACAGGTAACCCTTGTCGAAGCGCATACCCTCGGTGAGCTCGAGCTCGGTGCCGAACGTGTTCGACTCCTCGACGGTGACGACGCCTTCCTTGCCGACCTTGTCGATGGCCTCGGCGATCAGGGCGCCGATCTCGGGGTCCCCGGCGGAGATGGATGCGGTGGCCGCGATCTCTTCCTTGGTCTCGATCTCCTTGGCGCCTGCGACGAGCGCCGCGATGACGGCCGTGACGGCCTTGTCGATTCCACGCTTGAGGCTGATCGGGTCGGCACCGGCCGCGACGTTGCGCAGTCCTTCGCGAACCAGGGCCTGGGCGAGCACTACAGAGGTGGTAGTACCGTCGCCGGCAACGTCATCCGTCTTCTTGGCAACTTCTTTGACCAGCTCGGCGCCGATCTTTTCGTATGGGTCGTCGAGCTCGATCTCCTTGGCGATCGAGACGCCGTCGTTCGTGATGGTGGGCGCGCCCCACTTCTTCTCGAGCACGACGTTGCGGCCGCGTGGGCCGAGCGTCACCTTGACGGCGTCGGCCAGAATGTTGAGGCCGCGCTCGAGGCCGCGACGGGCCTCTTCGTTGAAAGCAATGATCTTTGCCATGTGTGTCTTTCGTCCTTCCGGGACGTCATAAAAGCAACAGCTATTGGCACTCGCAATACAGGAGTGCTAAACGATTCTGGCACTCTGACCCTGAGAGTGCAAGTGAGCCCACAGCTCACTGAGCGCTAGGCGGGAGCGACGAACGCGACCGATCCCGCGGACGGAACGAGCTCGATCCAGGAGTTGCCGGCGGCGAGGCGGACCGTCACGCCGTTGCGGTCGACGAGGCGAATTGGATCTGTCGCCGACCCTTTCGCCCAGGTCGCATGAATTGTGGCGCCGCCCGACGAGACCCACGCCTCGCCGGAGCCGATCATGTTGGTGCGCGGAACGCCCTTGTCGTCGCCCACCGTCACCCGCAGAACCACGACATTCGTCGCCGTGAGCTGGGCGCCGGAGCTGTCGAGGTCCGGACCGCTGCCCTGCGACCGCAGGAACACCCCCTTCGCGGCATCCCAGGTCCAGCTGCCCTTCGTGCCGCCGGAGAACGCGTAGTTGATCACGGCCGTGGGGACGCCGTCCTTCGCGGCCGTCGACGACGGCACATCGAGCGAGAAGGCGAACTGCTGAGCCGGCGCCGGAATGCTCGCGTGCTGGGCGAGCAGATCGCGGGCCTTGACGAGCACGTTGTGCGGGGCGGCCTTCGTCGGGGTGCGGAAGAAGGTGCTCGCCGTATCGGCCTGACCGTGGATCGCGTTGTAGACGGGCGTCTTCCGCATGAGGTCGACGAAGCGCTGCTGTCCACCCGAGTAGCAGACGATGCCGCCGAGGGGCGAAATGATGTCCGGGTCCATGGGACGGATCGAGCGCACGGGACCGAGAAGCTCCGGAATGTCGGAGTGCCAGACCGCGACGTAGCGGGTGAGACCGCCCTCGACGAGTTCCTGGTAGACGAGGTCGGTGTGTTCGAGGCCGATCTGGGGTCGCGCATCCGGGTGATTGTCGATCTTCGCGGCGATCGACGCGTGATTGAGCGAACCCACCGTCACGGTCGTGCCCCGCAACGGCGCGATGGCGGTGGGGTCCGGCGTGCGATAGCCGGAGGTGTAGCTCGGGCTCGCGGTGGGAGTCGACACGGTCTTCTCCGGCGCGCACGCGGCGACCGTCAGGGCGACGCAGGCGGCGAGGGCCACCGAGAGCACGCCCCGCGCTCGTGCGCGCCTCAGCGCCGCTGTGTGCCCCACCGGCAAAGACTAACGCCGCCCGGCAATCCGGACGGCGTTAGCCAAGGCGCGCCCTCGGATTAGCGGAGGGCCGGTGGTGCGTTACTGCGCGAGCCGCACCGACTCGGCTTGCGGGCCCTTGTTGCCGGTGCCGACCTCAAAGGTCACCTGCTGGCCCTCTTCCAGAACTTTGTAGCCGCCCATGTCGATCGCGGAGTAGTGGACGAAAACGTCCTGTCCTCCGCCCTCGACGGTAATGAAGCCGTAGCCCTTTTCAGCGTTGAACCACTTGACGGTTCCATTCGCCATTGATAACTCCTTGCTGTGTTTCTCTGCGGCGCGTGCAATGTTGCGATGCACCGGGTCGCGATCCCGTTTGGGTCCCACCCGGTTCACGAAGCGACGTCGCACGGTGCTGGTCGCACGCGAGTTGGATGGGGCAACCAATCCCAGATAGTAACGACGATGGGGTCCCACCGGAATGAACATTCGGCAAAAGAATCGGCGAAATCGCCAAATCGACGTTAATTAAACATCGACGTAACACTGGGGCGGCTTTTCGGCCGCCGCGGCGGGCTCACGGTCAGCCGGTGGGCGCCTTGTAGTCGCTTCCGAGAACGATCGTGATCGGCGATTCCGTGTAGACCTTGGAGAGGCTGATCTCGCCTACCTTGAGTGAGAGCACGAGGGCGCGTGCCGCGCCCTCGTTGGTCGGGTCGCTGTAATAGACGATGGTCTTCGCGATGTCGCGCGTTGCCGCATTCGCTCGGCTTCCGACGTTTGCCGAGGCACCGTTCCATCCCTCCTTGACGAGGTTGTCGCCCACGAGGTTGGCGAGGCCGGCCGTCGTGGTGCCGTTGAGGATCGTGATGGGAACCGCTGGGTCGATCTTCGCCGCGGCGGTCGGAGTACCGGTGGGAGAAGGAGTGGTCGTCGCCGAGGCCGTGGCCGGGATAAAGGGAAGATCGATTGCGATCTTGCCGGTGATAACCGACAGGCCGAAGAGGCCGGCGAGAACGAGCACGCCCGTGGCGAGCGCGGCCCACGCGAAACCGATCCATCCGCGACCCTTTCCGGCCGGGCCGCGGTGCGCGCCAGTGCGCAGCAGATCGTCTGGCACGCTGTCGAAGCGGTCTTTCTGAAATGTCGCCATGGTTCTTTCGATTGCCGTCGTTAGGGGAGATCCTGTGGGTGGCCGCCGCGGGGCATGCCGAGGGACCGAGCCGAACGCGCTTCGGTGCGCGCATCCCTTATCCGCTGCAGTCGTTTGACGAGCATCGGATCAAAAGAGAGCGCTCCGGGCGCGTCAAGCGCAGCGTTCAGCAACTGATAGTACCGGGCGGCCGACAAACCAAACTGTGCGCGGATCGCTTCCTCCTTCGCACCGGCATGCTTCCACCACCGGCTTTCGAACTCCAGGATGAGCTGCTGGCGCTCCGAAATGGCGGGTTCGGCCCGCTGCCGAGACGGTTCGTCCGGCTCAGACGTCGCTCCCACTCGTCACTCCTCGGGTCACCGCAATACTAGGACCCGCCCGCTGAACACCGCCGTCATGGCCGGGGCATGCCGTTAAATCGCCGTACTTTCGCGGCTAGAACCAGTCGAGGGTCTGCCCGTGCGGGCCGGTCCAGGCGAGCGGACGCTCGTTCAGGGCAAGCACGAACCGTCCGGGCGGCGTTCCGTTGTCGGGAATGGCGGCGTGCACTGTCGGCAGTCCGCCGACGCCCTCGAGCGACACCCAGTCGACGCCGAGCGCGCGCACCGTCTCGACGAACCGCATCCTCTCGGCGGCCGGGAGGTAGACGAGCACCGCGCTCGCCACGACCACGAGCGTCGCGTCGGTCGGCGCCTCGGAGGCGAGCGCGGCGAGGGCCTCTATCGCGTCGCCGCGCACGAGTCGGGGAGGATGGCCGCGGGCGATCGCGATCGCCGCACGCAGTCGTTCCCGGCGCTCGTGCTGCTCCGGCCAGACGAGGGTCTCGAGCCACACGGCATCCCGCGGGTCGTTGACGTCGAGGGGTTCGAGGTCGATGCCTGCGCGCCACACGATCGTCGGCAATTCAGCCGGTACCGGCACCCTGCCGTTGGTCGTGCACTCGAGAAGCACCGTGCTCGGGCCGGTCGACGGATGCAGCGGCTCGCCCCCGTCGTAGCGGTAGCTGTAGCGATCGGGGTAGAGGGTGAGGCCGGCGCTCGCACCCACCTCGAGCAGGGCGAGCGGCCCCGGGATCATCGCGAGGGCCGGCAGCAGGGTGGCGCACCGGCGGGCCTCGTTGGTCTGTGTGCTGCGATGCTCGGTCTCGGCCGCGACCGCCGGCCAGTTGTGCAGGAGCCAGTCGCGAAAGCCGGGGTACGGCCCCTCGGGGGCGCCGAGCAGCCGGGAGCAGGCGAAGATGAGATTGGGTTGCCGCTTCTGCAGCGGCAGCTCGTCGATCAGGGCGATC
>DMKW01000264.1:4600-5965 GCA_003454135.1 Microbacteriaceae bacterium
GACCGGTACCATCCAGCGGTGTCTCTCACGCGGTCGGCCGGACCATGTCAGCCGCCCGCTGGTCGGCTCCCTCCCGGCCGGCCCGATCGTGGCCCGGCCGATACATCGACACGTGCGGGAGACCCGCCTCCGCGTACACCCCGCCGAACTCTTCGAAACCGAATCTCGCGTAGAGCGGTGCGATGTACTCCTGCGCGTGCAGCAACAGGCTTTCGTGCCCGCGCCGCTCGATCACCTCCGCGAAGAGGATCTTGGCGAGTCCCTCGCCCCGCCGGTCGGCACGCACGACGACTCGGCCGACGATGCGGTGGGCATCGAGGTGCGTAGCCTCGTCGTCCCACAACACCCGCAGGTACGCGGCGACGCCCCGGTCATCCTGAATCCAGAGGTGTTCGGTCGTGACCTCCTGGTCGCGGTTGTCGAGCTCCTCCTCATCGATACCCTGTTCGACGAAGAACACGTCGGTGCGGAGCTTGAGGATCGAGTACAACTCGTCGGTTGTGAGTTCGCCCCACGCTTTGCGGACTACGGAACATTCGGGCACGGTGCCGAGTTTAATGAAGTCGAACGGTTTTTTCCGGAAAGGAACCATCCACCATGAGCAAACACACCGAGTCAACGAGCGCCGCTGGCACAAGCTTCCCCCTCGCCAAGTCGGAGGCGGAATGGCGCGAAGAGCTCGACCCCACCCGGTACTCGATCCTGCGCGAGGCCGCGACGGAGCGCCCGTGGTCCGGTGCCCTCCTCGACGAGAAGCGCTCGGGCGTCTACACCTGCGGCGCCTGTAACGCCGAACTCTTCCCGAGCGGGACGAAGTTCGACTCTGGATCGGGCTGGCCGAGCTTCTACGCCTCGATCAACCCAGACGCGGTCATCCTCAACACCGACAAGAGCCTGGGAATGACCCGCACCGAGGTGCTGTGCGCCAACTGCGGTTCACACCTCGGTCACCTCTTCGACGACGCATACCAGACACCGACCGGCGACCGTTATTGCATGAACTCGCTCTCGCTCAACTTCAAAGAAGAGAAGTAGCCACCGCATGACGTTGCTGGATGCCGTCGCGCGTCGCCGTTCCCGGCCGAAGGTAACGCGCGACGCACCCAGCCGCGAAGAGCTCCTGCCGCTCATCGCCGCGGCCGGAGCGGTGGCCGATCACGGCTCGCTCCGGCCGTGGCGCCTCATCGAACTTCGCGGTGACGCGCTGGAGCGTCTCGGCGCGGCGTTCGTCGAGGCGACGGGCGACGAGGGAGCGGCGGCCGCCAAGCTCGCGGGCAAGCCGCTGCGAGCACCACTGCTCATCGCGATCGTCGCCGCGCATCGCGAGAGCCCCAAGGTGGCCGAGTGGGAGCAGGATGCCGTGGC
>DMKW01000264.1:6107-6470 GCA_003454135.1 Microbacteriaceae bacterium
GTGATGTGGCGCACGGGACACCTCACCCGCACCGAGCCGGTGCGTCGCGTGCACGGACTCGCCGACAATGAGCAGCTGCTCGGCTGGCTGTACATCGGCGGCGTCGCCGACGACGACAAGGAGACGCCCAAGGGCCGAATCAACCCCGAGGAGTTTCTGACCGCGCTCTGAGCCGACGGAGCGGCACGGCGGACGCCCGCTGCGACCTCGATCCTCCGCAAACGGCCGGAGGCGACGGGCGTCGGCGAGGTCGTCATGATCGGCTCCGGCATCGCTGAAGCTTGCCGCGTACCAAGTAACATGGGATCTCATTCGCCCCCTTAGCTCAGTTGGCCAGAGCACCGCTCTTGTAAAGCGGGGGTC
>DMKW01000012.1:0-13951 GCA_003454135.1 Microbacteriaceae bacterium
GCCGTGTCGAAACCGAAGGTGTAGTCGGTGGCCGAGAGGTCGTTGTCCACCGTCTTGGGCACACCCACGATCTTGACTCCGGCATCCGTGAGTCGCTTGGCGGCGGCGAGCGTGCCCTCCCCGCCGATGGCGATGAGCGAGTCGACGCCGAGGCGTTCCATGTTCTCTTTGACGCGCTCCGCGCCGCCCTCGCCCTCGAACGGGTTCGTGCGCGATGTGCCGAGGATCGTGCCGCCCTGCTTGGCTATTCCCTGGATGTCTTTGCGCTCCAGCGGCACGATGTCGCCCTCGACGACGCCCCGCCATCCGTCGCGGAAGCCGACTAACTCCTGGCCGTAGATTTGGGTGCCCTTGAGTACGGCGCCTCGAATCACCGCGTTGAGGCCCGGGCAGTCTCCGCCGCTGGTGAGAATTCCAATGCTCATGGCACCATCATTCCGCAAGTTTGGGGTCACTCCGTTCACCGGCGACTCCGCGTTCACCCTGATGAGGGCGATGGTTGGGAGATCGGATGCCTCTCGCACGCAGCCGTCGGGGCGTGCTCCGCGCACACGACGAGCTGTTCGCGGCAGGAGAGCTCGCTGCAGTTCTGCATGTGGCGCGTCGGCTCACCGCACCGGACGCAGCGACCGATGGTCGCGGCGTCCGGGGAGAAGTCCATCGACATCCGGTTGTCGAACACGTAGAGCGAGCCCTGCCAGAGGCCCTTGTCGCCGTAGGTCTCTCCGTAGCGGGCGATACCGCCGTCGAGTTGGTAGACCTTTTCGAATCCGCGGTTGACCATGAGGGAGGAAAGAACCTCGCACCGGATGCCCCCGGTGCAGTAGGTGACGACCGGCTTGTCCTTGAGGTGGTCGTACTTGCCGCTGTCCAGTTCGGCCACAAACTCGCGTGTGTTCGCTACTTCGGGAACCACGGCCCCCTGGAACCGGCCGATCTCGGCCTCGAACGCGTTGCGGCCGTCGAAGAACACCACCTCCTCACGTTCGACCAGCTCGTGCAGCTGCTCGGGCGTGAGTCTCTCGCCGCCGCCGATCACGCCGTTCTCGTCCACGCGCAGCTCACCGGGTGCGCCGAAACTCACGACCTCCTCGCGCACGCGCACGCTCAGCCTCGGAAAGTCGTCGCCCCGACCCTCGCTCCACTTGGCATCCAGCCCAGCGAACGGCGCGTACTCGCGCGTCTTGCGCAGGTAGCGCTTCACGTCCTTCAGCTCGCCGCCGACCGTGCCGTTGATGCCGTCCTTCGAGACGAGGATGCGGCCGCGCAGGCCGAGCGACTCACACAGGTCGCGCTGCCAGAGTCGAATCGCCTCGGGGTCGGCGAGTGGCGTGAAACGGTAGAAGAGCAGGATCTTGGGGACGGCCACCGACCGATTCTACGTTGTGCCGTTTCGCGCCCGAGGGGTGTTACCCCCTCCCCATTTTCGTGATGTCAGTTCGACATGACGTCATGTCGAATTGGCAGTTGTTTCGGACCGGGGCTGGGGACGTAGTCTGCTGAGCATGGAAACGGTGGCCGCGACGGATGCCGTGCCGCTGCGCTCCACATACGCGCCGACCAGCCCGGTCAGCCTGCGCCTCACCCTGCGACCGCTGAACCGCGGCGGCCAGGATCCGACAATGGTGTGGGACGACTCCGGCGTCTGGCGCACCATGCCGACCCCGATCGGGCCCGCCACCCTTCACCTCGCCCAGCGCGGCGGCACTGTCGTCGCGACCGCGTGGGGGGCCGGAGCGGAATGGGCGGTCGCGAGCGTTCCCGAGCTGCTCGGCCACGGAGACGACGCGGGAGAATTCGACGTGTCCGGGAACCCGTTCCTGCGGGACGCGCACCGCCGCACACCTGGGCTTCGGCTTCTGCGCACGGGCCTCGTCTTCGAAATGCTGCTCGCCGCGGTGCTCGAACAAAAGGTGACCGGCAAGGAGGCGAGACGCGCGTGGAGCCAGCTCATCCGCGCCCACGGCGAGCCGGCGCCCGGACCCGCTCCGGCCGGCATGCGCGTGTTCCCCGCGCCGCAGGTCTGGCGCATGATCCCGTCGTGGGAGTGGCACCGAGCCGGCGTGGGGCCGCAGCGTTCGCGCACGGCGATCGCCGCGGCATCCGTCGCCGCCGGCCTCGAACGCACGCTCGACCTCGGCCGGGGCGGACCGGAGGTCATCGCGAGGCTGCGCTCGGTGCCCGGCGTCGGAATCTGGACGGCGGCCGAGACGAGCCAGCGCGCGCACGGCGACCCGGACTCGGTGAGTCTCGGCGATTACCACCTGCCGTCGGTGGTTGGCTGGGCCCTCATCGGCAAGTCCGTCGACGACGACGGGATGCTCGAACTCCTGTCACCGTGGGCCGGCCACCGACAACGAGTGATGCGGCTCATCGAGTCGAGCGGATTCGCCAAACCCCGCTTCGGGCCGCGGATGACGATCCAGGACCACCGCGCGCACTGAGCGCGGTTTGTCTGGTTCTCACTGGCCGCCCGGCGACCCCCTCGCGCTCGTTGTGCCGGATCCACAGCGGAGCGGCGCGTCGGGGGCGCAGCGACTACCGTGAAGCGGTGCACCTTCTCTTCAGGACCTTTCTCGTCTGGCTTCGCCGCAGCGGTCCCCGGCTCGATGTGCACGATGTCGGGCGCATCAGCTTTCGCGTTCTGCCCACCGACCTCGACGTGCTCGGGCACATGAACAACGGCGTCTACCTCTCGATCATGGATCTTGGCCGCATGGACCTGCTGCAGCGCTCCGGCACCTGGGCGCGCTTCGCGCGGGCGGGCTATTACCCCGTGATCGCCAACGAAACGATCAGTTTTCGCAAGTCCCTGCAGCCCTGGCAACGGTTCACCGTCGAGACCCGCATCGTCGGTTACGACGCGAGGGCCGTGTACATCGAGCAGCGCGCGGTCGTGGGCGGCGAGGTCTACGCGCGGGCGGTCATCCGCGGACGCTTCATCAAGAAGGGTGGTGGCACGGCGACTGTCGCCGAACTGAGCGCCGTCACGGGCATCGACACGACCGAACTCGTCGTGCCGCAGTGGATCGAGCGCTGGAGCGCGGATGTCGCACTCCCGTCGACGGGATCCGCCGCACCGAGCGAGTGGGACTGACCCCTACTCGGCCGCCGCCTGCTCCTGTGCGGGCGTCTCGTCGAGCTCGCCCAGCGGGCCGCCGCCGAAGTCTGCCGCGTCCGCGGCGTCGGCCGTCTGCTTGAGAAGTTCGTCCGCCGCGACCTGGGCGGCCGCCGCCTCTGCCGGGTCGCCAGCCGCCGCACCGCCCTGGTTTGCAAACTGGTCGAAGGTTGCCATCGCTTGCTCCCTGCTCGTGTACTGCTTCGAGAGAGCCTAGCCAGCGGCGACCCCGTAGGTAAAGAGCCTCACAGCGTCGCAGGGGGCGTCAGCCTTCGAGCACCGCCATGGCCGCGTTGTGGCCGCCGATTCCGCTCACGCCTCCACCGCGTCGTGCGCCGGCCCCGCACAGCAGGATGCGGTCGTGCGCGGTCGCGACGCCCCAGCGTTCCGCCGGCCTCGACAGCGCATCCCCGTCTTCGGCGAAGGGCCATGACAGCTCCCCGTGGAAGATGTTGCCGCCGGGCAGGTGCAGCGCCTTATCGAGGTCGAGGGTCGTCTTCGTCTCGAGGCAGGGCCGGCCGGCCGCATCCGTCATCAGGAGGGGCTCGATCGGCTCGGCGAGCACGGAGTTGAGCGAGTCGAGCACGGCGCGCGTGAGGAGCTCCCGCATCGCGTCGTTGTTCTGCGGAGAGACGAGCTGGTTCGGCGTGTGCAGTCCGAAGACCGTGAGCGTGTGCGCGCCGCTCGCGACAAGCTCCGGGGAAAGGATGCTCGGGTCGGTGAGCGAGTGGCAGTAGATCTCCGCCGGAAGCGGGCTCGGCAACTCGCCGGCACTCGCCGCGCGGTGAGCGGCCTCGAGCTGGCTGTAGCTCTCGTTGATGTGGAAGGTGCCCCCGAACGCGGCGGCCGGGTCGATCGCGGAGTCGCGGAGCCTCGGCAGGCGTTGCAGCAGTAGGTTGACCTTCACCTGCGCGCCCTCCGGGCGCTCGCCCTCGACTTCGCCGAGCAGGTGAGCGAGCACGTGCGGGGCGACGTTCGCGAGGATCGTCGTCGCCTGGATCACGCACTCGCCGTCGCGGTGGCGGTAGCGCACTTCCCCGTGCGGGGTGACCGCCGCGACGTCGGCGCCGGCGATGAGGGTCGCGCCGGCGGAGCGGGCGGCATCCTCGAGCGCGCTCGTCACCGCGCCCATGCCGCCGACGGGCACGTCCCAGTCGCCGGTCTCGCCGCCGATCACGTGGTAGAGAAAGCAGCGGNNCGCTCGATGAAGTCCTGCCACAGGCGGTCGTCGCCGACGGCACGCCGTGCCTCCGAGCGCGTCATGAGCGGCTCGCACACGCTCGGGAAGAGGGTGCGCGCGAGGTGCGCCGTGCGGCCGTAGAACTCGTGCCAGGCGGCCGCATCCGACTCCGCACCGATCGACGCGAACGACCGCGCCGTTGCTTCGGCGTCGCCGCTGTCGACGAGAAGGCCTCGCGCCGACCCCGGTTCCGGGGTGTATGACGAATATCGCCGACGCAACAGCCGGATGTCGAGGTCGAGTTCGCGGATGATGCGCGCCGGGAGCAGGCTCACGAGATACGAGTAGCGGGAGAGCCGGGCGTCGACGCCCTCGAACGCCTGGGCGGAGACCGCCGCACCGCCGAAGTGCTCGAGCCGCTCGAGCACGGTCACCGACTTGCCCGCCTGCGCCAGGTAGGCGGCCGCGACGAGACCGTTGTGGCCGCCGCCGACGATCACGATGTCGGTGCTGTTCACCCGTCGGACCGCAAAGCGTCGTCGTTACGGGGGTTGCCGTCGTTCCTGGGCGCGTCTTCGTCGGCGGCGCAGCCGATGGCGTCGATCACCCTGCCGGAGAGGTTGAGCAAGCGCTCGGCCTCGTCAGGTTCGAGCACGTCGAAGAAGTAGCGGCGCACCGCGGCCAGGTGGCCTCGCACGGCGCGCAATACTGCGCGTCGCCCGTCGGCGGTGATGCCGATCCACGAGCCGCGCGCATCAGTCTCGCACTCGAAGCGCGTGAGCAGCCCACGCTTCTCCATGCGGGCGACGAGGTGCGAGACCCGGCTCTTCTCCCAGCCGATGCTCGACGCGATGTCCTTGCTCCTCAGCCTGCGCTGCGGCGCATCGTTGAGCGCGAAGAGCACCTCGTACTCGGAGGCCGAGATTTGCGAGTCCTCTTGGAACTGCAGTTCGATCGCCCGGTCGAGCCGGCGGCGCATCACGAAGAAAGCGCGCCACACCTCCACCTCGGTGTCAGTCAGCGCTGGCTGGTCGCCCATTGCACTATTCTACACAGTCGTTGACACGTCATCCAATGTCTGTTTATGTTGACGTATCACCAAACCACCACGAAAGGGAATCACTGTGCCTCTCAAGATCGGCATCATCATTGGCAGCACCCGTCCGGGACGCAACGGCGAGGCCGTCGGCAGGTGGGTGCACGAGATCGCCTCGAAGCGCGCGGACGCCGACTACGAACTCGTCGACCTGCTCGACTACAACCTTCCGCACCTCGATGAGGGCATGCCGGCGTCGATGGGCCAGTACGCGAACGAGCACACCAGGCAGTGGGCGGAAAAGGTCGCCGAGTTCGACGGCTTCATCTTCGTGACCCCCGAATACAACCACGGCACATCCGGTGTGCTCAAGAACGCGATCGACTTCATCTACGGCGAGTGGAACAACAAGTCTGCCGGGTTCGTGAGCTACGGCGCCGTGGGCGGCACGCGCGCGGTCGAGCACTTACGTCTGGTTGTCGGCGAGCTGCAGATCGCGGATGTGCGCGCCCAGGTCGCCCTGTCGCTCGCGACCGACTTCGAGAACTACCACGTCTTCACGCCCCAGGCGCAGCGCGCGGTTCAGCTCGGCACCGTGCTGGACCAGACCGTCGCGTGGGCCGGGGCGCTCAAACCGCTCCGCGAGCCCTCCCGCGAGCTCTCCGCCGCCACCGCTGCCTAGTCCGTCGAGCATCTCCCAGTCGGCTGTCGCCAACTGCTCCGAGTTCGCCCCGGCCCGCGGTTGGCGACGGTCGACCCGGGTGTCGGGACGCGGCGCCTGCGGGCGGCCACCGCTGCGCGAAGCGCGGTGCTGGCCGATTGCGCCGAAATCGCCCCCGGTGGCCCAAGCGGAGCGCGGCCGACGCCCGGAACGGCGAACTCTTGCTTGGCGGGCAACCTGACGCAACTGCCATGCGCCGAGCGGCGGAACACGCCGCGCCACGCGCAAGTAGTCTCGATACATGTCGACGTATGCGCCCGATTCGCCTGTGAGCCTCGACCCGTTGGCGGCGGAGGCCATCGAAACCGTCCGCCGTTGGCTCGCCGAGAGCGCGGATGTCGCTCCGGACAAGTCCGCTGAGCGGCTCGCCGGCGTACTCAAAGATCCCAAAGGGCTCGACTTCACGATCGGGTTCGTTGACCGAGTCGTGCGGCCGGAAGACTTGCGGGTCGCCGGCAGAAACCTCGAGCGCCTGTCGCGCGCCGTGCCGGCCTTCCTGCCCTGGTACATGCGGGTCGCGATCCAGCTCGGCGGCGGATTCGCCCCCCTCATCCCGTGGCCGATCGTGCCGATCGCCCGCGCGGTGCTGCGCAGGATGGTCGGCCACCTCATCGTGGATGCGACGCCCAAACGCTTGGACAAGAGCATGGACGCGCTGCGTCGATCCGGCATCCGGCTCAACCTCAACCTGCTTGGCGAGGCGGTGCTCGGTGACGAGGAATCGGATCGCCGCCTCCACGGCACGAGGGAACTGCTGGAGCGCGACGACGTCGACTACGTCTCGATCAAGGTGTCGTCGGTGTCGAGCCAGCTCTCCATGTGGTCGTTCGACGAGACCGTCGAGCGGGTCGTCGCGCGGCTCACACCGCTCTACGAGCTCGCACTGCGAGGTGGAGCCCCCGCTGCGGCGGGGGACGCGGGGCTCGCACCCCGCGCACGCAAGTTCATCAACCTCGACATGGAGGAGTTCCGCGACCTCGACCTCACCATCGCGGTATTCACACGCATTCTCGAGCAGCCGCGCCTGAAGGGCCTCGAGGCCGGAATCGTGCTGCAGGCGTACCTGCCGGATGCGCTCGCGGCTATGCAGGACCTCACGGCCTGGGCCACCGAGCGCCGGGCGGCGGGCGGGGCGGGCATCAAGGTGCGCCTCGTCAAGGGCGCGAACCTCGCCATGGAGCATGTCGACTCGATCATGCACGGCTGGCCGCTGGCCACCTATTCGACCAAGCGGGACACGGACACCAACTACAAGCGGGTGCTCGACTGGTCGCTCACGCCCGAGCGCACGGACGCCGTGCGCCTCGGTATCGCCGGACACAACCTTTTCGATGTCGCGCACGCGTGGCTGCTGGCGAAGCAACGTCATGTCGAGTCGCGCATCGAGTTCGAGATGCTTCTCGGCATGGCGACGGGGCAAGCGGATGCGGTCAAGCGCGACGTCGGCGGCCTGTTGCTCTACACGCCCGTCGTACACCCCGGCGAGTTCGACTCGGCGATCTCCTACCTCATCCGGCGCCTCGAGGAGAATGCGAGCAGCGAGAACTTCATGTCCGGTGTGTTCGAGCTCGCGCAGGATGAGCGGGTCTTCGCCCGCGAGGCCGACCGATTTCTCTCCTCGATTCGCGCCCTCGACCGCACGGTACCGGCCTCCAACCGACGGCAGGACCGCAATGCTCCCGTGGCGCCGCTCCCGATCGACACTGCCCCTCGCGAGTTCGCGAACGAGCCGGACACCGACCCGGCGGTAGCCGCCAACCGCGCGTGGGGGCGCGCCATCCTCTCGCGCGTGGCGGAATCGCGCCTCGGCGTCGACGAGATCGCGGCGGCACGCATCACCGACCCCGGCGCCCTCGATCGCCTCATCTCCGAGACCGTCGAGGCCGGCACCCGGTGGGGACAGCGCCGGGCGGACACCCGAGCGACCGTGCTGCACAGTGCGGGGGAGGCGCTCGCCGCCGCGCGCGCCGACCTCATCGAGGTCATGGCCCGTGAGACCGGCAAGACCATTGCCGAGGGCGATGTCGAGGTGAGCGAGGCGATCGACTTCGCCCACTACTACGCCGAGCGGGCGCGCGAACTCGACCGCATCGAACACGCGGAGTTCGTGCCGTCGAAGCTCATCGTCGTCACGCCGCCGTGGAATTTCCCGGTCGCGATCCCGGCCGGGTCCGTGCTCTCCGCTCTCGCCTCCGGGGCGGCCGTCATCATCAAGCCGGCTCCGCAGGCGCGGCGCAGCGCCGCCGTGCTCGTGGGTGCCCTCTGGGCCGGCGGGGTGCCGCGCGACGTGCTGAGGCTCGTCGACATCGAGGAAGGCGAACTGGGCAAGCGGCTCGTCTCCAACCCCGCCGTCGACCGGGTGATCCTCACCGGGGCGTGGGAAACCGCCCAGCTCTTCCGCTCGTGGCGACCCGACCTGCCCCTGCTCGCGGAGACGAGCGGCAAGAACGCGATCATCGTCACACCGAGCGCCGACCTCGACCTCGCCGTCGCGGATGTCGTCAAGAGCGCGTTCGGCCACGCCGGCCAGAAGTGCTCTGCGGCGAGCCTCGTCATCCTGGTCGGATCGGTCGCGAGGTCGGAGCGCTTCCGTCGCCAACTCGTGGACTCGGTCACGACCCTGCGGGTGGGATACCCACAGGACCCGACGACCATCATGGGCCCCATCATCGAACCGGCGCATGGCAAGCTCGAGCGTGCGCTTACGGCGCTTGCCGAGGGCGAGTCGTGGCTCGTGGAGCCCCGGTCGCTCGACGAATCCAACCGCCTCTGGTCCCCCGGAGTGCGCGACGGGGTAGCAGCCGGAAGCGAATTCCACCTCACCGAGTACTTCGGCCCGGTGCTCGGCATCATGCAGGCCGACACGCTCGCCGAGGCCATCGAGCTGCAGAACGCGCCGGCCTACGGGCTCACGGCGGGCATCCACTCGCTCGACTCCGACGAGATCGCCGCCTGGCTCGACGCGGTCCAGGCGGGCAACCTCTACGTGAACCGCGGCATCACTGGCGCAATCGTGCGCCGCCAGCCGTTCGGCGGCTGGAAGCGGTCCACGGTCGGTGCGAGCGCGAAGGCCGGCGGTCCCAACTACCTGCTCACGCTCGGCGACTGGCGGCCGGTGTTCCCCGAGCCGGGAACGAGCGTCGTGCTCGAAGGCCTGAGCGACGCGGTCACGACGGTGATCGAAGCGGCGCAACCCGGCATGGAGTTTCTCGAGTTCGACCTCGTGCGGTCGGGAGCTGTGAGTGACCAGCGCGCGTGGGATGCCGAGTACGGCGGCTCGCGAGACGTCTCCGGCCTCATCGTCGAGCGGAATATATTCCGCTACCGGCCGGTGCCGGTGACGATCCGGCTCGCCGAGGGGGCGTCGCCGGCCCAACTCGTCCGCGAGATCGCGGCAGCGGCACGCGTGGGCGCGCCCGTCTCCATCAGCTCCGCCGTGCCCCTTGCGGCCGGGCTCGTGCGGCTCTTCGGCACCGCGGCCTCGCCGCTCGAGGTTCGTGGCGTGCTCGTGGAGTCGGATGCGCGCTTCCACGCGCGACTGCAGTCCGGCGAGGCGGGTCTCGGCAAGGGCGCCCCCGGCCGCATCCGGCTCATCGGCGGCGACAAGGTCGCCCTCGCGACCGTGCTCGGCGGCGATCCGGATGTGGCGATCTACGCCGGGCCGGTGACCATCTCCGGTCGCATCGAGCTGCTGACCTTCCTGCACGAGCAGGCCGTGAGCATCACCGCCCACCGATTCGGCAACCCGGACACCTCGACCGTCGTCGTGATCTGAGCTCACGCCCGCCGCTCGCGCTCACGCCCGCCGACGGGGCCAATGCGTGCAATCGGGGCCAACGTGTCGGCCCCGATTGCACGCATTGGCCCCTCTCGCGTGGGCGGCGACCCTAGCGGCCGACCAGATCCGGGTGGTGGATGGCCGCGACATCCGGATGCGCGCGGAGCCTGCTCTTGAGCGCGTTCTCCCCGTAGGTGGCGAAGATCGGGTTCGTCGGATCGGCCGTGACCCCCGCAGCCTCGGCCTGCAGCTCGGGCGGGAGGTCGAGAACGGGGATCGACTCGTCGAGCGCCGGATTGAAGAAGAACGGTATCGAGATGCGGTCCGAGCCGATGAGCGGCGAGATCACGCGGTGCACCGTCGCCTTGAGATAGCCGTCGGTCGCGACCTCGAGCAGCTCGCCAATGTTGACCACGAACGCGCCGGGCACCGGCGGGGCGTCGATCCAGCCGCCATCCTTCTCCACCTGCAGGCCGGCCTTGCCCGGCTCGACGAAGAGGAGGGTGAGCACGCCGGAGTCCTTGTGAGCGCCGACTCCCTGGCGGGGTGTCGGGTCGGACTTGCCGGGATACCGCACGATCTTGATGAGGGTCGACGGGTTCTCGGCGAAGCTGGCGTCGAACACGTGCTCGTCGGCCCCGAGGGCCACTGCCCATGCCCTCAGCAGTCGGAGGCCGATCGCCGAGAGCGCGGCGTCCCACCGAGACACGACGGTTTCGAGTTCGGGAAGGGCCGGCGGCCACTGGTTCGGGCCCTCGAGGCGCCAGAAGTCCGCGACCCTGGTCCCGAGCGGCACGGCGGGCCGCTCCGGCCCGATGTCGATCTGTTCCCGCCAGTCGACCGCGCCGCGCGTGAGCTCGCCGCCGACGCGCGTGTAGCCGCGGAAGTGCGGGCTCTTGAGGTTTTCGATCGCGAGCTTGTCGGCATCCGGAAGGTCGAAGAATGCGCGGGCGGTGCGGATGACCGACTCCTGCAGCTCGGCGGGAACGCCGTGGCCCACGAGATAGAAGAACCCGAACTCGTGAGTGGCCTGCCGGAGCTCGGAGCGGAAAGCGGCTGCCTCCGACTCCCCGGCATCCAGTCGTGAGAGGTCCAGGATCGGCAGCGTGTGCGGGGTGCTCATCGCCCAATTCTCGCCCGCCCGCTCGTCGCCGAGGCGAGTGTTACGCGAGAGGTCGCCGCTAACTGCGGAGGGCGGCCGTGACGATTGCGAGCGCCTCGGCCTCATCGATTCCGAGCTGGCGGATGCGCGTGGTGAAGTCGCGAGCGGCGGTTTGCGCCTCCCGATGGGCGGCGTCCCCATGCGCGCTGACGAATGAGCCGTTGCGGCCGCGCGTCTCGATGATCTGGTCGCGCTCGAGCTCGCGATAGCAGCGCGCGACCGTGTTCGGGGCGAGGGCCAGATCGTCGGCAAGGCGCCGCACGGTGGGGAGCTTCGCGCCCGGCGCGAGTTCGCCGGAGCTCACCTGCCCGAGCAGTTGCACGCGAAGTTGTTCGAACGGCGGCACGCTCGAGCGCGGATCGATCGCGAGCGTCACGCGCCGACCACCGGGGCGTGCTCTTCGAGAAACTGGAACACCTCGGTGCTGTCGACCCCGGGGAAGGTGCCGGAGGGCATCGCGGCGAGCAGGCTCGAGTTGAGGCGCGCGCTCGGCCAGGAGAACTGCTCCCACTTTGCCGCGAGATCCGTTGGCGGCCGCCGGCAGCATCCCTCGTCGGGGCAGGTCGACACCTGGCGGTTGGCGGTGTCCCGCCCGCGGAACCACTTCGCCGTTGCGAATGGTGTGCCGACGCTCACCGAGAAGTCGCCCTGCGGGGTCGACTGGATGGCCGAGGTGCACCAGTAGGTGCCGGCAGGCTTGTCGGTGTACTGGTGGTACGGGCTGAAGCGGTCCTCCACGTCGAAGACCTGCCTGGCGCTCCACTTGCGGCAGACGAGCTGCCCCTCCACGGCGCCGAGAACGTCGGTGGGGAAGGCAGCGCTGTCGTTCTCGTAGGCCTTGAGGATGGCGCCGCTCTCGTGCACCTTCAGAAAGTGCACCGGGATGCCGAGGTGCTCGGTCGCGAGGTTTGTGAACCGGTGCGCCGCTGTCTCGTAGCTCACCGCGAAGGCGTCGCGCAGGTCTTCCACCGAGAGCTGCTTGAGCTCCTTCGCGTCCCGCAGGAACGTCACGGCGCCCGCCTCGGGGATGAGCAGGGCCGCGGCGAGGTAGTTGGTCTCCACGCGCTGGGCGAGAAACTCGCCGTAGTCCTTCGGCTCGGGATTGCCGAGCACGAAGCTCGCGAGCGCCTGCAGCAGCGCCGACCGCGGGTCGCGGGAGACCTTGCCGCCGAGCGGGAGGTAGATGCGACCGTTCTTGAGGTCGGTGACGGATCGGGTGGACTGCGGCAGGTCCTTCACGTAGTGCAGCGAAAACCCGAGGTGGGCGGCGAGGTCGGATGCCACGCGCTGGGAGAGCGGGCCGCCCGCGTGCCCGACCGCGGCGAGCAGGGTGCTCGCGTGCGCCTCGAGTTCCGGGAAGTAGTTGTTCTTGGCGCGCATCACCGTGCGCAGGCGCGTGTTTGCCCGCCGAGCCTCCTCTGGCGTCGCCGCGCGTTCGCGGTGCAGCCGCTCGAGCTCCCGCTGCAGGCCGAGGATCGTCTCGAGGGCCTCGTCGCTGATCGACTTGCCCACCCGGAACTGGGGAAGGCCGAGCGAGCGGAACAGCGGACCGCGCTGCGCCCGCTCGAGGGCGATCTCCTGGGCCGCCCTACCTGTCGGCGCCTCGGTGGAGAGCAGCTCGTCGAGCGGCACCTCGAGCGCCCTCGCCACCGACTGCAGCACGCCGAGCTTCGCCTCGCGCTTGCCGTTCTCGAGCATCGACACCTGGGAGGGCGCTCGCCCCACCGCGGAGGCGAGGTCGTCGAGGGTCATCCCGCGCTCGGTGCGGAGGTGGCGGATGCGGCGGCCGAGGGTGAGTGTGTCGAGCATCTCTTCATCGTCCGCTCCGCGGAGCTCGGTTGTCGTCATCCATCCATGGTGGCATGCCGCGTTCTTCCGCGAAACAGAAGAATCGAGAATCTTCTGCGGAATTTATCGGTGAAGACCCCCACGCCGGGCCCAATAGTCGAAGAGAAGCAACCATTTACACGACCGGGAGCACTCAATGACCTACTCAGCCCGTCGCCCAGGCGACCAGACCCAGACCGCAGCCGAACTCGAGACCGAGTGGCAGATCGATTCGCGATGGGACGGCGTCCGCCGCGATTACACGGCGCAAGACGTGATCGACTTGCGCGGTCCGGTACGCGAAGAGCAGACCATCGCTCGTCGGGGCGCGGAGAAGCTGTGGGAGCTCATCCAGTCGAACGGCACCGACGACAACCCGGAATGGGTCGCCGCGCTCGGTGCCCTCACCGGCAACCAGGCCGTGCAGCAGGTGCGCGCCGGGCTCAAGGCCATCTACCTCTCCGGCTGGCAGGTGGCGGCCGACGCCAACCTCTCCGGCCAGACCTACCCCGACCAGAGTCTCTACCCGGCCAACTCGGTTCCGGCCGTCGTGCGGCGCATCAACAACGCGCTGCTGCGTGCCGGCCAGATCGAGTTCAGTGAGCGCGGCGAAGCGGCTGACTGGATGGCGCCCATCGTCGCGGACGCCGAGGCCGGCTTCGGCGGGCCCCTCAACGCCTACGAGCTCATGCAGTCCATGATCGAGGCCGGAGCTGCCGGAGTGCACTGGGAGGACCAGCTCGCGTCGGAGAAGAAGTGCGGGCACATGGGCGGCAAGGTGCTCGTGCCGACCAGCCAGCACATCCGCACCCTAAGCGCCGCGCGCCTCGCCGCCGACGTCGCCGGCGTGCCGACGCTCATCATCGGCCGCACGGACTCGCTCGCCGCCAACCTCATCACGAGCGACGTCGACGACCGCGACAAGCCGTTCCTCACTGGCGAGCGCACTGCCGAGGGCTTCTATTCCACGACGCCGGGCATCGACACGGTGCTCGCCCGGGGCATGGCGTACGCGCCGTACGCCGACCTGCTGTGGGTGGAGAGCTCGGAGCCCGACCTCGAACTGGCGAGGACGTTCGCGGAGCACATCCACTCCGTCTACCCGGACAAGAAGCTCGCCTACAACTGC
>DMKW01000012.1:14122-15434 GCA_003454135.1 Microbacteriaceae bacterium
CGCCGTCGTTCAACTGGAAGTCGCACCTCGACGACGCGACGATCGCGCGGTTCCAGCGGGAGCTCGCGTCCATGGGCTACGCGTTCCAATTCATCACCCTCGCGGGCTTCCACGCCCTCAACCACTCCATGTTCACGCTTGCGAAGGACTACGCGACGCGGCACATGAGCGCCTACGTCGAACTGCAGGAGGCCGAATTCGCCTCGGAGGCAGACGGCTACACGGCAACGCGCCACCAGCGCGAGGTCGGCACCGGTTACTTCGACCGCGTGGCCACCGCCCTCAACCCCTCGAGCGCCACCCTCGCGCTTGCCGGCTCCACCGAGACGGCCCAATTCCACTAGATCCCCTTCCGAAATCCATGCAAACTGCGCCGTTCGTCGCGTGTCGTTGTACAACACGCCGGGTGGTGTCCAGAAATGCATGGATTTCGGGGAGGCAACCAGACACTCACGAAAGAGAGACGACAATGACTTCACGAATCGAGATCGCGGGACCGATGCGCGATCGCTACGACGAGATCCTCAACGACGACGCGCTGCGGTTCATCGCCGCGCTGCACGATCGCTTCGCCGGCCGCCGGCACGATCGGCTCGCGGCCCGCATGCAGGTGCGGTACGACCTCGGCAACGGCCGCAACCTGCGTTTCCTGCCCGAGACGGCCGCCATCCGCGCGGATGACTCGTGGCGCGTAGCCGGCGCCGGCCCGGGCCTGGAGGATCGCCGGGTGGAGATCACCGGCCCGACGGACCGCAAGATGGCCATCAATGCCCTGAACTCGGGCGCCAACGTGTGGCTCGCCGACCAGGAGGATGCCACGAGCCCCACCTGGGGCAACGTGATCGAGGGCCAGCTCTCGCTCTACGACGCGTTCCGCGGACGGCTCGAGTTCACGAGCGACGACGGAAAGCAGTACCGCGTCACCGGGGAGCAGCCGACCGTGGTCATGCGTCCGCGCGGCTGGCACCTTGTGGAAAAGCACCTCACCTACGTCGACCGCACCGGGCGCCGCACCGCGGCATCCGGCTCGCTCGTCGACTTCGGGCTCTACTTCTTCCACAACGCGAAGCTGCTGATCGAGCTCGGCCGCGGCCCGTACTTCTACCTCGCCAAGCTCGAGTCGCACCTCGAGGCGCGGCTGTGGGATGACGTGTTCAGTTTCTCGGAGAGCGCGCTCGGCATCGAGCACGGAACGATTCGCGCGACCGTGCTGATCGAGACGATTCCCGCCGCCTTCGAGATGGACGAGATCCTGTGGGAGCTGCGCGACCACTGCGCCGGTCTCAACGCCGGCCGCTGGGACTACATCTTC
>DMKW01000012.1:15581-15852 GCA_003454135.1 Microbacteriaceae bacterium
ACATCTTCAGCATCATCAAGAACTACCGCGGGCGCGGCCAGTGGTTCGTGCTGCCCGACCGCACCCAGATCACGATGACGGTCCCGTTCATGCGGGCGTACACCGAGCTGCTCGTGCAGACCGCCCACAAGCGCGGCGCGCACGCGATCGGCGGCATGTCGGCGTTCATCCCCAACCGCCGCGACCCCGAGGTGACGGCACAAGCGCTCGCGAAGGTGGCCGCGGACAAGAAGCGCGAGGCCGGTGACGGCTTCGACGGCACGTGGGTGGC
>DMKW01000127.1 GCA_003454135.1 Microbacteriaceae bacterium
TGATCTTCGCGTGCAGAAACACCGTCACGGTTGCCACCAGGAAAATTACCCCGAGTATGTAAGACGCGTAGCGCTCGAAGATTTGCACGAGATCGTGGCCGATGAACGCTACCGCCACTTCGAGTATGACGACGATGAACAGCGAGAGCACGAGCGGCAGGCCGGTCAGGGTGGTGAGAGCGAACGCGCCGCTCACCGAATTGACCGCGAACCAGCCGAGTCCGGCCATCACCGTGTTGAGCGCCGAGGGCAGGATGTTTCCACGGCTGCCGAACGCGGTGCGGCTGAGCACCATCTGGGCCAGGCCCTCGCGCGGTCCCCAGGTGGAGAGGATGCCCTGCGATGCGGCGCCGAGGGCGTTGCCGATGACAAGGGCCGCGATTGCCTGCCAGAAGCCAAGCCCGAAAAATGCCACCGCTATGGCGCCGACGAACACCGTCGCGAACTCGAGGTTGGGTGCGGTCCAGGTGGCGAAAAGCTGCCAGGGAGAGCCGTGACGGCGGTCGGCCGGGATCGCTTCGATTCCTCCCGGTTCGATCGTCGTTGCCCGGACGAGGGTGGGCGCTAGAGCCGTCGATGAATCAGTCATTCCCGAATCCTAGGGATTCAGGGGATGCCGAAATGACCCGGAGCGCAAGACTTCACATGCTGTTTACACAGAACCGGTTTCGTCGCGCGTCCGCCCCGCGGCGGCAGAGTCCGGTAGGAATAGAGCATGCAGCAATCACCTCGTCTCCTGGCCGCCTGCGTAGTGCACGGGTTGCACCCCGACGCCGGGTCCGAGGGGGTCACGGCGATCGACAAGCGCCCCGTCGACGGGCCTGTACGGGTGCGCACGCTCGGCCTGTACGGCGACGTGCAAGTGAGCCGCAAACACCACGGGGGAGCCGACAAGGCCCTCTATGCGTACGCCCAGGAAGACGCCGACTACTGGCAGAAGGAGCTGGGGCGGGAGTTGGCGGCGGGCTGGTTCGGCGAGAACCTCCGGGTCGACGGAGTCGACGTCTCCGGCGCAAGGATCGGTGAGCGGTGGCGCATCGGCGACCACGTCGTCGTGGAAGTGACCATGCCGCGCTCGCCGTGTGCGACGTTCGCGCGCTGGGTCGGTGGCGCGGATGAGCGTGGCTGGGTGAAGAGATTCGCCGCGGAGCGGCGGCTCGGTGCTTATCTTCGCGTCGTGACGCCGGGCGCGATCGAAGCCAGCGACCCGATCGAGGTGCTTCCGGCGCCGCACGGGGCGCCAACGATCACCGAGGTCTTCGCGCCCTGAACCCGGATCGACCCCAATGGGCGCCGTTCAGCGTCCGCGGAGCTTCTCAAGGTCGCGTCGCTCGCGCTTCGTCGGCCGGCCGGCGCCCCGGTCACGGTGCGCCGTCGCCGCAACCTCTTCGCGCGGCGGCGGCGGTGGGGTCAGATCCTCGAAACACTCGGCGGCGACCACGGCCCCCACTCGCTTGGCCACGAGTCGTGTCACCCGCAGGGTGCGCTCGGTCTCGGTGGTGCGCACCCGCACCTCGTCGCCGATCCGCACGGGTTGGGCGGCCTTGACTCGCTCCCCGTTGACCTGCACGTGCCCGGCGCGGCACAAGGCGGTGGCGGCCGACCGGGTCTTTGCGACTCTCACCGCCCAGATCCAGCTGTCGACTCGCGTCGTCCCGCCTGGTTCCATGCTCAGACTCTATCCACCGGGGTCGGAATCCACCGATCAGGCTCGGGCGAGGGAGCTCTTCCACTTCACGAGCCCGCGCACCACAGCGCTGTCGTCGCCGGCGAGAGACTCCATGACGTCGGCCGGAACGAAGAAGTTGAGGGCCAGAAAACCGCGAACCCGTTCGGACCGGTCGTCGGCGAGGCTCCGCAGCACGTCGCACGGCGTGGATTCGTTGCGGGCGATGCACGACCTCACGCCGTCATCGGGGTCTCTCGCGAGGGCCGCGAAGACGTCGTCAGGGGTGTGCAGGCTGCTCGCCACGCTCTCCCGGATCTTGGGGTTGGCGTGCACGGCGAGCACCCGCAGGCGGGCGATCTTGCTCTCGGTCACCGGGGGAGCGGGATGCAGGGCGGCGGCCTCATTGCTCGAAAGCATCGCAGGGCGGTGGTCGCGCATGGCCTGGCGTTGCGCCGGGGTGTTGAAGCGGATGCAGGACATGCTTCGACGTTACCCGCTCGTGGGGCGCAAACCCCAGAGGCACCCCGACTACTCTCGTAGGGTGACAAAACGAAGCGTTGGCACGCGGCTCGAGCCGCTCTTTCTCCGGCTCGACCGGATCGCCGGCGGCCGGAAGGCCGGCTACACGATCCCCGAGGAGATGCGCGAACATCCGTCAACGAGGCGGGCCTTCGTGGCCATTTCCTGGCTGCTCGCTGTGGAAGTGTTGCTCGGCATCGGGGCGGTGGTCGTGGCCGTCGTTCTCGCGACGCGCGGCGAACGGGTGCCGTGGGCCGTGTGGATGCGGTCGGGAGTCGTGCTCGCCATGACGGTCACGCTCTTCTACTTCTCCTGGCGTGCCGAGCGGGGCTACTACTGGGCCTACAGCCGGTTGCGCCTGTTCAGCAAGATCTTCCCGGTCGTCACGCTCGTGATCGCCGCGATTCCCGGTCTGTATCCGCTCTGGATGGTCACCGAGCAGATCGTCTTCAGCCTCATCCTGATCGGCGTTTCCGACTACCTCTCGTCGGATCACATGCGGACGGCGTTCCCCAAGCCGAGCTGAGCCTGGCCGAGTCGTGTCGGGTGCCGGCATCAGGTACGAGCGGTCTCCGCACGAGTGCGCGGGGGCCATGGCACGATGGCCGACGTGCGCCTCTGGTAGTCCGCGTACTCGGGGTACTTGCCGAGTGTGATCCCCTCGGTGAATGCCGTCGATCCCACGAACAGCAGGGTCAGCTGCAGCGCGCCGAGCACGGTCCACTGCAGCAGCGAGCCCGCGGCGATCGCGCCGAAGAGAAAGAGCGTCCACCACTGGGCCTGCTCGAAGAAGAAGTTGGGGTGCCGGGAGAAGCGGAAGAGCCCGGACTGCAGAAAGCGCGGGTTCGCAACTCGCCCGTCCGCCGTCTCGGCCTTCTTCCATGCCTGGAAGCTCCACTGCTGCTGGTCGGCGACGGTCTCTCCCACCAGGAATGCCATGAAGACCGCGGCGACGATCGCATCGAGGATGCCGAACGGGGTGCGCCGGTTCTCGAACGCCGTGAGGGCGGGCAGCGTGATGAGCACGAGCAGCATGTTCTGGTAGATCACGATGAAGAAGATGGTGAAGAGCTGGAACTGCGTGGGACTCATCCGCTGCCGCAAGACGGGCCAGCGATAGTCCTCGACACCGCGGTAGCCGCCCTTGCGCGCGAAGTTGAACGTGAGGCGAACGCCCCACAGCGTCACGAGCACGGCCATCACGTCGAGCCGGGCATCTATGAGTCCCGCGGATGCGGCGAACACCCACACATAAACGACTGTCACGATCGA
>DMKW01000020.1:0-2121 GCA_003454135.1 Microbacteriaceae bacterium
GAGTGAAACTGGATTAGCGGACGACGACCGCGAGCACGTCGCGAGCCGAGAGCACGAGCAGGTCTTCCCCGCCGTACTTCACCTCGGTTCCGCCGTACTTGGAGTAGATGACCTTGTCGCCAACGGCGATGTCGAGCGGGATGCGGTTGCCGTTGTCGTCGATGCGACCCGGTCCTACCGCCACGACCTCGCCCTCCTGGGGCTTCTCTTTCGCGGTGTCAGGAATGACGAGTCCCGAAGCAGTTGTCTGCTCAGCCTCGACCTGCTTGATGACAATGCGATCCTCGAGCGGCTTGATGGAGACCGACACGGTTGACCTCTTTCTGAAGAACTTCGAAATCTTGGGTTAGCACTTTCACTGCGAGAGTGCCAGATGTAGCTTAGCCGCGCATTAGCACTCGTGCAATTGGAGTGCCAGACACGGCCGGGTTTAGTGACCGTTCTCCCGCCCGAAAATTCAGGAAACTGCTGCGAAAACCACCGCGTTCGCGCTCACAACGGGCCCGGCATCCGGAATCTCCTGAATTTTCGGAGGCGGATAGGGTCCAGAATGGGGCGGATGGAAATCTCCGAGCTGCGCGAAATTCTCTCCGCCGACGGGCTGCGGCTGCTCGATTCGCTGCCGCCGTACGAGACGGCGTCCGACGTGATGCGATCGGTGACCGAGCTGCGCAAGGCCGGGCACTCCCCGGCCATGGTCGCCGCGGTGCTCAGCCAGTCGAAGCTCAGGGCCCGCGCCGAGGCCAAGTTCGGCCCGTTCGCCTCGCGAATGCTCTTCACCGAGGCGGGTCTCGAGCAGGCGACGCGGCTGCGCGTGGCCGCGCTTCACGCGGGACGATTCCAGGCCGCCGGGGCGTGGCGCATCGTCGACCTCGGCTGCGGCATCGGCGGCGACGCCATGGCGATGGCCGGGATCGACCTCGAGGTGACCGCCGTCGAGGTGGACGAGGTCACGGCCGCGATCGCCGCCTACAACCTCGCACCATGGCCGAACGCGACGGTCGTCAACTCCGACGCGACCGCCATCGACGTCACCGACTTTGACGGGGTCTTCCTCGACCCGGCGAGACGCACCTCCGGACACTCGAACACTTCGCGCATCACCAATCCGGCCGACTACTCGCCGACGCTCGACTTCGCGTTCGAGACGGCGGCGAAACTGCCGACCGGGATCAAGCTCGGGCCCGGCATCGACCGCGACCTGATTCCGGTCGAGGCCGAGGCGCAGTGGGTGTCGGTTGATCGGGAGGTTGTCGAACTCGGGCTCTGGTTCGGCGCGGTCGCCCGGCCGGGCATCCGTCGGTCGGCGCTCGTGATCGGCGCGCACGGCACGGCCGAGCTCCATTCCGCCGAGGACAGCGAGGACGTCGCGACCGGGGACCTCGCTGAGTATCTCTACGAACCGGACGGGGCCGTGATTCGGGCGCGTCTCATCGGCGACCTCGCCAGGCGGCTCGGCGCGACGATGCTGAGCGACGGCATCGCCTACCTCACCTCGGACACCGCGGTCGAGACCCCGTTCGCCACGTGCTTCCGCATCACCGACGCGCTGCCGTTCGACGAGCGGGGACTGCGCAAGGAGCTCGCCAGCCGTGGCATCGGCCGGCTCGAGATCAAGAAACGCGGGGTGGATGTCGACCCGGCCCAGTTGCGCAAGAAGCTCGCGCTCAAGGGCGACAAGAGCGCAACCCTGTTCGTCACTCGGGTGGCCGGTCGGCACACCGCCCTGCTCGCCGAGCGCGTCTAGGCACTCGACGACCGCGCGCACGATCGCGCCCCGAACCGCGACCGGTTAAACGGCGAAGGGCCCGCGCGGTGCGCGAGCCCTTCGCCTGGTGCCTAGTAGCCGTTGAGGTTGCCAGTGGTTCCCACGATCAGCAGCGGGATGATGATGCTCAGCGCGATGAGCAGGATGTAGAACACCGTGAGCACGTAACCGACGATCGTTCCGGTGAGGGCGAGACCGCGGCCGGCTTCACCCGTGCGTTTGATCTGGCCGAGGGCGATGTGGCCGGTGATGATTCCACCGATCGGAACCAGGAAGCCCAAGATGATGGCGACGATTGCGAGGGTGTTGGTCTTCGGGCCGACGGTGCCGGCCGCTCCGTACGCGGGGGGTGG
>DMKW01000020.1:2311-7030 GCA_003454135.1 Microbacteriaceae bacterium
GGCGGTGGCGGAGTCACGGGCGTGGCTGGCGGCGGTACCGGCGGCACCGCGCCGTTGTCGGGGTCAGTCATGGGAAGCTCCTTTGAGAGTGTGGTCTATATCAGGCAATTCTCAGCCTTCCACCGACGCTGCGGCATGTCAAACAACGCCGCGACCCTTTTCGCGCGCGACTCAGGCCTGGATCACGGTCACCGGGAGCGTCGAGTCCGCCCCGAAGGTCAGATCGGATGGCGGATGCCCCGCCTCGATCAGCTGGGCGCCGAGCGCCGCGATCATCGCCCCGTTGTCGGTGCAGAGCGACAGCGGGGGGATGCGCAGTGCTATTCCGGCCGCCGCGCACCGTTCAGCCGCGACCTCCCGCACGCGAGCGTTGGCCACGACCCCACCACCGAGCAAGAGGCGAGGAACTCCGAGATCGCGGCACGCGGCGACGGCCTTGGTGAGCAGCACATCGGTGACCGCTTCCCGAAAACTGGCCGCGACATCCGCGATGGGCACTTCGGCGCCCGCGTCACGCGTTTTCTCCACCCAGCGCGCAACTGATGTCTTGAGGCCCGAGAACGAGAAGTCGTAGCGGTGTCTCTGCATGTCTTTCGGCTGGCTGAGGCCGCGCGGAAAGCGGATCGCCGCCGGGTCGCCGAGCGCGGCAACCCGGTCAATCTCGGGGCCGCCGGGGTACGGCAGGCCGAGCAGCCGGGCGACCTTGTCGAACGCCTCCCCCGCGGCGTCGTCGATCGTCTCGCCGAGGAGTTCGACATCCGAGACGAGGTCGCGCACGAGCAGAAGTGAGGTGTGCCCACCGGAGACCAGGAGGGCGATGGTCGGCAGCTCGATCTCCGAGTCGTCGTCGCGTAGCACGTCTGCCCCGACGTGGCCGACGAGATGGTTGACGGCGTAGAGCGGCTTGTCGAGGGCGATCGCGAGCGCCTTCGCTGCGGCGACACCGACCATGAGCGCCCCAGAGAGTCCCGGCCCGCTCGTCACCGCGATGGCGTCGAGGTCCTGCAGCGACACCTCCGCCTCGGCGAGCGCCGCCGTGAGCGCCGGGGTGAGCGCCTCGAGGTGGGCGCGCGCCGCGATCTCGGGAACGACGCCGCCGTACCTCGCATGCTCGTCCATGGATGACGCGATCACGTTGGCGAGGAGCGTCGTGCCGCGCACGATGCCCACCCCCGTCTCGTCGCAGCTCGTCTCGATGCCCAGAACCAGCGCGCTCACGCGGTGCCCGGTCCCAGAGCATTTGGTCCCCGAGGCTCTCGAAGGGCCGCCGGTCGTGTTCGCGGTTCGGGAATCAGCAGGCGCATGACGATCGCATCGACGCCGTCCGGCTGGTAGTAGGCGACCCGCACGGCGATGTCCTCGAAGCCGAGCGTCTCGTAGAGGTGGTGGGCGCCCGGGTTGTCTGCCCTCACCTCGAGGAAGACCTCGTTGGCGCCGCGCTTGCGCGCCTCACCGATGAGCGCGTGCATGAGCGTGCGCCCGAGCCCGGAGCGTCGCGCGGACTCGGCGACGGCGATGGTCTGGATGTCGCCCTGGAGCGCGCCGGGCGGGCAGAAGAGACCGGCGTAGCCGTCGATCTCGCCGGGGAAGCCGACGCGTTGGGCGACGAGGTAGTGGCACTGCGCGTTGATGAGGTCCCGGCGCATCGCTTCGTGGGACCAGGCGTCGGTGCCGAAGGTTCCCGTCTCGAGGTCCATAATGCGGTCGAGGTCATCGACGGTCGCGCCGCGCAGTTTCCAGGACATCAGCTCACCCTTTTCGGTCCGGCGGAGATCGTGACGTCCGGCGCGCGCAGGTAGAGGGCCTCGGGGCCCGCGAACGCCCGCTTATTCAGGAAAAGCCCCTCCGCGAGGAGGCCGACGGATGCCGCCGAGACCTCGGCGGCGTCGAGGCGCGCGTACCCGGCGAAGTCGCGCGCGTCGAGCCCGGCCGGGCTCTCGAGGGCCGGACCGCTCGAGCGCTCGGGAAGGCCGTGGTCGTCCGCTCCCGAGTACGTGCTCCAGTAGACCTCCCGCCGGCGGGCGTCGGTGACGACGAGCAGCGGGCCGGCATTGCCCGCCGCGTAGTGCCCCCAGGCGACGGCGTCGTGGCTCACGACCCGCACGATGGGCTTGCCTGCACCGAGTGCGAAGGCCTGGGCGGCCGCGATTCCCACCCGCAGGCCGGTGAACGGGCCGGGCCCCATCCCGACCGCGACGCCCGAGAGCTCAGCGATCGGCACCCCCGATTCGGAGAGGGCGAGGGAGATGAGCGTGCCGATAACCTCGGCGTGCCGCCGGGTGTCCGCCTCGTTCAGTTCGACGATGGTGCCGCGGTCGCGATCGACGACGGCGACGCTCGATCCGGCCGAGGTGTCGATAGCGAGGAGCATCAGGCCAGTTTAAGCCGCCGCCACCGCTCGCCGTGCCCCGTGATCGTCACCTCGCGCGGTTCGACCGCGTCGTCGTCGGCGGCGTGCAGCCCCGTCGTCGAGCCGCCGGTCGGCCGTACGATCGACACCTCGAGCCAGTGGTCCGTGACCCCGTCGAGCATCCCGGCCGCCCATTCGACGACGACGATGGATGCCTCGAAGTCGATGTCCAGGTCGTCGAGCTCTGCGGCGCTGCCGAGCCGGTAGGCGTCGACGTGCACAAGCGGGGCCCCGCCATCCTCGCGAGGGTGGGTGCGCGCAAGGACGAATGTGGGGCTCGTGACCGCGCCGCGAACGCCGAGCGCCGCGCCGAGCCCGCGGGTGAGCGTCGTCTTGCCGGCCCCGAGCACGCCGTTGAGCGCGACGAGGTCGCCGGCCCTCAGCTGCCGCGCGAGCGCCGCACCGAGCTCGGTCATGTCATCCGGAGTCTGGATCGTGAGGTGCATTAGCGATAAGTCCGCTCGATCCGGCCGCCGAGGCGCGTGACGATCTCGTAGTTGATGGTGTCGGCGGCCTCGGCCCAGTCGTCGGCGGACGGCACCCCGGTCGCCGGGTCGCCGAAGAGGATTGCCCGGTCGCCCACCGCGACCTGGTCATCGCCCGCGTCGACGACGAACTGGTCCATGGCCACCCGGCCGGCGACGCGGTAGTTGCGGCCGTTGATCGACACGGGACCGAGATTGGAGGCGTGTCGCGGGATGCCGTCGCCGTAGCCGAGCGGAATGAGCGCGAGGGTCGATGCCGCCCGCGTGCGATGGTCGTAGCCGTACGAGACGCCGCTGCCCTCCGGTACCCGTTTGACCGAGGCGACCGCCGCGCTCAGTTCGAGCGCCGGGCGCAGGCCGAGATCGGCCGACGATTCGTCGTCGAACGGCGAGAGGCCATAGGCCCCGATGCCGAGCCGCACGAGGTCGAACCGGGAGGACGGCACGCGCAGGGCGCCGGCCGTCGCCGCGAGGTGCAACAGCTGCGGGTCGAGGCCCGATGACCGGGCAAGAGCGATCGCCGTTTCGAAGGCCGCGACCTGCTGCAGGTCCTCGGCGGCTCCGGCGTTGGCGAGATGGCTCCAGAGACCGCTCACCCGGATGCGGCCGGCCCGCTCGTGCGCGGCCGCCGCCGCAAAGAACTCCGGCCACTCGAGATCCGACGCGCCGTTGCGCCCGAGCCCCGTGTCAACCTTGAGCTGGACGGATGCGGCGCCGGCGGCGTGGGCGACGCGCTCGAGCTGCTCGGGGTAGCTCACACCGAGGTCGATGTCGGCGGCGATCGCCTCGTCGAACGTCGCTGCCGGATCGTGCAGCCACGCGAGCACCGGCGCGGTGACGCCCGCCGCGCGAAGCTCGAGCGCCTCGCGGATGTCGACCACGCCGAGCCAATCCGCTCCAGCTTCGAGCACGGTGCGCGCGACAGCCACTGCCCCGTGCCCGTACCCGCCTGCCTTCACCACGACCATCGTGTGCGGGGTGCCGATGACTCGCGCGAGGGTGTCAACGTTGTGGGCGATCGCGCCGAGGTCGACGCGCGCCTCGCGCATGGGCCGGGGGGTCATCCGGCTCCCTCCGCCACGACGTAGGCGACGGCGACGCCGGCGTCGTGGCTCATCGACACGTGGATGGCCGAAATTCCGCGTGCGGCAACGATGCCGGCGAGGGCGTTGTAGACCTCGAACGCCGGATTGCGCAGGCCGTCGGAGACGATCGCCATGTCGTGCCAGCGCACGCCGGTCGAGTCGCCGATCGCCTTGATGAGGGCCTCTTTCGCGGCGAATCGCGCGGCCATCGAGCGGAGCGGGCGCCGGGCGGCGCCGTCCCAGAGTTCGCTCTCGGCGAACAGTCGGTCGAGCAGCGCCGGCGTCCTGTCGGCCGCGCGCTCAAATCGCGCGAGGTCGACAACGTCAACGCCGATGCCGACGATCACCGTTACTCGACGGTCACGGACTTGGCGAGGTTGCGCGGCTGGTCCACATCGAGACCCTTCGCCGCCGCGAGCTCCATCGCGAAGATCTGCAGCGGCGC
The DNA here is from genome assembly GCA_003454135.1 of Microbacteriaceae bacterium. Classification (GTDB taxonomy): domain Bacteria; phylum Actinomycetota; class Actinomycetes; order Actinomycetales; family Microbacteriaceae; genus Lacisediminihabitans. The sequence continues at coordinate 6,737 of DMKW01000020.1, forward strand.
CACCGCGAGTAGCGGCTCGAAGAGCGTCGAGGCCAGCGGAATCGGAATCACGATGTCGGCGTACGGCAACACCGCGGCATCCCCCTGCTCGGCAATGGCCAGGACGCGGGCGCCGCGGGCTCGGATCTCCTGGATGTTCGAGACGACCTTCGGATGCAGCGAATCCTTCGCGCGCGGGCTCGGCACGATCACGAAGACGGGCTGGCCGGGCTCGATGAGCGCGATCGGACCGTGCTTGAGCTCCCCCGCGGCGAATCCCTCCGCGTGGATGTAGGCGAGCTCCTTGAGCTTGAG
>DMKW01000219.1 GCA_003454135.1 Microbacteriaceae bacterium
ATGCACCCGATTCTGCGCGCGCGGGGCGTGCGTCATGCTCGGCAGGCTGAAAACGGTGCACGAACTTCGACGACCCCGAAGCCCTAGCGGGCCTGTCGAGCGGTCATCTCGGAAGAACCTCTCTCACGGCCTCGAGAAGTCGGTCGAAGACCGTCTCCTCATCGCCACTCGCGTCAAGCTCGACGATGCGTCCCTGGTAGTGATTGACTATCTCCTCTTCGTTCAAGGAGTAGGTATCGAGTCGTGCGCGTACAATCGCTGCTTCGTCGTCTGCGCGGCGCCTCAACAAAAGGCGACGGAGAATCTCGGACTCGTCAAGCTGAAATCGGATGACTGCATCTATTTCCATCAGCCGCGGCTCGATGAGCTTGTCAAGTGAACGCGCTTGAGCGACGGTTCGGGGAAACCCGTCAAGGATGAATCCCTGTTCATTCTGGACGACCATCTCCCCGATTATGTCCAACGCCAGCTCGTCCGGAACAAGTCGTCCAGCATTAATGTCAGCCCTCATCTGCGCGGCCCGCGGCGTGGCACGCTCCATCTCCGCTCGCATCAACTCGCCGGTACCGAGATAGGGGAGACTCATCGCGGTGGCAAGGAGTTGCCCCTGGGTGCCCTTCCCAACGCCGGGTGCTCCAAGCAGTACCATGCGCAACATATTCGTGCTCCTAAAGGTGCGAATTGATGGACCTTGTTCCATGTCAAGCAGAGCAGATCATCCGCCGCAGTTTTGGGATTCGGCGAATCAATTTAGTTCAATCTTGAGATATCGCTAAATACTGTTCAACCGTGGACTCGTAGCTGCCTGAGCTCTCGAACGATGTCCTCGACCCGCTCCCTCGCATCGCCGAAGTCCGGGTGTTGTCTCGGAAGAAGAGGTGGCATGCAAGATACTCGGTCTTAGAGAATGAGCATGCCCGTCCGTCTTTCGCGAACCAAGGAAGGCTCTCATCGGCCTCGGCGAAGCTCCACAATCGCCGAGGCTCATTTCTGCGCCATCCTGATTGCACCATCCAAGCGAATAGTCTCGCCATTGAGCATTGGATTCTCGACAATGTGGCGCACTAGTGCTCCGTACTCTTCGGGTCTACCCAGGCGTGCGGGGTGGGGGGTCTGCGACGCAAGAGACGAGATCGCGTCGGCGGGCAGCGAATCGAACATCGGAGTATGAAACAGGCCTGGAGCGATCGTTACGACTCGGATGCGGTGGGCGGCGAGCTCGCGGGCGATGGGAAGAGTCATTCCGACGACTCCGGATTTAGACGCCGAGTAGGCAGCCTGCCCGATCTGCCCCTCGAAGGCGGCTACCGATGCGGTCGTGATAATGACGCCTCTCTCTTCGCCTTCGTTAGGGGTTTCGCACATCCGGGCCGCAGCAAGCCGGATCACGTTGAATGTGCCAATCAGATTTATCTGAACGACGCGCGCGAACAAGTCGAGCGGGACCGGACCGTTCTTGCCCACCACTCGAGCGGCAGGAGCGATGCCCGCACAGTTCACGACAATATCGAGACCGCCGAACTCGGATGCGGCATCGACCGCGAGGCTCACCTGCGCCTCATCGGTGACGTCGGCCGATATGAATCGGACGCCCGATCCCAACTGAGCCGCCACCTCAGCGCCGTTCGAAGAGGGCAGATCAACGATGATGGCGCGAGCACCGCCTTCGACGAGTGCGCGCGCCGCCGCCAAACCAAGACCTGACGCCCCTCCCGTGACCAGAGCAACATGGCCTTGTACTCTCATCTTGCGATTTCCTTCGGTCTCATCTCGATTTCATCACCCAGCCCGATCTCTTGGCAGCGCTCATACACGAATGATGAGTGCGTCGCCCTGGCCGCCTCCCCCGCACAGCGCGGCCGCTCCGTAGCCGCCGCCCCGCCTCCGAAGCTCGTATGCGAGCGTGAGCACCAACCGCGCGCCGCTCATACCCACAGGATGCCCCAGGGCGATCGCGCCACCGTTTGGATTGACGCGGTCGATGTCGATGCCAAGTTCGCGTGCCGACGCCAGCGGAACACTTGCGAATGCTTCGTTCATTTCAATCACTGCCAGATCGTCGAGGCCGATTTGATCTTGTCTGCGCAGTGCGTCAGTGATTGCAGACGCGGGTTGAAGTAGGAGCGAGGAGTCGGGACCAGCGGCGGTGCCGTAGGAGACGATCTCGGCGAGCCACTCCAATCCGCGCCGCTCTGCCTCCGAACGGCTCATGACCACAAGCGCAGCAGCACCATCGGAAAGCTGAGAGGCAGAACCCGCAGTGATCGTGCCCTCAGAACCGAATGCTGGGGTCAACGCGGCGAGCGCCGCTTCCGTCGTCTCCGGCCGCACACCTTGGTCGCGAATGACGATCGTGTCACCGCCACGGCCCGCGATCGTGACCGCAGTGATCTCATCGTCGAACCGGCCCGCGGCGATAGCGGCGGCGGCCCGTCGATGCGATTCGGCGGCGAACTGGTCTTGGTCGTGTCGTGAGATTCCGAGCGCCCGTTGGTGGCGGTCGGTCGCGGCGCCCATGACGACGTTCTCTATGGAGCAGATCAGCGCGTCTCGTTCGAGCGCGTCTTCTGCGGCTGCCTGTCCGTACCGATAGCCGCGTCGCGCTCCGCGGAGGAGGTGCGGAGCGTTGCTCATTGACTCCATGCCGCCGGCGAGCGCCACCCTCCAGTACCCAGCCCGAATCGCCAGGTCGCTTTGCCCAACGGCTGTTAGCCCCGAGAGGCACAGCTTGTTGATGGTCGTCGCTGGAACAGTGAGCGGTACGCCGCCCGCGAGCGCCGCCTGGCGAGCTGGGCCCGCTCCAACTCCCGCCTGAACAACTGTTCCGAGTGTGACGGCGTCGAGCGATCGTG
>DMKW01000017.1:0-625 GCA_003454135.1 Microbacteriaceae bacterium
GCGGAACGCGCAGAGCGGGGGGCCCGGACATGGGCCGAGCGGAGAAGGGCCGAGCGGAGAAGGGGTGCCACCGCATCACCGAGCGCGTGGGGGACCGCGAGTTCCGCCTCGACGCCCGCGGGTTCTGGCAGGTGCACCGCCACGCCGCCGAGACGCTCACCGCCGCGGTGCAAGAGGCCATCGACGAGTCCCTCTTCGATCCGAGAGCCGCCAACCTCGACCTGTACGGCGGCGTCGGCCTGCTCGCCGCGGCGGTCGGCGATCGTTTCGGCAACCACGTGCGCATCACAACGGTGGAGAGCGACCCCCTCGCCACCGACCACGCCGCGGAAAATCTGGCGGAATGGATGGGGTCCGCCGCGGTCACGGCGCGGGTCGAACAGTACCTGCGGCGGCTCTCGACGTCAGCGGGGGCGCACGAGCGCGAGAGCCTGCAGCGCGGCACCGTGATCCTGGATCCGCCACGCTCCGGTGCAGGCAAAGAGGTCGTGGCCGAACTCGTCGCCTTCGGCCCCGCCCAGATCGTGTACGTGGCGTGCGACCCGGTCGCCCTTGCGCGCGACGTCGCACTCTTCGGCGCGAGCGGGTACGAGCTGAGCGGCCTGCGCGCGTTCGATCTCTTCCC
>DMKW01000017.1:818-3222 GCA_003454135.1 Microbacteriaceae bacterium
TCTGAGCGTCGTGGCGCGACTGTGGAGAGCGCCCGACCATTACCATTGGGTCAGTAGCATCAGGGTGCCAGTGCCCCGCTGAAGACAGGATCGACGATGGAGCAGACGACGATAGATGAGCCGCGCGCAGGTGCCCGTCGTACCGGAGTGCGTGTCTCGGTGGTCGACGACCACGAATCCGTGCGCCTCGGCTTGAAGGCCGCATGCATTGATGCCGGATTCGATTTCATCCTCGCCGCGGCATCCGTGCAGGAATTCGTCGACAACCTCAACGGCCGCGAAAACGACGTCGTCGTGCTCGATCTCTCGCTCGGCGACGGATCGACGGTCACCGAGAACGTGAAGCGCGTCCAGGCGACCGGCTCGGCCGTGCTCATCCACAGCATCGCCGATCGGGTGGCCTCAGTTCGCGAGGCGCTCGCGGCCGGCGCGGCCGGCGTCATCCCCAAGTCGTCGGCGACGAAGACCGTGATGTCCGCGGTCGAGACGGTCGCCCGAGGCGAGGTGCTCAACAACCTCGAGTGGGCCACCGCGATCGATGCCGACCGGGACTTCGCGAAGGCGCAGCTCGGCCGTCGCGAGCGCGAGATCCTGCACCTCTACGCGTCGGGCCTGCCGCTTAAGCTCGCCGCGCAACAGCTCGGCATCGGTTACTCCACGGCGCGCGAGTACCTCGATCGCATTCGCGTGAAGTACGTGGAGGTCGGTCGCCCGGCCCCCACCAAGGTCGACCTGTTGCGCAGGGCCGTCGAAGACGGCATCCTTCCGGGCCTGGACCCGGATGCCGATGGCCGCTAACCCGGCGCCGGATGTTGCGGGGGCGCTCGGCAGGCAGCCCCACAATCCGATCAGTCGCCGACAGATCGAAACCGTTGTGTCGCGTTCGGTCGCGATCTTCGGATTCGTGTTCGGCGCGCAGTCCGTGCCGGTGGTGCTCGGCCAATTGCCGCAAATGCAGCAGGCGTTCGCCTCGCTCATGATCGTCGCGGTGTTCGGCGGCATCCTCGCCTCCGTCGTCGCCTCGTTCGCGCGCAAGTTCGTGCGCGCCGTCAACACCTACATCGCCTTCGCCTTTCTCGCGGCCCTCGTGAGCTGGCCCTTCGTCGTCATCGACCCGTCGAAGGTCGAAACGGATCGCCCGTGGTTGTGGCTGCTCGTGACGGTTGCGACGTCCGCCGCGGCCGTGGGCCTCAGCACCTGGGCGGCCACGGCCTACCTCGTTGTCGCGCCGATCATCTACGGCGTCGTGCGAATCACGCCGTCCGGCGGGGGCAAGGACTGGGAGGCGGCGTCCCTCGACACGGCCTATGCAATCATTCTCGGCGGCGGAGTACTCATCCTCATCACGCTCTTGCGGCAGGCGGCGGCATCGGTCGACGCCGCCCAGGTTGCCGCCCTCGAGCGCTACTCGCACGCGGTGCGGCAGCATGCCACGGAGGTCGAGCGCGTGCAGGTCGACTCGATCGTTCACGACAGCGTGCTCACGACCCTGCTGTCGGCGGCGCGCTCCTACACCCCGCAGGCGAAGGAACTCGCGACACGAATGGCGCGCAACGCCATCGGCCACCTCAAGGATGCCGCCGAGACGTCTCCGGATGACGACGCGACCATGAGCATGGACCAGCTCGCCCACCGCATCATGGGCGCGACATCCACGCTTTCCGCCCCCTTCGAGCTCCGCGCCCAGCAGGTGGGCTCGGGAATCATCTCGGTGCAGTCGGCCGAGGCGGTCTACTCGGCATCCGTGCAGGCCATGGTCAACAGCCTGCAGCACGCTGGGCACGGACCGGAGGTCAGGCGCTGGCTGTCGATCGTCGAAGGCGACGGGGGCGGCATCAGGGTAGAGGTCGGAGACACGGGAGCGGGTTTCGCCGTCGACACCGTTCCCAGCGAACGCCTGGGCCTCAGGGTATCGATCATCGAACGCGTGGCGAACGCCGGCGGAATGGTGGAGATCGAGTCGGAGGCGGGCCTCGGCACCGTCATCCGCATCCTCTGGCCGCGGCCCGAGAGCGCGGCGACGCTCGCCGACGCCGGGTGGGAGCAGGTGGCGTCGTGAACATCACCGTGCCCCGTTACCTCATCATCGGCCTCGCCGCGATCTTCTCGGCGTACCACCTGCTGCTCGCGACGGTGTCGATCGATGTGCCGCGGGAGAAGGCCCCGTATGTCGCGGCCATGATCCTGTACGCCGTGGCGACCGCGGCGAGCCTCTGGATCTCCCGCACGCCGCGCATGCCGATCTGGCTGGCGGCGTTCAACGCCGTGGTCGCCGTCGTCGTGCCTCTTCTCGTGACGAGCCAGCTCAGCCACGGCGCCGGCGACAGTTACGCCGCGTGGCACCTGTCTCTTATACACATCTGACGCTGCCGACGATCTACTCTGTGTAGATCTCGGTGGTCGC
>DMKW01000263.1:0-768 GCA_003454135.1 Microbacteriaceae bacterium
ACAGGTCCATTCACCGGCACCTCCAAGGCGAGTCCGAAGCCCCGCGAGCCGCGGCCCTGGTCGCGCAAGTCGTGGATCCTCTGGGCGGTGACGCCGAGTCGGGAGGCCAGATCTGGCAGAGATGGGATCGACTCGACGCCGGCGGGGGCTGGCGGATTCGGTGGTCATGCACGATAGGCGCGCACCCTCCCCCGAACACCCGAGAGACTTCGAGAGTGCCAGAAGAATGCACTGAAGGGGCGGATCAATTGAGAACGGCCATCCCTGATCCCTTGTTCAGGATTCAGAAATGGCCGTCTGACCAACGACTTTTGTGGATCCAAGGGGATTCGAACCCCTGACCCCCTGCATGCCATGCAGGTGCGCTACCGGGCTGCGCCATGGACCCATGCCGTCTGGCTTACCAACCAGGTTGGTGAGCCAGACAACTTGTCAAGATTACTACAGATCGCCAGCTATCAAAACCGCTCGCACGCCGGCTGCGCCGCAGAAGCGTTACTTCGCGACCGGAACGACGAGGCCGCCCCAAGTCTTCGTGATGTACTTCTGGGTCGCGGTTGAGGTGAGCAGCTTGTACAGCTCGAGCACGCGCGGGTCCTTCTCGAGCTTCTTCGACGTGGCAAGCACGTTGTAGTACGGGCTGTCGCTTCCTTCGACGAGAATCGCCTGCTTGGAGGTGAGGCCGGCGGGGAGCGCGAACGAGATGGTCACGAACGCCGCGTCGACATCCGGAAGCGAGCGCGCGAGTGTGGCGTTGTCGATCTCCAC
>DMKW01000263.1:915-4274 GCA_003454135.1 Microbacteriaceae bacterium
ATGAGCTTCTTCGAGGCCAGGATCTTGAGGGCGCGTCCCTCGTTGGTCGGGTCGCTCGGAACGGCGATCTTCGCGCCGTTCGCGAGCTTCTTGACGCTCGAGATCTTGTCGCTGTAGAAGGCGGCGCTCGGCAGGTAGACCTCGCCGGCGCTCACGAGGGTCGACTTGGTTGCGGTGTTGTAGGTCTGCAGGAAGGTGCTGTTCTGGAACAGGTTCGCGTCGATCGAGCCGTCACTCAGGGCCGTGTTCGGCGTGTTGTAGTCGGTGAACGGCGTGAACGTGATCGTGAGCCCGGCATCGGCCGCGAGGTTGTCCGAGACATATTTGAGGATGTCGCCGGCCGGGGTCTGCAGCGCGCCGACGTTGATCGTGCCGAGGCTCTTCACAGTCGGGCTCGTGGCCGGGGCGCTCGAAGAGCAGGCGGCAAGGCCGACGGCGAGTGCGACGACGGCTGCTGCACTGGCGAGGCGGGTGGAGATTCTCATGCGGGTAGTTCCTTCGTTTTCTTAGGTGGGTCAGATGCTCTGCTGCCGCGACACCGGCGCGAGCACCGCGCGCAGGCCGGGCTGGGAGGTGGAGGCATGGCCGAGTCGACGGGCGATCACGGCGGCGACGGTCGCGATCAGCTGCACGATCACGAAGATGATCACGATCACGACGAGCACGTAGGTCGGGCTGAACGCCTGGTAGCCATAGCGGAACGCGACGTCGCCGAGGCCCCCGCCGGCGACGACACCCACCATCGCGGAGAAGTTGATAATCGAGGTGATGGTCGTCGCGAGCCCGAGCACAACGCTCGGCATCGCCTCAGGGATGAAGACCTTGCGCACGATCTGCGACCGTGTCGCCCCGAGCGACTGGGCCGCCTCGGTGAGGCCGGGATCGATCTCCTTCAGGGCGATCTCCACCATCCTCGCGAAGAACGGGATGGCGACAATCGAGAGGGGAACGATCGCCGCCGTCGTGCCGATGAACGTACCGACGATGAGTCGGGTGAATGGGATGATCGCGATCATCACGATGATGAACGGAATGGAGCGCCCGAGATTGACGACGAGGTCGAGAATCCGGTTGGTCGCGAGGCCGACGGCCCGCGACCCGAAAGGCGCCGCAAAGAGGCCACCGCGCTCCGTGCCGACGAGCGCGATGCCGAGCGGCAGCCCGACGACGATGGTCACGGCGAGGGCGACACCCACCATGTACAGGGTCTGGCCGGTGCCGACCATGACGACCCCGAGCAGGTTCTGCCAGAATCCCGGTGCACTCGGATCGATCATTGCGTCTCCTCCCCCACGATCTCGACGAGAAGTCCCTGCGATCGGAGGTCGTCGATCGCCGCACGGGCGCGCGCGGCGGAGCCAGGAAGCAGGAGCCGGGTGCGACCGGCCTGGCTGCCGCCGATGTTCTCGATGACGGCGCCGAGGATGCTCACGTCGAGGCGGTGATTGCGCGACAGTTGCGCGATCACCGGACGATCGGCCGAGCCGCCGCTGAACGTGATCTCGATCACCGTGCTTCCGGCGTGCTGCGGCACGGGACCGAGAGGAAAGAGGTCCCTGGCGAGCCGGGAACCCGGCGTCGAAATCAGCGACACGAGCGGCCCCTGTTCGACGATGCGACCCGCCTCGAGCAGTGCAGCCGAGTCGCACACCGTCTTCACGACATCCATTTCGTGGGTGATGAGCAACACAGTGAGTCCGAGCTCGCGATTGATCGTGCGAACGAGTTCGAGGATCGAGCGCGTCGTCTCCGGATCGAGGGCGGACGTCGCCTCGTCGGAGAGAAGCACGGTCGGCTTCGCCGCGAGCGCACGGGCGATCCCCACCCGCTGCTTCTGCCCCCCCGAGAGCTGGCTCGGGTAGACGTCGGCCTTGGCGGTGAGCCCGACGAGGTCGAGGATCTCGTCGGCGCGGCGACGGCGCTCGCGGCGCTCCGCACCAGTCACCTCGAGGGCGAGTTCGACGTTGCCGCGCACGGTTCGGCTGGAGAGCAAGTTGAAATGCTGGAAGATCATGCCGATCTTGCGCCGCTCGAGGCGGAGCTCCGCGTCGGAGAGGGAGGTCAGTTCGCGATCGTTCACGATGATGGTGCCGGAATCGGGACGTTCGAGAAGGTTCACCGATCGGATGAGCGTGCTCTTGCCCGCGCCGCTCTGGCCCACAACCCCGAAGATTTCGCCGTCGGCGACGTCGAGGTCGACCCGGTCGAGAGCCACAACCTCAGACGAACCGACGCCAAAGGACTTGCTGACGTTCTGGAGGGAGATCATCGGGAAACCGGTCGCTCGCAATGGGAAAGGCCACACGACGATGAGCGACACGAGAAAGGATGCTGCGGAGGCAATCCATGCCAGTGTGCCAACTGGATGACATGGCCACAAATCGGCGTTACCGATTGTGTCGGTCGAGCAGCCTTTCGTGCAGCGACCGCATGGCGCCGATGGCCGCGCGCAACTCCTGCAGGTGGTGCCTCGGCAGGAATGGCTGGCTGTATTCGCCAAGGTCGCTCGCCGTCGCGCTCACGCCGACGGTCTCCACGGCGAGGCCGTAGTCGAGCCCGAGAATCTCCACGGCCGCGGCGCCCTGGTACGGCACGTAGATCGGTGTCGTCACCATGAGCACCGATCGCTCGGATGCCGCCCGGCAGTGTTCCGCCCAGAACCGAAAGGTGTCGGCGGAGTTCGCGCGGCGGTCGGGATCCGACGACGGAGCGGCGAGCACGCTCAGTCGCGCCTGCGGAGTCGGCCACGAGTACTCCCGCCACGACAGGTTGCGGTTGTCCGTCATCCGTTCCCGCACCTCGGGCTCGCCAAGGGGCCCGAAGGCGAGTTCCATCCCCGCCACCATCGCGGCGAACTCGTCGCCGCCTTTGAGGCCCAGCGCCCGCGCGATCTCGATCTCGTCACCGGCGAACGCGCGGAACCCGCCGAGAAACACCACGCGCTCCGCCGTGAGCCCCCGCTCGAAGAGTTCGGCCACGAATCGCGGCTTCACGATTCCCGCGCGAATCATGCCGCCGGTCATGAGCACGGTGTCGTAGCGCGTGCGGGAGGGCCGCTCGATGCCCGCGAGCCCGAGCGCGCTCGCCCGGGAGAGGATGAGCTCGTCTTGCGCGGGCGTCAGGGCCACCTCGTCGGCGAGATTGCGTTCGCGACCGGCCCGAAAGTCCCAGTGCTGGGCTGAAAAGGCGTCGAGCTGTGCGAGCAGGTCGTGGCCCGCGAGCCCGGCGACAGATCCGCCGAACGCGGCCACCAGCTCACCGATGGCTTCGCTCCCCGCCCACGAATCGATGACTGCGAGCGTGCGCTCCCGGTCATCGGGGGTACCGCGCCACGACGGCAGACCGATCACACGATCCTC
>DMKW01000251.1:0-1292 GCA_003454135.1 Microbacteriaceae bacterium
CTCGCGACGGGCGAGGCGATTGTCACGGTCATGAACGAGAAAGGCGCCCCGACACCGGTGGCCTGGACTCGGCTGCGTGCGCCTCAGGGGTCGATGTCACCCACGCCGCCCGACCGGGTCGACGCATCGGTGGCCGACTCCTCGCTGCTGGCGAAGTACGGCACCGCGATCGACAACGAGTCCGCCAGGGAGATACTGGGGCGCAAGCTGGAGGCCGCCGCGGCGACGGCTGCGGCGGCAGAGACGGCCGAACAGCAGGCCGAGGAGGCCAAGGCGCAGCAGGCCGAATACGAGCGGATGCTGCGCGAGGCGAAGAAGTCGCAGCCGGCGGCCTCGAGGGCGAGCGCCCGTAAGCCGGCGGCCCGGCGAGCAGAGAGCAATCCGGTGACCGACCTCCTCGGATCATCGGCCGGCAAGTCCGTGGTGAGCGCGGTCGTCAAGGGAATCTTCGGCACCCTGCGGCGCCGCTAGCCTGGCCTACGCGGCGATCGGAAGGCCGAGAAGCTGCATGAGCCCGAGCACGACGCCGACACAGGTGAGCAGCGCCACAGCGAGCGCGGCGATCGCGACGTGCGGCCGATTCTCGAACCAGTACGCGGTGCCCGGGTAGCGCGAAAAGAACTCCGCCGTCGTCATCGGCTCCGCCACGTGCTCCACCTCTTCACCGAGGGAACCGGCCACGGCGAGCATGGACTCTTCGGACCAGAACACGCCGCGCATGCGCAGCATCCGCCTGCCTGCCCGGTCGAGCACGAGCAACTGTGGGAGCGTGTCCGCTGAGGCGGCCGTGTAGGTGTGCGCCAGCACGATCGTGGCGATGTCCGAGACCGGGAGCGAGGTATGGCGCCCCCGGAAGCCGCGCTCCTCGATCGTCGTTGCCGTGACACCGATGAACACCCGGCGGTGGATGAGCAGGCCGAGAGCAGCCAGGGCGAGGCAGAGGGCCTCCCCGACCGCCGCGAACGGCCACGGCCCGTTCTGGGCGTTGAGGAAGGCGAGGGATGCGAAGATCGGCAGCGGCACGATCAGGAGGATCAGCAGCCCGCTGCGCACGATCCCGCGCTTGGGGCGCACACGCACGCGAAGTGCAAGTGTGTGTGTGTCCGTCGTCACGATTCTCCCGGGGCTGCCACCACTTCACCGCGGCGGAACGGGGACTGGGCGCGGAGGGTGCCGCGGTGGAATGTCCCCGATAATTGTTGGCTAATCATACGCGCAGAACGATGCTGTCCCGACCGATCGGTCTACGGGTAGCGGCGGGCATCCCGGAGCGTTGCTGTTATGGGCGGAGA
>DMKW01000251.1:1566-8597 GCA_003454135.1 Microbacteriaceae bacterium
CTACGTGGTCGGTAGCACATGAGTTAGCACATGAGACTGCGTAGCCGGGCCGTCGGCAGAACCTCTGGTGCCGCATCTGGCAGAGCTGCTTGATTGGGCATCGTCCTCTGAGAACTTAGCGTTGCCGTCCGCTTCACTTACCGCGCGGCCCCAACGGTCAAACTCTCCTTGCTGGGTCAAGACCCATCAGTTCTGAGCTATCACCTGAAGTCGACTGGAGTCCGTATCGTCGCTGTTCCCTGCGTTCGATTGCTTTGGCCATAGCGGCCAGACCGATGTTGACGAGCATGAACAGCACCGCGGCGACTGAGAGCGCTTGTAGCGCGGACTGGCTGTAGTAGGCGCCGATCAGAGTGGCCGAGTGCAGCAACTCTACGTATCCACCGAGAACGTATGCCAACGAAGTGCCCTTGAATATGATCACTAACTGGCTCACCAACGCCGGGCTCATCGATCGCAGTGCCTGCGGAAGGAGGACCAGCTGAAGGGTGCGCGTTGGAGAGAAACCCAGCGCGGTCGCCGCCTCCGACTGGCCGTGTGGCAGCGCCTGAACGCCGGCTCGGATCAAATCACCGATCACGGCGCCGCTGTAGAGCGTGAGCGCGAAGACGAGGAACCAGAAGTCAGAGAATTGCAGGCCCCAGGAGGGAAGCATCAGCGAGGTGAAGAATAGAAGGAGTAACACGGGGATGCTGTTGAAGATCGCAGTGAATCCTTGGCAGGAGTACCGCAGCACCGTGTTCGGCGACAGCAGCCCGAACGCGAGCAGATACCCCACCAGCATCGACAGGATCATCGCGACGGCGGCAGCGGTGATGTTGTTTACGAGGCCGGTACCCAGAAGTTGCCAGAGTCCCCATTGGGCAAACGGTGACCATGCTGAGACGCTGAACACGCCATGGGCACTCAGCGCAGCCACGACCCACACCGCCAATGCGACAATGGCCGCGCCGGAGACGATTTCAATGATCTTGTGACGGCGGCGGGTGCGCGGACCCGGCTCGTCGAACAGCGCTGTCGCATTCATCTGCTGAACGCCACCCTTCGGTCGAGGACCGCGATCAGCCGTCTCAGTATGAGGCCGATCACAATGTAGGCGACTGCCGCACCACCGAGGACGATGAAGGGTTGCACCTCTTCGATCGCGACCTTGTCTGCAGTAAAGGTCAATTCCGCGACGCCCACCACCGCCGCAACCGACGTGTTTTTTACCATGGTGATCAATACGTTTCCCATCGGTTGGGTCATGGACGCGAATGCCTGTGGCAGAACCAGGAATCGCATGGATCCCACCGGGGAAAACCCCAAGGCGCGACTTGCTTCCAGCTCGCCCGCGGTCACGGTGTTTATCCCGGACCTCAACGTTTCGCTGACGAACGGTGCCGTGTAGATGACGAGGACGATCGCAGCGGATGCGAACAACGAGAACTGAATGCCCACGAGCGGTAGCCCGAAGACGAACAACACCATTTGAACCGGGAGTGGGATGTTTCGGAAGATCAGCACATAGGTACCGGCGAACGTGCGGACGGTGCGGATCGGACTGGCGCGAAGCGCCGCAAGCACCGTTCCGAGGGCCAGGGCACCCGCCCACCCGAGCACGATCAGTGCAAGGGTGAGCAGGATGCCCCAGCCGAACTCAGCGAGGTGCGGTAAGAGGAATGACACGGCTGTTTGTCTCTGCTGATGGAGGGGGAGGGTTAGTAGAGGATGGGCGGCGGCGTCGCATCGCCAGGCGCGATCGTGCCTACCGTGTCCTTGTAGATCTTCATCCAGTCGCCATGGGCTTCGATCTTCTTCAAGAAGGAGTCAAGGTAGTCATGGAAGGCCTTGTCTCCCTTCGGCAACCCGATCGAGTCGTTGTCCGAGGCCACCTTGCCGTCCTTCAGCAGATCGCCCTTCGCGATCTCGAATTTGCCGGGATTCTGACTGATGAGTCCGAGAAGGATCGAGTTGGTCGTGGCGACCCCGTCGACGCGGTTCTGCTCGAGACCCTGCATGCATTCGGTGATGGTGCCGAACGTTGTCAGCTTGGCGCTTGGCGCATTTTGCGGAACCATCGCCACGGCTCCCGAACCTGCGGTGACGCAGATGTTCTTGCCGTTCATGTCAGAGGGCTGATTGATACCGCTATAGCCGCTACGTACCATGACCGAGACCGGGCTCATCAGGTAGGGGCCGGCGAAATCCACCGCCTTTTGACGTTCCGGGTTCGGCGGATACGTCGCGATCACCACGTCGACCTTGTGCTGTTCGAGGAACGCCTCACGGTCAGCGCTGGAGACTGTCACGTATTGGATGTTGTCGGCGCTGCCGGTGAGGTCTTTGGCCAGCAGCTGAGCAAGCTCGATGTCCATTCCTTCCAGCTTCCCGGTCACTGGGTTCTTCATTCCGAACAGCGGGAAGTCATCCTTGACGGCAACGATCAGCTTGCCGCGCTTCTGGATCTTGGACATCGTGCTCCCCGCCGGGAACGCCTTCGCGGATGCTTTCGCGCCGGCATCCGGCGTCGCGGTGCCTGCGCAGGCGCTCAGCGTAATCGCGATGGCGGCTCCTGCCGCTAGCGCCGCTACATTGCGGTATTTCTTCATCATTACTCCTTCGATTGTTTTTCGTGGACATTCGGTGTTTCGGGCATCCGTGAGCTGGGCGACGATCGGCTCAGTGCACGGAAGAGAGGAAATCTTGAGCCCGCGGGCTCTTGGGAGCGGAGAAGAACGTTTCCGGGTCGGCGACCTCAAGGATCACGCCGTCCGCCATGAAGACGACTCGGTCTGCGCACGACTTCGCGAACGACATCTCGTGCGTGACGACGATCATCGTCGTGCCCCCTTCCGCCAGCCTGCGCATGACCGCCAGAACGTCTTGGGTGGCTTCCGGGTCCAACGCCGAGGTCGGCTCGTCGAAGAGGATGACTTTGGGATCCATGGCGAGCGCCCTCGCTATGGCCGCGCGCTGCGCTTGACCCCCGGAGAGCTGTATGGGCAGCGCGTTCGCTTTCGAGCGGATTCCCACCATGTCGAGCAGTTCGAGGGCACGAGCTCGAGTCGAGGCTTTGTCGCGACCCAGGACTTTGCGAGGCGCCAAAGTGATGTTGTCCAGGATCGACTTATGGGCGAAGAGGTTAAAGGACTGGAAAACCATGCCGACCTCGGTGCGGAACTTATGGAGCGCCTTGCCTTCCGACGGCTGGGGGTGCCCGTCGATCAAGATCGACCCTTCGTCGATCGTCTCCAAGCGATTGATCGTGCGACAGAGGGTGGACTTACCCGAACCGGAGGGTCCCACGATGACGATCACTTCGCCGCGCCTTACCGTGAGGTTGATATTCCTGAGGGCCTGGAGTTGGCCGAAGCGTTTTCCGACGGCGCGGAACTCGACGACGACATCCGGATCGGTGGTTGGGTTCACGCCCAGTTCGTTAGTCATTGGGACACTCCTTCATGGTGATAGGACACGAGAATAGATCATGTTAAATGCGCGACGGGTTCCCCGGGGATGGTGCACGGAGGAGAGCTAGGTGCGGTTCGCCCGTTAGGACAGTCAGGTCTTCGGCGGCAGGTCCAGCTCTTTCATGGTTCTGGCCTCAAGGCGTTCTTGTGCTCTGATAAACCGGGCGAATCGGTCGCCCGTGATGAAGGCGTCGCCCCATCCGTTATCGGTCAGCGCCTGCCGCCACTGAGGCGAATTGTGCAGTTTTGTCAGGATGTCGATGAGACGAGCCCGAATCGCTGCCGAAATGCCGGGCGGTGCCAGCACCCCGTGCCAGTTCAGGTAGACCAGATTGATGCCGGAGTCTTTCAGGGTGGGAGTCGTGGTTCCTGTGATCCGGTGAGCAGCCGAGACCGCGAGGACCCGAACCTGCCCGGCCGCGATCTGATCGCGGTATTCGGCCAGTCCCGATGCGCCGAACTGGATCGTGCCGGTCAACAGCGCCGGGAGCATCTGACCATCTCCCGCATAGGCAACGTATTTGACTGCTGCGGGTTGGATCCCGACGGCTTGCGCCAACTCCATCGGGAAGAGGTAGTTGGGCCCCCCTCGAGAGGAGCCGCCCCCTATGGCGAAGGTCGCAGGGCTCGCCTTCCACGCCGTGATCGCCTCGTCGACAGTCTTAAACGGCGAATCGGCGGCGACGACGACCGCCTCGGGCTCCTCGGTGAGTTCGGCCAATGCGGTGGCGTCGGAGGGACTGTATTTCGAACCCACCCCGTAGGACGCGCCGACCATGCCCAGACCCATCATCATCATCAGATTCGGATTGCCGGATTCCTTCGTGAGACGCGCCAGGGCAACGGTCTCATCACTGCCGACGACATTGAACACATCGATGTGGCCGGTGATGTTGGTCTTTTCCATGATGTTCGTCACGGTGCGTGCCGAGATGTCGTAGCCGCCGCCTGGGGTGTTCGGCACCATCATCGTCATCGTGTGCAGTTGGCTGCTTCCATCGCCGGCGGCTGTACAGCCAGCCGACCCCATACAGATGATCACCGCGAATATAAAAGCGTGAAGTGACTTCGGGATCATCTTCAGCTCCTTTGCTTCGTTGTCGCCAACGTCTTCAGTGTGACTACCATCAGATTCTGGATGCGGTCGCATTCATTGTCACTGTTAGCCAAGCAAAGAAGGTTATGGTCTTTGCGGTCACGTTCGGTTCGCCACAGACGCATGACGCTGTCAGGCCGCGTCTTCCTCCTTCAGCTTGCTGTTATCCTGGCCGTTCTCGTGGCCGTCACATTCGTTTCGATCTCGCAGTCGCGGGCCGAATTCCATGATGTACAGGGTCAGCGAATGCTCGCGATCGCCGAAAGCTTCGCCTCCACCCCGCTCGTGATCAGCCAGATGGGCACCCCGCAAGCATCGCTCGTGCTCGCCCCCGAAATGGAGAAGACCCGAGCCCTTTCTGACGCCTCCGTCGTCACCATCACGAATGCAGGGGGGCGGGTGATCGCCTCCTCTGATCCGACTACCGTGGGAAAACGCGCGGATCTGGTGGCAGCGAGCGCGCTAAAAGGGAAAGCCTGGGCAGGCGACATAACCGCTGAACGACAGCAATACATCGTCGCCAACGTGCCGGTGCTTCGCGACGATGGAAGTTTGATCGGACTCATCATCGTCGCCGAAGAATACCCACCGATCGGAACCGAGCTGGTCGCCGCAGTCCCGGGCCTCCTCATTTATCTGGGGATCGGGGCAGGTCTTGGGGTCTTGGGTTCCTGGGTCCTCTCCCGCCTGGTACGTCGCGGAACACGAGGCCTGGAACCACATGAGATCGCCGAGTTGGCCGATCACCGTGAGGCTCTGCTGTTCAGCATCCGCGAAGGAGTCATCGGGGTCGGAGCCGACGGCAGAGTGACGATCCTGAACAAAAGCGCGATGGAGCTGCTAGGCCTGCCGGAAGGATCGGCCGGTTCCCGGGTCGCCGACCTCCCCCTGGACGACCAAATTCGGCGAACCCTGCTCGCGCCCGCCAATGAGACGGAGACCGTTGTGTCCACGGGAGCCCGCATCCTCGTCCTCAACCGCAGAGCGGTGATGAGCCGCGGGAGGCACCTTGGCACGGTGACCACTCTGCGAGATCGCACCGAGTTGGCCGAACTGCAGAGCCAACTGGCCATGAACCAAAGCATCACCGAAACCATGCGCGCTCAGACCCATGAGTTCTTCAACCATCTGCACACCGTCTTCGGGCTGATACAACTCAAAGAGTTCGATGAGGTCAGAACCTTCATCGGAACGCTCACCCGTCGCAGCGAAGAGATCAATAACGAGATTTCGGAGCGCATCAAGGATCCAACGGTGGCGGCGCTCCTCGTGGCGAAGACGAGCCTCGCCCGTGAGTCGGGGATCCGCCTCCAACTCGCCGAAGACTCCGCGCTCGGCCCACTCGACTCCACGTTGGCGGCCGACGTCATCACGGTTCTCGGGAACCTGATCGACAACGCCGTCGACGCCACCGCGGGGCTCTCCGACATCGTCATCCTCGTCGGCCTGCACGACGATGCATCTATGATCACTCTCAGTGTCTTCGATCCGGGCCCGGGCGTACCCGAGGATCTCGAACAACGTATCTTCAGCCGAGGGTTCACAACTAAATCCACGAGCCCGCTCGGACGAGGCATCGGTCTCGCACTCGTGCGGCTGGTCTGCTCGCAGCGCGGTGGACAGGTCACGGTCCACACCGGCGGCGGCGCGAGATTCGAAGCCACCCTGCCATACACTCCGGTCGACGCTCCGGACGGCCGACCATGATTCGCGTACTCGTCCTCGACGACGACTTCCGGGTTGCGCGCATCCACGCCCAGTTCGTCAACCAGACGCCGGGCTTCCTCGTCGTCGGCACGGTCCACTCCGGCCGCGACGCTCTCGCCGCGGTCAAGGAGCTGGCCCCGGACCTCATCCTCCTCGACGTTCACCTACCCGACATCAATGGTCTTGATCTGTTGCGGAGATGGCGAGCCGACGGGGTATCGATCGGTGCGATCGTCATCACGGCGGCGCGTGAAGCCGAACCCGTTCGCGCAGCCCTTGCCGGAGGCGCCACGCACTACATCATCAAGCCATTTGAATACGAAGATCTGGCGTCAGCGCTCCAGCACTTCCAACAGCAGCACGACGCCGTCGCCTCGCTCGCATCCGCCTCGCAGGACGACATCGACAGAATCTTCGGCCACACGCCCCCGCCGACTGAGAGCCAGTCCGGCAGTCTACCGAAGGGCCTCAGCGCTGAGACAGCGCAACTGGTCGAAGCCGCACTTCGCGACGCCGGCCAGATCTCCGCAACCCAATGCGCCGACCTGACAGGTATTTCGCGTGTTACGGTCAGGCGGTACCTGGAATACTTCGCGCAAACCGGCGTTGCAGTCATCCGCCTGCAATATGGGCGATCGGGAAGACCCACTCGCTACTATTCCCTGCGGTAGGCGCGTGTTGACACTTCACTTCTGACACGCTACGTCGGCAACGGATTCCTAGGCCGGGCACGCCAGCACCCCGGCACAACACCGAACACCGATGCAGAACTTTCC
>DMKW01000251.1:8768-9188 GCA_003454135.1 Microbacteriaceae bacterium
TCACAGTGTTCTTCTGAATGTGTTATGAATGAACGTATGCTACCGTGGTAGATACACAATACGCGATATAGGATACAAAGGTGAAGCGATGAAGGGTGGCGTGATCCTGTTCCGGGGTTCTGGCACGGACGCACGCCGTTATCTGGAGTCGGATCGTTCGCGTGCTGATGAGTATTACCTGGAGGGCGGTGTCGCTCTGGCGGAGTTCTCGGTGGTCGACGGTAGTGGGGCGGTGATAGGTGAGGGGGCTCTGACCCCGGATGAGTACGCATCCTGGGTGGACTGGACGAACCCGCTCACGGGCGAGTCGATGGGCACCCCGCGACAGCCGGGCGATGGTGGGCGGGGTTCGCCGCGGTTTGCGGAGATGGTGGTGAACGCGCCGAAGTCGTTGTCGATCGCGGCCGCGCTGCACCCGGA
>DMKW01000251.1:9334-13169 GCA_003454135.1 Microbacteriaceae bacterium
CTGGCTCGGGCAGCACTCTGTCACCCGTGTCGGCCCGCGCGGCCGGCAGGAGGTGGTGCCGGTCGAGCAGCTCGAAACGGTCTCGGTCGTGCACAAGACGTCGCGGGCTAGTGATCCGCATCGGCACATCCACTTCCAGATTGGAACGAGGGTGTGGGCGGCCGGTCGGTGGCGGGGTTTGGACACGGCGGCGTTGTTCCGGCAGCAGGGCGCGATCCGCGCCTTGGGCACGGCGGTGATCGCCGCGCACCCGCAGCTCGCCGCGGTCCTCGACACGCACGGGCTGACTCTCGATCCGGTCACTGGGGAGGTCGCGGAGTTGCGGCCCTACAACGCGGCAATGAGTAAGCGAAGTGAGCAAGTGGCGCGCAACCTGGCGCGGTTCGAGGCGGAGTGGCGGGCGGCGCATCTGGGGCAGGAGCCAGGTCCGGTCGTCACGTCCCGGTTGACTGCGATGGCGTGGGATCACCAGCGCCCGCAGAAGAAGCCGTCGAAGCTCGGCCACGAGGCCGCTTGGCGTGCCGAGCTGGTAGACGCCGGCTACCGACCGAATCCGAAGCGGGTGCCAGTGCGCGCTCCGGTGTCGCTGGATGACGTGAGCGTGCAACAGCTCGCGTCGCGCGCCTTGGACCGTTGCGCGGCCGCCGCATCGGCCTGGACGGTGCACGACATCCAGGAGCATGTCACGCACATCATTACCGAGGCGGGGGTGCGCGCGGAACCTGCGGCGTTGAGCGACCTCGTTGCGCTGACGACGCGGCTCGCGGCCGAGGATTGCCTGTCGGTGCTGCCGCCCGACTCGGTGCAACCCGAGCATGTGGCGCACCTCACCTCGTTGCATGTTGTCGCCGTCGAGACGCGCCTGCGTGACATGCTCGCTGCGCGCGCAACCGCCGATCCAGGCCAGGTACCGGGCGTGACGCGCCTGGCGCGACGGCGCGGCCTCGACTCGGAGCAGGCAGACGCTGCCGCCGCGATCGCATCCGCGGACGCGCTCGTGGTGGTCGAGGGTGCGGCGGGTGCGGGCAAGACCATGATGCTCGGGGCCGCGATCGAAGCGGCGGCCGTGCAGGGCCGCGCGACGCGTGTGGTGACGCCGACGAAGAAGGCCGCCGATGTCGCCCACCAGGAACTCGGTGTCTCGACGGACTCGGTGGCGAAGCTGGTGCATGAGCACGGGTGGCGGTGGAACCGTGACGGCGTATGGACCCGCCTGGGCCCCGGTGAGCCCGATCCCGAGACGGGCGCAACTTACGCCGGACCCGCCGCTGGCGCACGGCTTCTGCGCGGTGACCGGATTGTGGTGGACGAGGCCGGGATGCTCGACCAGGACACCGCCCTCGCCCTCCTCACCGTCGCGGACGAGCACGGTGCCACCCTCGCTCTGGTCGGGGACCGGGCGCAGCTCGCCGCCGTCGGCCGCGGCGGGGTGCTCGACATTGCGGCACAGCTCTCGCCGCGCGTTTTCGACATGACGACCGTGCACCGCTTCACCGACCCGGAGTACGCGCAGCTCACGATGCGGCTGCGCGCCGGGGAGAACCCGGCGCTGCTTTTCGACCGCCTACACGCGCTCGGGCTGGTGGTCTTGCACGAGAGCACGGAGGTTGCGCAGGACGCGATCGCGCACGTCACACGCGACGGTGACGCGATCACGGTGGCGACGAATGACGAGGCGCGGGAGTTGAACTCGCGCATTCGCGATGAGCGGGTTCAGAAGGGTGGGGTCGACGATACACGCACCACTACCGGCAGCGACGGGCTGGCCATCGGCGCGGGGGATGTGATCCAGACCAGGAAGAACGACAGCGGTGCGGGGGTGGCGAACCGGCAGACCTGGACCGTGCAGAGCGTCGGGGCCGATGGGACGGTGTGGGCGAAGGAGAACGGCACCGGTCGGAAACGGCAGCGCACCGTCCGACTCTCTGCCGAGTACGTGGTCGAGTACACGCACCTCGCCTACGCCTCGACCGCCTACGGGGTCCAGGGCGCGACGGTGGACGAATCGCACACGATCCTCTCTGACGCACTCGACGCCCCCGGCGTCTACGTCGGCATAACCCGCGGTCGCAACACCAACCGCCTCCATGTCGTCGCCGCCGACCTGGACGACGCGCGCGAACAGTTCGCTGCCGCGCTCGAGCGCGACCGCGCCGATCGGGGACTGATAGTTGCGACCCACGCTGCGGGCGAAGCTGTCGCTGGGCTGACGGCCGAGGGACCAGTGCAGCTTGTGAATGCCGAGCGCGCTCGGCTTGCCGAGCGGATCGAGCGCGCCGACCAGCAGGCCGCACGTTGGGAGCGCGCTGCAGCTGCCCTGGACCGACAGGCGCGGGAGCATCGGGCCGAGGCTGACGAGCAACAAGCCGTCCTTGCTTCCGCCGAAGCGGACGCCGTGCGGGTGCGTGGCGAGGTCGCCGCCCCGCTGATCGATCAGGCCACCGCGGACGGAACCGCCTACCTTGCCACACAGACTCGAGTGTGGGCGGCATCGGACGCGCACCGTAATGCCCGCGGGCTGCGCAAACGGACTGCTGCCCGCGGCCTGACCGTGGCCGACGAGGAGCACCGCACCATCGAAACGGCGACGCGGCGGCGTTGGGGCAGCACGCCGCAGACCCCCGAGGGCGTCGAGCCGTGGGCTGTCACGGTGGCGCAGCAGGCAGCCAACGCCGACCCGCGCGTGACCGAGACACAGGAACGGGCGGGGGCGGCACTGCAGGCACAGCAGCACCTCATCTCCGAGCAGGTGCGGGAGCGGGCGGACCTCCGCCGCCGGGTGCTCGGAAATCGGCCGGCGGGCAGCACCGCCCAGGCGCAGGCCGTCCGGTGGCGCGAGCAAGCCGCGACCGCGCGACGCGACCTCGCGACGATCGAAGGTATGCCCGTCACCGAGGCCGCGCAATTCCTCCGCACCCGCGCCGAGCGCCAGCGAGCCCAGCGCGAGGCCGCCGAGCGCGCCCTGACCGGACGACAGGCCCGTGCCGCACAACTTCACGACTTCGGCCAGCGACCATCCGACCACGGATCGACGCCGCCGGACCGGGGGCTGGGGCTGTAGCCCTACAGACCCATCCCATCCCGGCGGCTCGTCCGACCCGACCGCGCGGCGCCGAACCGGCTGGGGTCGGGCAGGGCGGGGCCGAGCCTTGGCCTGCGATCCTTGGTGTCGCCGCCGCCAACCCGGTTGCTCCGCTCCGTCAGAGTGACGAGCGCGAGGTGTCGGTCGGCGGTCCAGCAGACCAGTCGGCCCTTCTCCTTCGCCCGGCCGAGGATGCCTGCCTCTGCCAGTTCGGTCAGGGCGCGGTGCGCGGCGGCGGGCGATGCGCCGAGCCGCGTGCTGACCGACTCGGCGGTGAGCACGGGGTCGGATGCGAGGACGTCGAGGATGCGTAGCACCACGGCGTCCCGCCGCGGAACCGCCGGGCTCAGGCCACGGTCTCGCCGGAACCGCACCAGCTCGTCGCGCACCTGAACGTCCAGCGCGGCGATGTCCTCGGAGAGCCGGATGGCGTTACCGGCGGCCCGCTCGGCGGCCTGCGCGAATCCGATCACCCACTCGTCCACCCCGGGCGGATCGGCACGGTAAGCAGTGAGCCCGGCGATGTAGGAGTCGGTGTCGCCTGCGAACACGGTGCTGATGGGGATGAGCGTGCTGCGCAGCGCGTCAGCGCGGCGCAGGACGGTGTGGATGAGGGCGCGGCCGGTGCGGCCGTTGCCGTCGATGAACGGGTGGATCGTCTCGAACTGGGCGTGGGCGATCGCCGCTTGCGCGACGGCGGGGGTGTCTCTTATACACATCTGACGCTGCCGACGATCTACTCTCTGCAGATCT
>DMKW01000137.1:0-489 GCA_003454135.1 Microbacteriaceae bacterium
GCGATGTTGGTGTGACCGTGGTCTCTGGCCCATTGGTTGATGTGGTGTGCTTCGCACCATGCCGGGGGTCGGTCGCAGCCGGGGGCCATGCAGCCTCCGTCGCGGGCGGCCATGCCGATGCGTTGCCGCTCGGTGAAGAGTCGTTGGTTGCGGCCGACGTTGACGCATTGTCCGTCGTCGTCGAAGCCGAGGGCGATTGTTCCGGTGTCGCAGACGTGTCGGTCGATGGTGGTGATCGGTACCGGGTCGGTGTGGCCTTCGAGTCGGCCGTGTCCGGCTCGGGCTGACAGGTGGGCGCTGGTGACGAGAACCCGGACTGCGGGTCGCCTGGATCCGTGCATTACGGTCGGGTCGGCGTCCACGGCGAGGCGGATCAGGCCGACGAGGCCGTCGGCGGCGATCTGCTCTCGTGTTCGCGGGTCGGCCAGGAGCTCTTCCGCCGCCTTCACAGCATGGGTGTGAACGAATCGGGGACCGCCGCGTCGTGGG
>DMKW01000137.1:654-5707 GCA_003454135.1 Microbacteriaceae bacterium
GCGGCATCGGTCCACATTCGCACCGAGCGAAGATCGTCGCGTGCCTTCTCCCGGCGGGCGATTCCGTCCTCGTCGAGCTGGTCTCGCAGCTGGCGCGCCCGTCGGGAGAGCGCTTCCGGGGTGAGGCCGGCTGACGCGGCGATCAGCTCTTCTGCGGCGGCTGCGAGCTGTCCGGCCGTGACGGCCGTGTCGATCTCACCGAGCGCCCGGCGGATGACGTCGGCCCCGTCGATCGACAACGCTCCCGAATTCAGCGCCGCTATCAGCGGTTGTTGCCAGAGCGAGGTGGCGGAGTCGGCGGGTGACGTCGAGGCGGCCAATTGCGAATCGCGAGCGGCGGCCAGACCCTCAGCAGTAGGAGCCTCGACAGCCTGAGCGGCGGCCTCGGTCTGCGCGATCAGAGTGCCGACCTCGATCAGTTTCACCGCATCCCGGTGCGAGACACCCTGGGTGGCCTGCACCATCTGCACCGTCGACGCGAACCCCGCCGCGGCGGCCAGCCCGGAGTGCCCCAACTCCCAGTTGGACTGGTGTGCCATCTCCGCGGCGATCATCGCCGCATACCGGTCCGAACACTGCCGCAACGCCGCCGACATCAGCGCCGCAGTTCGCGACTCCGGGCCCGGCAGCCCCGCAAAATCGGATGCCGCACTACCGAGCGCGGCAACCGCCGCAGCGGCGCGGAGCAGCGACTCGGAGAGGGATTCCATACCCATATTTTACAAGATTCGAACGTATCTTCGAACATCGAGAGGCGAATGTAGACAACAACTTCTCCACAGGCGGCTCGCCGAGAGGAAGCCCTCGGCACGCACAACGTACCGAGGGCGAACAGCGGGGCCCGACAGCGGCCCACGCCCCTAATGGAGAGTCAGGTACCGTCCGCGTGCGAGAGAGCGCGGTGCGCCATGCTCGGCCGCGCAGGCGATGCCAGCCGCTTTGTGGCGTCGTCGATCACGGAGACGAGCAGCGCCCGCAACCGCACGTCCTGGTCGTTGACGCACGCCTCGGCGATGCCGACAACGGAGGTGCGGATGATGGCATCGGTCATGAGGGCGGTCGAGCGCGGGTTGAGCGGGCCGGAGGCCGCAAGGAACGCGTGCGCCCAGTCGGTGGCCCCGGGCGTCAGACGCAACGCCTCCGCGATCTGCTCCCTCGCCTCGCCGACCGAGGCGTCGCCCGAGACGGCGAGAATCTCGTCGCAGCGCAGGATGCCGGCGGCGAGGGCACGCTGGCGTCCCTCGCTCGCGATCGGAAGGGCCGCGCTCGCAGCGCGAACGGCAACGAGCACGCCGATCCGCGGGTCCGTTCCGACGAGGCCGATCACCGAGGGGATGAGCTCGACGAGTTCGCCGCGCGCGGCATCGGAACTGCAGTCATTCACCATTCTGGCGAGCGATGCGACCGCTTGATGGGTGCACGTCGGATGGTCGCTCCACCGTTCGCCGGCGAGCCAGGACGCGTATTCCATGAAGCACGCGCCGCTCTTGGGGCTTCGATGTTTGCCGCGTGAAAGCACGGGCATGAGTTCGGGTGAAACGTTCCTTGATCGCGACATTTGAGGTGCCTCCCGCCACTCTCGCAACTGGTAGATCAAGTGTGCGCCTCGAACGCCGCCAAGACCAGACCCGGAATGGCCGGATGCCCATCCGAGTGGCCGGAAAGAATGCCTTCCGCGCATTTTTCGGGCCCGGCATCTCGCAGGCTCCCCAGGGGCCGGGCCGCCACACCCCGGACGGCGTCGTCGCGCGCTCGAACTTCGACGGGTTCTTCGACCGGTTCAGTAGTGTTGGCGCATGGCCAGCACCGTGTTCGAACGCTCGCAGCCCGATCCCCGCGTCGTCGCGGCATCACTCGACGGGTCGCGGCTGAAGCCCTTCTGGCTGGATGATCTCGGCACTCGGACGTCGTACCCTCGCCACACCGGCACGACGAGCGTCGACCTCGCGATCGTGGGCGGCGGGTACACGGGGCTGTGGACCGCGCTTCAGGCGAAGGAACGCGATCCTTCACTGAAGGTCACGGTGCTCGAGGGCCAGACGGTGGGCTGGGCGGCATCCGGCCGCAACGGTGGATTTTGCGAGTCGACGCTCACTCACGGGGAGGTGAACGGCCAGAACCGGTTTGCCGACGAGCTCGAGCAGCTTGACAGGCTCGGCCGGCAGAATCTCGACGAGATCGAGGCGACGGTCGCTCACCTCGGGCTCGACTGCCAGTTCGAACGCACCGGATCGCTTGCCGTCGCCGTCGAGGACTACCAGCTCGACGAGCTCCGCGACGCGCACGACGGCGTTACCGAGATCTACTTCGACGCCGAGCAGATCCGTGGGGTCATCGACTCGCCCACCTATCTCGGCGGAGTCTGGAGCACGCGCGCGACCGCCATGGTGCACCCGGCGAGGCTCGCCGCCGAACTCGCTCGAGCCTGCGTCGAGGCCGGGGTCGAGATCGCGGAGCGCTCCCCGGTGCGCGCCATCGACACGGAGCTGCCGAACGGGCCGGTGTCCCTCACGCTCGACGGCGGCTTCGTGCACGCCGACCGAGTCGCCATCGCGACGAACGCGTTCCCGTCGCTGCTCAAGCGCTACCGCCTGCACACCGTGCCGGTCTACGACCACGTGCTCATGACCGAACCGCTCACCGACGAGCAGCTCGCCTCGATCGGCTGGAAAGGGAGGCAGGGCATCGCCGACCTCGCGAACCAGTTCCACTACTACCGGCTGAGCGGCGACAATCGCATCCTTTGGGGCGGTTACGACGCCGTCTATCACTACGGCGGCCGCATCCGGCGCGAGTACGAAGACCGGCCGCAGACCTTCCGCACGCTCGCGAACCACTTCTTCACGACGTTCCCGCAGCTCGAGGGTGTGCGCTTCAGCCACCGCTGGGCCGGAGTCATCGACACGAGCAGCAGGTTCTGCGCCTTCTACGGCCTCGCACGCCAGGGCCGAGTCGCCTACGCCGCCGGGTTCACCGGGCTCGGAGTGGCCGCAAGCCGGTTCGCGGCCAACGTCATGCTCGACCACCTGTCGGGGGAGCAGACCGAACGCACCCAACTGCGCATGGTGCGCGAGACCCCGATGCCCTTCCCGCCGGAGCCCGCCACTTTCGCGGCGGTGCAGGCCACGAGGTGGGCCCTCGACCGGGCCGACCACAACGCCGGCAAGCGAAACGCGCTGCTCAAGACCCTGGATGCCGTCGGCCTCGGGTTCGACTCGTAGGGTCGAGCACTTCAGAAGTGTCGGCGGTGCCCGGTACCCTGCGAGCATGAATCAACAGGATCTTTTTCTCATGTCCGACGCGGCGCTCCGCGACGTCATCGACATGATCGATCACGACCAGCTCTCGCTCGCCGCCCCCGCCGAGTGGTCACGAAAGTCGAACCCCACGCTGCGGGACATCCTCGCTTACCACGCCTACGACGAGGCGTGGGTGCCAGACGTGCTCGCCGGCCGCACCGCCGAGGAAGTCGGGAGCCGCCACGACGGCGACCTGCTCGGCGACGACCCGATTGCGAGCTACGACGACATCAACGACGCGGTGACCGAGGCGGCCTCCCGTGACCTGGACTATGACCGCATCGTGCACCTGAGCTACGGCGATTTCCCGCTGGGCGACTACCTCGTCCACACGAGTACTTACCGCGCCTTCCAGGCCTGGTCGATCGCCCATTTCCTCGGACTCGGCTACTCGCTACCCGAACCTCTCGTGGACGGGCTCTGGCAGATCCTCGGTCCTCAGATCGACGACTTCCGCTCGATGGGCGTGTTCCCTCCGGAGATCGAGGTGCCGGCCGGCTCCGACCGCGAGGTGCAACTGCTCGGCAAGGTCGGCTATTGGAAGCCGTGACCCTCGGCCTGGCGATCGTGGGGCGCCGTGCCGAAGGGCAGCGCGCCGTGTGGACGGCGACCGAGACAATTCGCAAGGTCTACATCGCCTAAATTGGTGAGCATGCGCATCCACATCGCCACCGATCACGCCGGGCTCGAGTTCAGCACGGACCTCCAAGAGCACCTGCGTTCCGCCGGCCACGAAGTCGTCGACCACGGCCCGAAGACCGTCGATCCTCTCGACGACTATCCGAGTTTTTGCATCAATGCCGCACGCGCGGTCGTCGCGGACCGGCATGCGGGCGTCGAGGCGCTCGGCGTCGTGTTCGGCGGCTCGGGCAACGGCGAGCAGATCGCCGCCAACAAGGTCAAGGGCGTGCGTGCTGCCCTCGCCTGGAACCGCTCCACTGCCACGCTGGCACGTGAACACAACGACGCCAACGTGGTGGCCGTGGGCGGCCGCCAGCACACGGTCGGGGAAGCGACTGAACTGATTGAGGCGTTCCTGGCCGAGCCGTTCAGCAACGACGAGCGGCACGTCCGCCGCATCGGCAAAATTGCGGCCTACGAAACCACCGGCGAGGTCATCGAATAGTGCCCGAAGGGCATTCAGTCCGCCGCCTGGCCCAACAGTTCGGGGACGTCTTTTCCGGCGAGCCACTGTCCGTCAGCAGCCCGCAGGGCAGGTTCGCCGCCGGTGCGGCCCTGCTGGACGGCCAGGTCCTGACGGATTCGCGCGCCCACGGCAAGCACCTCTTCCTGCACTTTGACCACGCCGTGGTGCTGCACGTCCACCTGGGGCTCTACGGTGCCTGGGATTTCGGCGGCGACGCCACGTTCCGCGGGGCCTCCAGCATCGGCGCCCCGCGGAAGATCGGGGAGCGCGAGGTTTTCGACGACCGCGGAATTGTCGACGACGCCGGGCCGGCTGAGTACGCAGGCCCTCCCGAGCCCCGGGGCGCCGTGCGCGTCCGGCTGGTCAGCCGGCATGGCTGGGCGGACCTGCGCGGTGCCACCACCTGCGCGGCCATCACCGAGGCGGAAGCGCGGGCCGTCCTGGCCCGGCTCGGGCCGGATCCGCTGCACCACCTTCCCACGGACAGGGCCCGCTTTGTGGCGGGGCTGCAGGCCCGTAAGTCGCCCGTCGCGGCGCTGCTGATGGACCAGAAGGTGATTGCCGGCGTCGGGAACGTCTACCGGGCCGAAGTGCTGTTCCGCCAGCG
>DMKW01000137.1:5891-6468 GCA_003454135.1 Microbacteriaceae bacterium
ATGGCCGACGGCGTCCGCGACGGACGGATCATCACCACACCGCAGGTGTATTGGGAGCCGGATTACTGGGAGCCAGGGGCGGTCCTGCCCCCGGGCGGCGACGCCCACTTTGTGTACAAGCGTGAGGGGCAGCCCTGCCGGGTCTGTGCCGTGCCGGTGGCCATCACCGAAATGGTCGGCCGCAAGCTCTACTGGTGCCCCGGCTGTCAGCAGTAGCAACAAAGTCAGCCAAATAAAAAAGCAGGGCCCCTCAGCGAGGGGCCCTGCTTTTGTGGAGGGGACGACGGGAATCGAACCCGCGTAATCAGTTTGGAAGACTGAGGCTTTACCATTAAGCTACGTCCCCGGAAGAATACAGCTTAGCTGGTGTATCCGCTGTTCTGTGTTTCTTCGGGCTGGCTGTTGAAGCCGGATACAACTAAACCTAATTCATGCCCCACGTGTCAAATGTGCAAAGACCGCCCGGATGACCGTAGACTTGCCTGTGCACTTACGGGGTGTAGCTCAGCTTGGCTAGAGCGCCTGCTTTGGGAGCAGGAAGTCGCAGGTTCAAATCCTGTCACCCCGACTCTGCGGC
>DMKW01000137.1:6748-7799 GCA_003454135.1 Microbacteriaceae bacterium
ACAAACCCAGGAGTACTTAGACCGTGAAGAGCGCTGTCGAGAACCTCACCCCCACGCGGGTCAAGCTCAATGTTGAGGTCCCCTTTGAGGAATTGAAGCCCAGCATCGACGAGGCATACAAGACTGTTGCTTCGCAGATCCAGGTCCCTGGCTTCCGTAAGGGCAAGGTCCCTTCCAAGCTGATCGACCAGCGCGTCGGCCGCGGCTACGTCCTGGAGACGGCCATCAACGAAGGCCTCAACGGCTGGTACCAGGCAGCAGTCCAGGAATCCGGTATCCGTCCGCTGAGCCGTCCCGAGGTGGAGATCACCGAAGTTCCGGACCCCACCTCCACCGACGGGGAACTGAAGTTCCACGCCGAGGTTGACATCCGTCCGGAGATTGAACTGCCCGACTACGCCGGCATCAAGGTCGAGGTCGCCGCAGCAGAATCCTCCGACGAAGACGTTGACAAGGCCCTGGATGAACTGCGTGGCCGCTTCGGCACGCTCAAGTCCGTGGACCGCCCGGCCGCCGATGGCGACTTCCTGACCATCGACATCACCGCCACCATTGACGGCGAAGACGTTGATTCCGCGTCCGGCCTGTCCTACCAGGTGGGCACGGAAACCATGCTCGAGGGCCTGGACGAGGCCGTGACCGGCCTCAGCGTTGACGAAGACGCCCTCTTCGAAACCACCCTGGTGGGCGGCGACCACGCCGGCGAGTCCGCCCAGGTGAAGGTTGTTGTCAAGGCCGTCAAGGAGCGCGAGCTTCCCGAGGCCAACGACGACTTCGCCCAGCTGGCCTCCGAGTTCGACACCCTTGCCGAACTCCGCGAGGACCTGGCCAAGCAGGCTGCCGGTTCCAAGGTCGTTGAGCAGGGCGTAGAGGCCCGCGACAAGGTCCTGGACAAGCTCGTTGAGCTCGTTGAGGTTCCGGTTCCGGACTCCGTGGTTGAAGAGCAGCTCGAAGCCCACTTCAAGGAGGGCAACGGCCACGGTGAAGGCGAACACGACACCGAGGAGCACCGCGAAGAGGTCAAGGCCAACACCGCCCGCGCCTTCCAGAA
>DMKW01000137.1:7985-8560 GCA_003454135.1 Microbacteriaceae bacterium
CCGAACCAGTTCGCCCAGATCATCGATCAGAGCGGCCAGGTTCCCATGATGGTTTCCGAGGTCCGCCGCCGGAAGGCACTGGCCGTTGTCCTGGGCCAGGCCACCGTGACCGACACCGCCGGCAAGGCTGTAGACCTCAGCGACTTCGTCCGCCCCGGCGGCGAAGAAGAGGCTCCGGCCGTTGAGGCCGAGGCCAGCCCGAGTGACGACCCGGCAGCCGTGAAGTTCTAGCACGCCCCTGGCAGTGCGACTAAAGGCAGCCCCCGGACCTACTGGTCCGGGGGCTGCCTTGGTTAATGGGCAGTCGCAGGGGTCGTGCGCCGTCAGCGAACAGCGCGATTCCGGCGAACAAATCGGTGATCAAACCGGTTAGTGTCCAAGTAGTGAAGTTCAGTGATGTCACCGTCACCAGCGAGAGGTAAGTACACATGTCACAGCACGCAGAGGCCCCCCGGATGGCGACTGTCGATCCGGCCAGCCAGGACAACTACATCTACAACCGCCTCCTGAAAGAGCGGATCATCTGGCTGGGCTCCGAGGTGCGTGACGACAACGCCAACGCCATCTGCTCGCAG
>DMKW01000096.1:0-817 GCA_003454135.1 Microbacteriaceae bacterium
GGCATGTACGGCGCGTGGGACTTCGCCGGCGACATTACCGCCGACGCGACGGTCGCATCCGCCGGCGGTCGAATGGGCCAGACCAACCAGCGCGGCACCGTGATCGACCCGCCGGGCTCTCCTGGTGGGGCGAACGGCTCGGAGAGCTCGCTCTCGAGCATCGGCGCCCCGCGGCGCACCCGCTTGCGCATGGCCGAGCAGGAGAAGCTCGAGGCGCCGATCGAAAGTTTTCCGCCAGAGCCGATCGGCGCAGTGCGGGTGCGACTGCTCACCGAGGATGCCGTGGCCGACCTGCGCGGTCCGACGGTGTGTGAGGTGCAGACGCCCGAACAGGTGGACACGACGATCGCGAAGCTCGGGCCCGACCCGCTTGAGGTCGATGCCGCGGAGGGCGAGGAACGCTTCGTGAGCGTCGTGCGAAAGAAGCCCACGCCGATCGCCCTTCTGCTCATGGACCAGAGCGTCGTGAGCGGAATCGGCAACGTCTACCGGGCCGAGCTGCTCTTCCGGGCGAGGTTGAACCCGCACACGCCCGGCAAGCTCGTGCCGGAGCAGACCCTTCGCGAACTGTGGCGCGATTGGAGCGCCCTGCTCACGACGGGCGTTGCGACGGGCCAGATGCTCACGATGGATGATCTGGACGCCGAGGATTTTCGCAAAGCGCTCGCCTCCCGTGACGACCGGCACTGGGTCTATCACCGCACCGGACTGCCGTGCCGCGTCTGCGGCACGCACATCGTGATGGAGGAGCTCGGCGGCCGCAAGCTCTACTGGTGCCCGAAGGACCAGGCGTGAGGCACACGCCGGCCTTCGTGCT
>DMKW01000096.1:1052-2952 GCA_003454135.1 Microbacteriaceae bacterium
CTCGAGGAGGATGCAGACGGCATCAGCATCGTGAGCCACGTCGGGCGACCGGACGAGCAGCTGCACGAGCTGGGGCGGCACGAGGTGCTCGTGATCATCCAGGGTCCACACGGCTACATTTCGCCCGGCTGGTACGGGGCCGTGCCAGCCGTGCCCACGTGGAACCATGTCACCGCTCACCTGTACGGCACGCCCGAAATCCTCTCCGACGACGAGAACTATCGTGTGCTCGGCGACCTGGTGGACTTCTTCGAGAACCGGATGCCGCATCCGGCCCGGCTCGAACACAACGAGGACTACGCGCGGCGCATCGTGCACGGAACCGCGGGTTTCCGGCTTCGTGTCACGCGTTTCGACGCGCGGCTCAAACTCAGCCAGAACAAATCGCCGGAGGTCGTGGAGACGATCATCGGCGAGCTCGAGCACGGCGCAAACTATGCTCAGCCCGCGCTCGCCCGGGAAATGCGACGAGTGCACGGCAAATGAGTCTCCTGCTGCGCAACGCGCGAATCGTCGGCTCCGGCGACGCGCCCGCGGACATCCTCGTGGGCGGCGGCTCGATCGCCGCGATCGGCCGCGGGTTGTCGGGTGACGAGTCGGTCGACCTCGAGGGACGGTTCGTTGTCCCCGGCCTGTGGGACAACCACGTGCATCTCGCCCAGCATGCGCTCGCGCAGCGCCGGGTCGACCTCTCGACCACGACATCCGCGGCGCAGGCTGCGCGCCTCATGGCCGAGGCGTTTCGCGATACTCCGCCTGTCGCAGGGCTGCCCCTCGTGGGGTTCGGGTTCCGCGACGGACTGTGGCCGGATGCGCCGTCCGCCGCCCTGCTCGACTCCTATGTCGACTCGGTTCCGGTGGTGCTCGTGAGCGGAGACCTGCACTGTTGCTGGCTCAACTCGATCGCGCTCGCCCGATTCGGATACGGCGGCCACGCGACGGGCATCCTGCGCGAGGACGAGGCATTCCCCGTTACGGCGGCGCTGCAGGACGTACCGGATGCCGTGCTCGACGCCTGGGTCGATGAGGCGGCACAGGCCGCGGCTGCTCGCGGCATCGTGGGCCTCGTGGACTTCGAAATGGCGGACAACATCCCGGCCTGGAGCCGTCGCTTCGCCGCGGGTTTCGATTCGCTCCGCGTCGCCGCGGCCGCGTACACCGAGCACCTCGAGGGCGCAATTGCCGCTGGGCGCTTCACGGGAGAGGTGATCGCGGGCACAGACGGCCTGCTCACGATGGGGCCGTTCAAGGTGCTCATCGACGGATCGCTCAACACCCGCACGGCATACTGCGCGGATGTGTACCCGGGGCTCGAGCACTCCGACCGCGCGCACGGGATTCTGACCGTGCCGGGCGACGAACTCACGGCCCTCATGATCCGGGCGTCCGCCGCTGGACTGTTGCCCGCGGTGCACGCGATCGGTGACGAAGCCAACCGCATCGCCCTCGACAGCTTCGAGGTGGTCGGATGCCGCGGCCGCATCGAGCATGCCCAACTGCTGCTCGACGCCGACCTGCCGCGCTTCGCCGCCCTCGGCGTGGCGGCGAGCGTGCAGCCGGAACAAGCGATGGACGATCGTGGCGTCGCCGACCGGTACTGGGCTGGTCGCACCGGTCGGGCCTTTGCACTGCGCAGCCTCCTCTCGGCGGGCGCGGAGCTTCTGCTCGGGTCTGATGCGCCGGTGGCTCCGCTCGACCCCTGGGTGACCTTCGCGGCCGCGATCGGTCGCTCGCGCGACGGGCTGGAGCCGTGGCATCCCGAGCAGGCAATTTCGGCGGCGGAGGCCCTTGCCGCATCGACGAACGGCCGGTCGCGCGTGTCGGCCGGGGACGCCGCGGACCTTGTGGTGGTGGAACACGACCCGCTCGCCGTTGCCGCGGACGACATCCGGCGGATGCC
>DMKW01000062.1 GCA_003454135.1 Microbacteriaceae bacterium
GAAGGCGCGTCGCGTTTCGTAAGCTGGGCAGCATGCGATTCGGACTCTTCATTCCCCAGGGCTGGCGTCACGACCTCGTCGGTATCGACCCGGCCGAGCAGTGGGGCGCGATGCACGCCCTGTCCCAACACGCGGACGCCGGGCAGTGGGAGTCGATCTGGGTCTACGACCACTTCCATACCGTGCCGGTTCCCTCGGAGCAGGCGACCCACGAGGCGTGGACGCTCATGTCGGCCTTCGCGGCCACTACAACACGAGTGCGACTCGGCCAGATGTGCACGTGCATGAGCTACCGCAATCCCGCGTACCTCGCGAAGGTCGCCGCGACCGTCGACATCATCTCGGGTGGGCGCACCGAGATGGGGATCGGCGGCGGCTGGTACGAGCACGAGTGGCGCGCGTACGGCTACGACTTCCCGAGCGCCGGCACCCGGCTCGGGCGCCTGCGCGAGGGCATCGACATCATGCGCCAGGCCTGGACCACCGGGTCGGCGACGCTCGCGGGCACGCACTACCAGGTCGATGGCGCGATCGTGCGGCCGCTCCCCTTGCAGCGCGACGGCATCCCGATCTGGATCGCCGGCGGCGGCGAAAGAGTGACGCTGCGCATCGCGGCCGAATACGCCCAATACACGAACTTCGACGGCAGCCCGCAGGGCTTCGAACACAAGAGCGGGATCCTCCGCGGGCATTGCGCGGACGCCGGTACCGACTTCGGCGCGATCACCCGCTCCGCCAACTACAACGTGATCGTCGGTCGCGACGAGGCGGAGGTCGCGGAACGCATCGCGGCGGTACGGGCGCGCGTGCTGCCGTACCTCGGCGACGAGAAAACCGACGCGTTCGTGGGCGAGTACACGGGCGGCGCCCTCGCCGTCGGCACGCCCGAGCAGGTCGCCGAGCGCCTCGCCGACATGAAGAAACGCGGCCTCGACTACGGCATCTTCTACTTTCCCGAAGCGGCATACGACCGATCGGGTCTCGAGCTGTTCGAGCGCGAGATAATCCCCGCGCTCTCCTGATCTCCCCTTCCCCATTCCCTCGTTCACCGTCGAGCCCGGAGGCACGCCATGCCCGCCCTACCCCGCAGCACACCCGAGGAGCAGGGGATCTCTTCCGCCGCCATCGCGAACTTCGTCATCGAGGTGGATGCACGACTTCACGACATCCACAGCTTCATGCTCCTCAGGCATGGCCACGTCGTGGCAGAGGGCTGGTGGCGACCCTATGCCGAGGCGAGCGCTCACTCGCTCTTCTCCATCAGCAAGAGCTTCACTTCGACCGCGGTCGGCCTCGCCATCGCCGAGGGCCGCCTCGAACTCGACGACTCCGTCGTTTCGCTGTTGCCGGAAGACGCCCCATCCGCCGTGGGCGACCACCTCGCCGCCATGACCGTGCGCCACCTCCTCACGATGGCGACCGGGCACACGGAGGACACCCTCGCTGCGATCGAACGCAGCGGCGACGACAACTGGGCGCGCGCGATTCTCGCCGCCCCGGTGGAGACCGCCCCGGGAAGCGCCTTCGTCTACAACAGCGGGGCGACCTACCTGCTCTCAGCGATCCTGCAGCGCCTCACGGGAGAGCGGCTGCTCGACTACCTCACCCCGCGCCTTTTCGAGCCGCTCGGCATCACCGGCGCGACGTGGGAAAGCTGCCCGCGCGGCATCGACGTCGGCGGCTGGGGTCTGGCCCTCACGACCGAGGACGTGGCCACGTTCGGCCAGCTCTACCTGCAACGCGGCGAGTGGAGCGGGGCGCAACTCGTGCCCGGCGAGTGGGTGGATGCCGCGACCGCAGCCCAGGTGTCAAACGGTGATCCCGCCACGCCCGACGACTGGACGCAGGGCTACGGATACCAGTTCTGGCGGAGCCAGCACGGGGCCTATCGCGCCGACGGGGCGTTCGGCCAGTTGTGCTTCGTTCTTCCGGAACAGGATGCCGTGCTCATGCTCACGAGCGGCCTGCCCGAGGCGCAACCGGTTATGACCGCGCTCTGGGAGCACCTGCTGCCTGCCTTCGATTCGGCCCCTCTCCCCGAGGACGCCGACGCGCGTCGCACCCTCCTCGACACGATCGAGCGACTCGAGCTGCCGCGTCCGTCCGGGCTTGAGGTGTCCCCGGCCGCCGCGCGAGTGTCCGGTGTTCGTTTCGCGCTTCCGCCCAACGATGCGCGACTCACCGCGGTCACGGTGGACTTCGCCGGCGAGTCGCCCCTGCTCACGATCGAGGACGCGAGCGGCGCCCACACCATCCGCAGCAGCACCGCAGAGTGGGTTCCGGGTGACGCGCCGTTCGTCGGCGGCGGCATCGTGCCCGTCGAAGACAATCCGCTCGTGCCCGTCGCCGTCTCTGGGGCGTGGCTCGACGAGACCACCTGGCTCGCTCGCGTGCAGTACACGGAGACGCCATTCGCGCTCGAATTCCGCCTGCGCTTCGGCGACGACGACGTTGCCCTGCGCGTGACGCAAAGCGTCTCTTTCGGGTCGACCGAACTCGCGGACGTCACCGGCCAGCCGGAGCGCTAGAAGCCGAAGTCGCCTCCGAAGTCCGACGGCATGAAGGCGCTCACTAGTG
>DMKW01000155.1:0-6915 GCA_003454135.1 Microbacteriaceae bacterium
TCGCCGAGATCGTGCGCGGAAACCGTGGCCGATGACGACTCGGCGACCACGATCTCGACGCGGCCGAAATCGTTGTCGCCCGAGTGCTCTATGGCGTCGAACGCCGCCGTGCGATCGTCGGCGAGCACGGCGTCGGCGAGGGAACCGAGCGCGGCGGCGATGGCCGCCTCGAAGCCGGGCTGCACCTGCACGTGTTCGGCAACGAGACCGCGGATGCCCGCGAGGCGCGCAGAAACGAGCGCGCTCGATCCGTCCTTCTGGTCGAGTGCCGATGAGAGCGCGCTCGTGCGTGCGGCGAGGGCGTCCCGCTCGCGTTCGTGGCCGTGCAACCGCTCACGCAACCGCTCGATCTCGGCCTCGGCGTCCACGACCTCCGCCTGGGCGGTCTCGTAGGCGGCGTCGAGGTCGGTCTCGCCGGAGTCGCTGATCGCCGCCTCCGCCTCGAGGCTCGCAAATTCGGCCCGGGACTTCTCTCGCCGGTCGCGCGCCGCGTCGAGCGCGTTCTGCTGGCGCAGCACCTCGCCGCGAACCGCCGCAAGGCGGGAGAGGGCGGTGTCGGCCTGGCCGCTGAGCTTCGACATCTCGAGGTCGTGCCGGGAGACGAGCGACGACTGGTACGCGATCTGCTCGTCGAGCCCGTCGAGATTAGCGCGCGCGACCGCGGTCGCGGCCCGTGTCTCCTGCCAGGCGGCCTCGGCATCCGTCACGGCGGTGAGGAGGCTCTCGACCTCGTCGGCGGCATCCGCCACCATCTGGCGCGTCACGACCTGGCCGGACTCCGGCGAATCCGTCTGCTGGCCGAGCAGGGCGAGCCTCTGGTTGGCGAGCGTGTAGAGGCTGCGCAGCCTCTCCTGCACCGACTCGAGGCCGAACGCCGTGCGGCGCGCGAGGTCGACGGCGTCGCCCTCCTGCGATTGCTCGATGCGGTGCTCGCGAAGCTTGTTCTGGTCGAGCTGCTCCTGCAGCACGATGCGCTCGGTCTTGCGCTCGCTCTCGCTGCGCGACGACGCCGTGATCACCGCACGCAGCGTGACGACCTCGTCGGCGAGCAAGCGCGCGCGGGCGTCGCGCACGATCGAGGCGATCGACTGGGCCTCCTTGGCGATCTCGGCCTGATGCCCGAGCGGCTTGAGCTGGCGGCGGATCT
Organism: Microbacteriaceae bacterium; assembly: GCA_003454135.1. GTDB lineage: Bacteria > Actinomycetota > Actinomycetes > Actinomycetales > Microbacteriaceae > Lacisediminihabitans. The sequence continues at coordinate 1,148 of DMKW01000155.1, forward strand.
CCCCGGCAAGGTCGCTCAGCCGCGTGAGGTTGGCCTGCATCGCGTCGAGCTTACGGATCGTCTTCTCTTTGCGACGACGGTGTTTGAGGATGCCGGCGGCCTCCTCGATGAAGCCGCGTCGGTCTTCGGGGCTCGCGTGCAGCACGGCGTCGAGTTGGCCCTGGCCAACGATCACGTGCATCTCGCGGCCGAGGCCGGAGTCGCTCAGCAACTCCTGCACGTCGAGCAGGCGGCAGGTGTCCCCGTTGATCGCGTACTCGCTGCCCCCGTTGCGGAACAGCGTGCGGCTGATGGTGACCTCGGCGTAGTCGATCGGCAACGCGCCATCCGCATTGTCGATCGTGAGGATGACTTCGGCCCGGCCGAGAGGGCCCTTGGTCGCGGTGCCGGCGAAGATGACGTCCTCCATCTTGCCGCCGCGAAGGGTCTTGGCGCCCTGCTCCCCCATGACCCACGCGAGGGCGTCGACGACGTTGGACTTGCCGGAACCGTTCGGTCCGACGACGCACGTCACGCCCTGTTCGAACGCGAAGGTAGTGGACTGGGCGAACGACTTGAACCCCTTGAGGGTAAGGCTCTTGAGATACACCGGCCAGCCCTCTCCGACGCCCCAGAAACGTCTGGGTCTACGGTACCGGACCGCGACGGCTCTCCCCGGCAGGCGCGGGGCGTGCCCGCCGCGACGATCTGGTCCAGCGTCGAGGCCTCCGTTGCGCGGGAAGGGCCGCGGACAAGACTTCGGGCATCCGAGCGTCACGACGTTCAAGGCCGAAGAGAATCGCCACATGCTCTCAGTGAACGAGGCCGTGGGGTTCGTAGCCGTCGGCTACGAGGGCGCGTGGCGGAAGGCTGTGCAATCGGACTGACCCGTGTTCGGTAAATGCCGTGTTCGAGATATGTAAGGGCGGCTGGCGCTCGCCGGATTTCGCCCGTCGATCCGCTTGAATGATCACATGGGCGAGTCGGATCAGAGGGACCAGTCGGATCAACTCGGCCAGTCACGGGGCCTGATCGTGGTCGTCGAGGACGAGCGCGCGATCGCCGACCTCGAACGTCTCTACCTCGCCGAGGCCGGTTTCGGCGTGCACGTGGAGAGCGACGGCGCGGCGGGCTTCGCGAGCATCCGGCGGCTGCGCCCCGTGGCCGTCGTGCTCGACGTCGGCCTCCCCGGCATGGACGGCATCGAGATCTGCCGCCGACTGCGCGCGGCCGACGACTGGACACCAGTGATCTTCGTCACCGCGCGGGACGACGAGGTCGACCGCATCCTGGGCCTCGAACTCGGCGCCGACGACTACCTGACCAAACCGTTCTCGCCGCGCGAGCTCGTGGTGCGGCTCAAGACGATCCTCCGTCGGCACGCCGGGCCAGGCAGGCCTCGGGTGCTCACGGTCGGCGCGATCGTGCTCGACCCGCTGCAACGTCGGGTCGAGGCATCCGGAAGCCTCATCTCGCTCACGAGCACCGAATTCGACCTGCTCGCCAAGCTCATGAGCTCGCCCGGCCAGGTATTCACGAGGGAGCAGCTGCTCTCGTCGGTGTGGGGACAAGCCGACTACGGGCTTGGGCGTACCGTCGACGTGCACGTCGCCCAGCTGCGGTCGAAGCTCGGACCGGCGAGCCCGATCGTCACCTCGCGCGGCGTCGGCTACTCGGTGGCGAGATGACGGGGTATTTCCGATCGCTGCGCGGCAGGATCACCCTCGTCACGGTGAGCGTCGCGATGCTCGCGGTGCTCGCGACGGGGCTCATTTCGCTGCAGCTCGTGCGCTCGTCGACGATCAACGACGCGAAGGCGCAGCTTGCCGCTCAGGCCGACGTGCTCAGTCGGCTGCGCGCCGCGGCCACGATCACCGACCTGAGCGACCGCGTGAAGCTCGCGCTCGGAGACACGGATGTCGCGCTCGTGCGCAAAAACGGCCAGGTGGTCGGCGGCGCGGCGCCGTATGTCGACGCGGCGATGGTGCGCCGGCTGCTGCGCGGCAACTCCGTGTCGACCGTGAAGCACGGCGGCGGAGAAACGGTCGTGATCGAGGGTCGGGCAACGCCGTCGGGCGCCGCGATCGTGCTCGTGCGGTCGCAGGCGAGCCTCGAGCGGTCCACGCAGGAGTCTGCGCGACGCATCCTGATCGCCCTCGCGGTGGGCATCGTTCTCGCGATCATCGCCGGGGCTCTCCTGGCCCGATGGATCGCCAAACCGCTCGTGACGACCGCGGCGACGGCGCGACGGATGGCCGCAGGCGAACGCGGCCTGCCGATCACCGCCCACCGGCCGACCGAGATCGCGGATGTCGCCGACGCCCTCGCGACCCTCGACCACGCCCTCACGACGAGCGAGGGACGCCAGCGCGAGTTTCTGCTTTCCATCTCGCACGAGCTCCGCACCCCGCTCACGGCCGTGCGCGGTTACGGAGAGGCGATGACCGATGGGCTCATCCACGAGGCGGACATCGCCACGGTCGGGGCGACGCTCGTCGCGGAGACTGAGCGCCTCGACCGTTTCGTCGCGGACCTGCTCGAGCTGGCCCGGCTCGAGGCCGACGATTTCGTGATCCACCGGCAGTCGCTCGACATCGCCGCGCTGCTCGACCAGACCGGGCAAGCATGGCTCGGGCGCTGCGTGACACTCGGCGTGACCCTCGGCGTGGCCGCGGACCCCGCGACGATGGTCACCGACGGCCGACGCGTGCGCCAGGTGCTCGACGGGCTCATCGAGAACGCGCTGCGGGTGACCCCGCCTGGCTCAAGCGTGCAACTGGACGCGAGGGCGGACGGCGCGGATGTCATGGTCGAGGTGCGCGACGGAGGCCCGGGCCTCAGCGCCGACGACCTGCGCGTCGCCTTCGAACGCGGGGCGCTGCACGCGCGGTACCGCGACATCCGTCCCGTTGGCACCGGGCTCGGACTCTCGATCGCCTCCCGGCTCGTGTCCCGGCTCGGCGGCACCATCGGCGCGGGCAACTCGCCGGGCGGCGGCGCGGTCTTCACCGTGCGACTTCCGGCGGCGTAGGCGGCGCCGCCCGCGACGACGGCCATGCCCCTCCCCGGTTCACAACTCCTGCTATTTCTCGGCCAGGCCCCGCCGAGCCGCGAATTCACGTGGCGTCGAGGCCCGGCGGGAGCACAACAGCAGGAGTTATGCGCAGCCGCCTCCGACGCGTATGCCGGCCGGGTGCGTCAGCGCACTCGCTGGCAGAAGGCGCACAGGTGCGAACTACGGTTCATGAACGACTCGCGCACAATCGGCCGGCCGCAACGCGGGCACTCCTGGCCCTGCCGTCCGTACGCGTTGAGAGAGTGCGAGAAATACCCGGACGCGCCGTTGACGTTCACGTACTGCGCGTCGAAGCTCGTGCCGCCCTCGGCGAGGGCCTTGCCGAGCACAAGACGCACTTCGGCGAGGAGGGTGCGCGCACGGGCGCGGCTCAGGGTCGAGGTCGGCTGGTCGTAGTGGATGCGGGCGGCCCAGAGGGACTCGTCCGCGTAGATGTTGCCGACACCGCTGATGAGGGTCTGGTCGAGCAGCGCGCGCTTGACCCCGGTCTTGCGTTTCGCGAGCGCCGCGAAGAACTGCTCGTCTGAGAACGCCGGGTCGAGCGGATCACGGGCGATGTGCGAGACCTGCCGGGGCACGAGGGCTGCCCCGTCTCCGAGGCCGCCCGCCCGGCCGTCTGGCGTCGCGACGAGGTCGTCGATCGACATCGACCCGAAGATCCGTTGGTCCACGAAGTCGACGCGCAACGGGCCGAGCCTGGGGTGATCGAGTTGCAGCCGGATACGCAGGAGCGAGTCATCCGGTTGCTGCGCGTCGCGCAACAGCACCTGGCCGCTCATCCCGAGGTGAACGACGAGCGCCTCGCCCGGCGTTGCCCCCGCCGCCCCTGGTTCCGTCTCTGGCGGAATTTCAGGAATATCGCGAGAGTGAGCGCCGCCACCGCCCATTTCAGCGCGTAGAGCGTGAGATTCCTGAATTTCCAACGCTGAGGAAGGGGAGGATGGGGCCAGCGGCAGCCAGAGAAACTTGCCGCGGCGCACCGCGGCGCTGAAGGTGAGCCCGGTGAGCCGCTCGATGAAGTCTTCGCTCGGTCCGACGTGTCGGCGCAGCGAGCGTTCGTCGAACACCGTCACGGATCGAATGGTCGCCCCGGTCACGGCAGGCTCGAGGCCCGCGCGGACGACCTCGACTTCAGGGAGTTCCGGCACCGTCAGTTCAGGATCGAGAGCGCGGTCCAGGCGTCGAGCGCCGCCGCCATTTCCGCTTGCTTCTTGCTCGTGCCGTCGCCCTCGGCGATGTCGGTGCTGCCGAGCGAGACCATCGCGTGAAAGCGTTTCGAGTGATCGGGACCGCTGTCCGTCACGGTGTAGTGCGGGAGGCCGCGACCCAGCCGGGCGGCCAGTTCCTGCAAACTCGTCTTCGGGTCCATCGCCGCGCCGAATCGCTCGGGGTCGGTGAGCAGGGGGCGGATGAGGCGCAGCACCAGTTCGGTCGCCGCTTCGCCGCCGGCGTCGAGATAGACGGCGCCGATCACGGCCTCCACGGTATCCGCGAGGATCGATGATTTGTCGCGGCCACCGGTGAGCTCTTCGCCGCGTCCCAGCCGGATATGCCTGCCGAGACCGATCGCGCGGGCCACCTCGGCGAGCGCGACGGAACTCACGAGGCTCGCCCGACGCTTGGCGAGCTCGCCCTCGTCGAGGTGCGGGTTCTCGCGAAAGAGCATGACCGTCACGGCCTGCCCGAGAATCGAGTCGCCAAGGAACTCGAGGCGCTCGTTGTGCGCGAGGCCACCGTGTTCGTACGCGTACGACCGGTGTGTAAGAGCGAGTTCGAGCAACTCGGGACTCACGTTGACGGCGAGGAACTCTTCGAGTTCACCCCTCGTGTCGCTAGTGCCCGGCATCGATCGACTCGCGAACGTACGCGGACGGACTAAACGTCCGCTACCTTGCGGCCCTTGTACTCGAGGTACAGGGGCGCGCCGGTCGAGTCCTCGACGACCTTGGCGCGGTGCGGGAGGCTGTAGGTGGTCTTGCCGCCTTCGACGGTCTTCACAAGGGTCGGCGGCGTGGCCTTCCACTGGGCGCGGCGCGCACGGGTGCTCGCGCGGGACATTTTGCGCTTCGGTACTGCCATGACTATCTCTTCTCTCTGTCGACGCCGCTTGCAGCATCGGTTACATCTGGGGTCGTGGTGTCCGCCAAGTCACCAAGCGCAGCCCACCGTGGATCGATGGGCGCCTCGTGCTCGTGGCCCGGGTTGTCGAGTAGTCGCACCCCACACTGCGGGCACAGACCGAGGCAATCTTCTTGACAGACCGGTTGGAACGGCAGTGAAAGCACCACCGCATCCCTGACCACAGGTTCGAGGTCAATCGTGTCCTCGTGAACCTCGTAGTCAAAAGCTTCGTCTGAAGAATACGCGAAAAGCTCTTGGATTTCGACCTGAACGGCCTGTTCGATGTCGATCAGGCAGCGTCCGCACTCTCCGACGGCCGTTCCGTCGATGTCCGCGCTCACCAGGATGCCGTCGTGGAGGGATTCCATGCGCAGGTCGATTCGCAGGTCGCTGCCCTGTTTCACGCCGATCATCGCGTTGCCGAACGACTCGGGAACGACGACGTCGAGCACGCGCTCGCGCATCTCGCCCGGACGGTGCATGAGGTCGTAAACGTCGACGGTGTATGGGGTCTTGATCACGTGAGGCACCGAATGAGTTTACCGGTCGTGAATCGTCGCGTCGCTATCGGGCTGTGCGCCCTGCGCGAAAG
>DMKW01000155.1:7002-14972 GCA_003454135.1 Microbacteriaceae bacterium
GCCACCTCATCCGGTGTCACGACGCACGGCGGGACGACGTGGATGCGGTTGTCGGCCGAGAACGGCAGCAACCCGCGCGACATGAGCTCGCCCTTGAGCCGCGCGATGACGGCGCCGGAGACCGGGTTGCGCGTCTCCGGGTCGTCCACGAGGTCGAGAGCCCAGAAGACGCCGAGGCCGCGCACCTCGCCGATCATCGGATGATTGCGGGCGAGCTCGGCTAGCCCCGGCTCGAGGTGGTCGCTGCCGATCACGCGGGCGTGGTCGATGATCCTCTCGTCGTCCATCGCGTCGATCGAGGCGACGATCGACGCCATCGCGAGGGGATGCCCGGAGTAGGTGAGCCCGCCGGGGAACACCACGTCATCGAAGGCGTTCGCGATCGACTCGGAGATGATCACGCCGCCGGTCGGCACATAGCCGGAGTTGACGCCCTTGGCGAAGGTCACAAGGTCGGGCTTCCAGCCGCCCTCGGCTCTGGAGAAGCCCTGCCAGGCGAACCATTCGCCCGTGCGGCCGAAACCGGACATGACCTCGTCGAAGATAAGCAGGATGCCGTACTTGTCGGCGACCGAGCGCACGCCGTCGAGGTAGCCGGGCGGTGGCACGAGAACGCCGGCTGTGCCCGGTACTCCCTCGAGCAGAATCGCCGCGATGGTGGACTGGCCCTCCGATACGATCATGCGCTCGAGGTGGTGCAGGGCACGCTCGCACTCCTGCTCCGGCGAGTCGGACCAGAACTCCGAACGATAGGCGAACGGCCCGAAGAAGTGCACGTGTCCGCGCGCGAACTCGTTGGGCATCCGTCGCCAGTCCCCGGTCGCCACGATCGCCGCACCTGTGTTGCCATGGTACGACCGGTACTGCGACAGCACCTTGTCCCGGCCGGTCACGAGCCGCGCCATGCGGATCGCGTTCTCGTTGGCATCCGCACCGCCGTTGGTGAAGAAGACCTTGCTGAACGGCCGACCGGCCTTGGCGAGGATGCGCTTGGCCGCCTCGCCGCGTGCGAGGTTCGCGTGGGCTGGGGCGACCATCGTGAGGATGTCCGCCTGCTCCTTGATGGCGGCGACGACCCGCGGATGCTGGTGCCCGATGTTCATGTTCACAAGCTGGCTGGAGAAGTCGAGATAGCGGTTGCCGTCGAAGTCCCAGACGGTGGAGGCCAGTCCCCCGGCGATCACGAAGGGCTTCAGCGCCCCCTGAGCCGACCAGGAGTGGAATACGTGGGCGCGGTCCAGGTCGTAGGCGTGTTCGCCGGCCGCGGGGTCGAGAGTGTTCATGTCTGCCTTTGTGAGCGGTGCGGGGGCCAAAAAACGACCCCCGCACCAGACTAGTGAGTTGTTACTTGCCGCCCTCGGCGAGAGTGACGTCGATGGGCTTGAAGTTCGTGCCCGTCGTGTCGAGGTTCTCGGACTTGAGTTCCGCGAGCGCCTTCTTGATGTAGGTGTTGGTGTAGGCGTCGGAATCCGGCGCCTTGGTGATCACGGTCGAGCCTTCGAGGTTCTTCGCGTCCATGGCGACACCGACGGTGCGCTTCCAGTCGGCGGAGTTGATGACCCCGATGCCGTTCGGCGACGGCCAGATGAGCTTGTTGACCTCGTTGGTCTGCCAGAGCTGGTGGCTCGTACCGAGCTTCGTGCCGTAGGAGACGACGATGTCCGCGGTCTTCTGCGGGTTGTCGCGCGCGTAGATCCATCCCTTGATGACGGCCTTGAGAAACTTGACCGTCGTGGCCTGGTATGCCTTGTCGCTCGAGAGCTTGGCGGTGTTGGCCCAGATCGCATCCTGGAGCATCGCCGTGCCCTCCTTGTTCCAGTCGATCACGTTGAGGTCGCTCGCCTTGTACAGCACGCCCGTCGCCGGGTTCTTCGTCTCAAGGATCTGCGCGTACTCGTTGTAGACCATTGCCTGCGCCGCGTCGATGTCGCCGGAGAGCAGGGCGCTCTCGTCGAAGTTCTGCTGCACGAGCGTCACATCCTTGGCCGGGTCGAGCCCCGCCTTGGTCATACCGGCGAAGAGCTCGAACTCGTTGCCGAAGCCCCAGTTGCCCACCTTCTTGCCCTTGAGGTCGGCGGCGCTCGTGATGCCGGCCTTCTTCATCGACACCTGGAGCGTTCCCGAGCGCTGGTAGATCTGGCCGACGTCGGTGATGCCTGCCCCTTGCTCGCGCGACGCGAGCGCCTTCGGCACCCACGCGATGGCGAAATCGGCCTGGTTGTTCGCCAGCACGGTCTGCGGCACGATGTCCGTGCCGCCCTCGAGGATGGTGACGTCGAGTCCCTCATCCTTGAAATAGCCCTGTTTGAGCGCCGCGTAGTAGCCGGCGAACTGCGCCTGGGCGAACCACTGCAGCTGCAGCTTCACCGGGGTGAGCGCCGCGGATGACGCGCTGGACGAATCGGACGGCGTGCTGCTCGAGCACGCACTGAGGAGCAATGCGGCGGATGCGGCCATGGCGGCCACACCGAGCACTACGCGTCTGCTGTGTTTCATTCGATCTCTCCTTAGGTGCTGATGGAATGTGCTGTTGTTCGGTTGGTGCTTTCTTGCGGCCGTCCTGGCACCGTCGGCAGGATGACATCGGGGGATTCAGGTGCGGCGGCGGGAGGCCAGTCGCTCGAGAATGAGGGTGATGCCGTAGAACACGACGCCGAGGAGGATCGCGGCGAACACGTAGGCCCACGCGCGCGGGTATGCACTGTTGGCCGCGGCCGACGTGATGCGCGAACCGAGCCCGTTCTGCAGACCGCCGAAGTATTCGGCGACGATGGCGGAGATCACCGCGAGGGAGGACGCGATATTGAGGCCGGTGAAGACGTACGGCAGTGCCCCGGGGATCGTGACGGTGCGGGAGATCTGCCAATTGGATGCCGCGTAGGCACGCATGAGGTCGCGGTGCACGGGTTTCACCTGGCGAAGGCCGCGAACGGTGTTGATGAACACGGGCACGAACACGACGATCGCCACGATCACCCGCCGCGGGGTCTCGCTCGTGGCGCCGAACATGCTGCCGAGGATGGGTGCGAGCGCCACAATCGGAACGACGGCGACGGCTGCGACGATCGGCGCGATGAGTTCGTCGACGACGGGGATTCGCGAGGCGAGGAGCGCGAAGAGGATCGCGACGGCGGCGCCGATGACGAGCCCGACGAGGGCGTTCGTGCCCGTCGCGGCAATCGCGGGAACAAACAGCGGGCCGATGAGCTGCACCTGGGTCCAGATCGCGAGCGGCGACGGGAGCAGGTAGGGCTGGATACCGGCCAGCTGCACCACGAGCTGCCACGCGACGAGCGCGAGCACGCCCAGCAGCACCGGCGGGAGCACTCGACGAAGCAGCACGGAGTTCATCGCGACTCCACCCCGCGCACCGCCGAAGCCGCCGGCGCGCCGTGCAGGGCCTCCCGAACCGCGGTGACCCCGGCGAAGAACCGCGAGTCTTCGCGCAGCAGTTCGCCGCGGTCGTCGCCGAGGGACACGGAGACGATTCCGCGGATCCTGCCGGGGCGGGGTGACATCACCACGACGCGGTCGCTCAGGAACACGGCCTCGGGAATCGAATGGGTCACGAAGACCACGGCGGCCCCGGTCTCGGTGCAAATGCGCACGAGTTCGGACTGCATCCGCTCCCTGGTCATCTCGTCGAGCGCGCCGAACGGCTCGTCCATGAGCAGCAGCCGCGGCTTCTCGGCGAGCGACCTCGCGATGGCCACGCGTTGCTGCATGCCGCCGGAGAGCTGCTCGGGAAACTTGTCGCCGAAGTCGGAAAGCCCGACGAGCGCGAGCAATTCGGCGACCCGGTCCTTGCACTCGCGTGCCCCGAAGCGGTGCAGCGTGAGCGGAAGCTCGATGTTCGCGGCGACCGAGCGCCACGGCAGCAGTCCGGCGCTCTGGAACGCGATGCCGTACTCCTGGTCGATCCGCGCCTGGCGGGCGGTCTTGCCGAAGACCGACACTGTTCCGGATGTCGGCTCGTCGAGGTCCCCGATGAGCCGCAGGAGTGTCGACTTGCCGCACCCGGACGGTCCGATGAGCGACACGAATTCGCCCGGGGATACCGTGAGGCTCACGTCGTCGAGGGCGATGACGGTGCCGTCGCCCTGGCTCCGCGCGGCGCGTTTCGACGCCGTGCCGGCGAACGTTTTCGTGACGCCGACGACGTCCACGGCGAGCTGGCTGGGATCAGTCATGCTTGGATCTCGTTCCTTCGGTAGCGAGTGAGGGCGAGGCCCACGATGGAGACGATGCCGGCGGCCGCGAGCCCCATGAGCACAGCACCCGCGATCGGCGAATAGGCCTTTGCCGGATCGCTCGATCCGGATTGCGCGAACTCGATGATGAGGCGCCCGATGCCGCCCTCGGTGCCGGTCGACACCTCGGCGACGACCGTGCCGATGATCGCGCTCGCCGCGCCGAGCCTCAGTGCCGGAAGGAGGTAGGGCACGCTCGCCGGCAGCCTCAGATAGAAAAGCGTCTTCCACCAGCCGGCCGCGTAGCTGCGCATGAGCTCGGTGTGCGCCACTTCCGGCGACTGGAATCCGCGCAGGGCGCCGACCGCCACGGGGAAGAAGGCGAGGTAGCTTGCGATGACGGCCACCGACATCCAGCGCTGCCAGCTGAAGCTGCCGAACTGCAGCTGGCCGCCCCAGGTGACCACGAGCGGGGCGAGCGCGATGAGCGGCACGGTCTGGCTGAGCACGAGCCACGGAAGCACGGCAGACTCGGCGACGCGGAAGCGCAACATGATGAGCGCGAGAGCGATGCCGACGACCGCGCCGATGAAGAGCCCGAGAAACGCGGTACCGAGGCTCGACACGCAGCCGAGCAGCACGATCACCCACACCGGCTGCGAGTCGGCCGCCGAGGTGAGGGGCTGCCCCGCGCGCGCGATCATTGCGCCGAGGTGCGGCATCGAGATGTCGTCGGTGCGCGGGAGCACGAGCACTCCCCCGACGCTCCAGCCGGCGAGCGGGCCGAAGGTCTTGTAAAGCTCCCAGGCCAGCGCGAGAAGCAGGATTCCGGCCGCCCCGATCAGGATCGCTCGCGTTCGCTTGCCCGCGGTGCGCCTCATGCGGCCGCGCCCGTCATGCCTTGGCCACGATGTGCTCGCGCATGGCCGGCATCACGGCCTCGCCGTAGACCCGCAGTGTTTCTTCCTTGTTGTCGTGCTGCAGGTAGCCGGCGAACTGGTCGACCCCGAGTTCCTTGAGCGCGGTGAGCTTCGCGATGTGGTCGCTCGCGTTGCCCAGCAGGCAAAACCGGTCCACGATGTCGTCGGGCACGAAGGCCGTGTGCGTGTTGCCGCTGCGCCCGTGCTCGTTGTAGTCGTAGCCGTCGCGGGCCTTGATGTAGTCGGTGAGAGCCTTCGGCACAGACGAGTTCTCCCCGTACTTCGCCACGATGTCGGCGACGTGGTTGCCGACCATCCCCCCGAACCAGCGGCACTGGTCGCGCATGTGTTCCCAGTCGTCGCCAATGTACATCGGCGCCGCGACGCAGAATTTGACGGATGCCGGGTCGCGCCCGACTTTTTCCGCCGCGTCGCGAACGGTCTTGATCATCCACTCGGCGATGTCGAGGTCGGCGAGCTGCAGGATGAAACCGTCCCCCACCTCGCCCGCAAGCTTGAGCGCCAGCGGGCCGTACGCCGCGACCCACACCTCGAGCTCGGAGCCGTGGCTCCACGGAAACTGCAGGTGGGCGCCGTTGTACTCGACCGAGCGCGAGTTGGACAGTTCGCGGATCACGTGGATCGCCTCGCGGAGCGTCTTGAGCGTGGTCGGTGCACCGTTCGTCACGCGCACGGCAGAGTCGCCGCGCCCGATGCCGCAGATGGTGCGGTTGCCGTACATCTCGTTGAGCGTCGCGTAAAGCGATGCCGTGACGGTCCAGTCGCGCGTCGCCGGGTTGGTGACCATCGGACCGACCTTGATCCGGTGCGTCTCGGCCAGGATCTGGCTGTAAATCACGTACGGCTCTTGCCACAGCAGGTGCGAGTCGAAGGTCCACACGTAGTCGAAGCCGTGCTGCTCGGCGAGCTTGGCGAGGTACACCGTGCGCGATGCGGGCGGGTTGGTCTGGAGTACTGCTCCGAATTCCATGTGCTGTGTATCCGCCCTAGATCAGGTACTGCGAGAGGCCGCGCTTGAAGTACTTGCCATCGCTCTTCGCACCGATGTACTGGTTGTTGTCGACGATCACCTTGCCACGGGAGAGCACGGTGTCGACGTGACCGTCGATCTCGAAGCCCTCCCAGGCCGAATAATCCATGTTCATGTGGTGGGTCTGCCCGACACCGATGGATGTGTGCCCGTTCGGGTCGTAGATCACGACATCCCCGTCCGCACCCGGCTGGATCACGCCCTTCTTGCCGTACATCCCGAACATGCGGGCGGGGGTCGTCGAGGTGACTTCGACCCAACGCTCGAGCGAGATCTGCTTGTCGACGACACCCTGGTAGAGCAGGTCCATCCGGTGCTCGACGGAGCCGATGCCGTTCGGTATCTTCGAGAAGTCGTTCAGGCCCATGTCCTTCTGGCCCTTCATGCAAAACGGGCAGTGGTCGGTCGACACCATTTGGATGTCGTTGGTGCGCAGGCTCTGCCACATGTGATGCTGGTGGCCCTCTTCTCGTGAGCGGAGCGGCGTCGAGCACACCCACTTGGCGCCCTCGAAGGCGCCCCACTCGTCGCTCGAGGCGCCGAGCTGCTCCTCGAGCGAGAGGTACAGGTACTGCGGGCAGGTCTCCCCGAACACGTTCTGGCCGTTGTCGCGGGCCGCGGCGATCTGGTCCACCGCCTGCTTGGCCGAGACGTGCACGACGTAGAGCGGAGCGCCGGTGAGGTTCGCGAGCATGATCGCCCGGTGGGTGGCCTCCTCCTCCGCCTGCCACGGACGGGTGAGCCCGTGGTAGTACGGCGAAGTGTTGCCGGCGGCGATGGCCTGCTGCACGAGCAGGTCGATGACGCTGCCGTTCTCCGCGTGCATCATGATCATCGAACCGTTCGACGCGGCCTTCTGCATCGCCTTAGTGATCTGCCCGTCGTCCGAAAGGAAGACGCCCTTGTAGGCCATGAAGAGCTTGAAGCTCGAGACGCCTTCGGCGAGCAGTTCGTCCATCGCCACGAGCGACGAGTCCTGTACGTCGCTGAGGATCTGGTGGAAGCCGTAGTCGATGGCGCAGTTGCCGGCAGCCTTCTGGTGCCACAGATGGTACTGGTCGAGGATGTTTTCGCCCGCGTATTGCACGACGAAGTCGACAATGCTCGTGGTTCCGCCCCAGGCCGCCGCGCGCGTTCCGGTCTCGAAGGTGTCGCTCGCGAACGTGCCGCCGAACGGCATCTCCATGTGCGTGTGCGCGTCGATGCCGCCGGGGATCACGTATTTGCCGCGCGCATCGATCACCGTGTCGACCTTGGACTCAAGGTCGAAGCCGAGCAGGGTCGAGCCGGGGGCGAGCACCGCGGCGATCGTCTCCCCGTCGATGAGCACATCCGCTGCCGCCGTGCCGGTCGAGTTGACGACGGTGCCGTTCTTGATGAGGGTCTTCATCGCGCTGCTCCTCTGCCGCTCTAGGGCGCCACCGTCGCGGTGTATGACTCCGGTCGGCGATCCCGGTAGAACTGCCACGCATTGCGCACCTCGCGCAGCACGTCGAGGTCGAGGTCGCGAATCACGATCTCCGTCTTGTCGGTGCTCGCGACGTCTCCCACGAAGTTGCCGCGGGGGTCGACGAAGTAGGAGCTGCCGTAGAACGTGACGGCGTCGTCGCCGAACTCCTCCGTCTCGGTGCCGATACGGTTGTTGGCGCCGATGAAGTACTGGTTCGCCGCGGCGGCCGCCGGCTGCTCGAGCTCCCACAGCCGGTTGGAGAGGCCGGGCTTCGTGGCCGAGGGGTTGAAGACGATCTGCGCGCCGTTAAGGCCGAGCTCGCGCCATCCCTCGGGAAAGTGCCGGTCGTAGCAGATGTA
>DMKW01000155.1:15149-22767 GCA_003454135.1 Microbacteriaceae bacterium
AGTAGAACTTCTCCCAGAACTGGGGAAGGTTGGGGATGTGGTGCTTGCGGTACTTGCCGAGCATCGTGCCGTCCGCGTCAATCACCACCGCGGTGTTGTAGTACACGCCCGGCATGTCTTCCTCGTAGATCGGGAGCACGATCACAATCCCCAGCTCCTTGGCGAGGGCTTGGAAACGCTCGACCGTCGGTCCCGGGATCGACTCGGCGTAGTCGTAGTACTTCGTGTCTTCGATGATTCCGAAATACGGGCCGTAGAAGAGCTCCTGGAAGCAGATGATTTGCGCGCCCTGGGCCGCGGCATCCCGCGCCAACTGTTCGTGCTTGGCGATCATGGATTCCTTGTCGCCGGTCCATGTGGTTTGAGTGAGCGCTGCACGTATGACAGTCATCGGGGCCTCCATCGCCATCTTCGTTTTGTTATTGTGCGCCGTAAACATTTCCCATATGTTTCTCTGTGTGACGTTGGCGTAAACATAGAGGCGAATCGGAATCAGATCAATGGTTGAGCGCAAGGACGTGTCGTGAAGGCCATCGCGCCGGCCGTGGAAGAGCCGTCGCCGCACGGCATTGCCGCGGCGGTGGCCCGCCTCATCACGTCGGGCGACCTCGCCCCCGGCGACCGGCTACCGACCGTGCGAGAGCTCGCCGCGGACCTCGGCGTCAGCCCGGCAACCGTGAGCCACGCGTGGCAGGCGCTCTCGAGCGTCGGGCTCATCGTGTCGCGCGGCCGAAGCGGGAGCTTCGTGATGGCAACCCCGCGCAAGTGGCTCCCGCCGCGGTTTCAGGGGCTTGCCGGCCAGCTCGAGGCCACACGGCTCGACCTTTCGACCGGGACACCGGATCCGGCGCTCCTGCCGGCGCTCGGCCCCGCCCTCTCGCGCGTGTCGATGCGCGCCGGCACCGTGAGCTACCTCGACCAGCCCGTGATCCCCGAGCTCGAGGCGACCCTTCGGTCGACGTGGTCGTACGACGTCGAAGCGGTCACGGTGGTGGACGGCGCGCTCGACGCGCTTTCCCGCGCAATGGAGATCGTGGTCCGGTTCGGCGATCGCGTCGTCGTGGAAGATCCGGGCTTCCCGCCCATCTTCGACCTGCTCGACCACTTCGGCGCCGTGCGGGTGCCCGTCGGGCTCGACGCGGACGGCATGCGCCCCGACCTGCTCGAGGAAGCCCTCAAACTGCGACCAACGGTGGTCGTGCTGCAGCCGAGGGCGCAGAACCCCACCGGCCGGTCGATGACGAAAACACGTGCGGAAGAACTCGCGCGGGTCGTGAAGCGCAGCCGCCAGGCGAGCGACGCGATCATCATCGAAGACGACCACTCGGGCGAGATCGCGGCGACGAGGGATGTGAGCCTCGGCTCCTGGCTACCCGACCAGGTGATCCACATCCGCAGCTTCTCGAAGTCGCACGGGCCCGACCTGCGAATCGCTGCCGTGGGAGGCAAGACCGAACTGATCGAACAGCTCGTCGCCCGCCGCATCCTCGGACCCGGATGGACCTCCCGCATGCTGCAGACGATACTGCACGACCTGCTCACCAACTCGACCTCGGTCTCCGAGGTCAACGACGCGCGCCGCGTCTACCGTGCCCGCCAACGAAAACTCTCCGAGGCCCTAACTCGGGAGGGGCTCACGGTGTCTCCGGCCGACGGCATCAACACGTGGTTGCCCGTGGCCGACGAACGCACGGCCGTCGTGCAGCTCGCGGCGGCCGGCATCCGGGTGGCGGCCGGCACGCCGTTCCAGGCCAGCCAGTCAGGACCCGGATCGCAGGGCGGCAGCTACGTTCGCGTCACCGCCGGACTCGTGCGCGACGACTTCGACTCGGTGGCGGCGAGCCTCGTCACGGCCGCGTGGGCGTGACGTCACCGCACGGGCCGGCAGTCGGGGGCCCTACTCCTGCCGAGTGATGCGTGAGACCAGCCGCGACCAGAACGATCGTGGGGCGAGGGTCGCCCGCAGCCGCTGCCGGCGCCCGGCCGACGAGCGAAGCCGGTCGACGACCTCGAGCACGTCCTTGGAGGCACCGTCATACGCGCCGGCCTTCTTCGGCGCCGCGTAGCTCTCCCGCTCGACGGCTGCCCGCAGGCGCGTGATCGCCGGATCGCCAACGGGCAGATCGCGCGTGAGCAGTCGCTCGGCTTCCCGCGGCGTCGCCGTATCGGGAATCACGAAACCGAGGTCGTCGGCCGACTGCAGCACCTCGCGCCACGCCGTGACGGCGGGCGCCGTGCCCGCGCGCAGTGCCCGCACACGGCGGTTGCGCTGGGCACCCCGCACCGGACCGGGGATCGCGAGCAGAATGAGGAGCAACGCCAGGATCGACACCGCCCAAATCCAGGGAATGACCGCCGCCGCCGATCCGTTTGCCCCGTTCGCCCCCGTCGGGTCCTTCACGTTCGGTCCGGCCGAGGTGGACGGCCGCGGCACCGCCGACGATGCGGTCGACGTCGGCTGCGAGTTCACCGGGATGGGCACGTCGGCGAGGGACTGGTCGGCGTACGACGGCACGTCGCCCCGACCCGGCGTGGGCTCGAAGCGCGTCCAGCCGATGCCCTCGAAGTACAGTTCCGGCCACGCATGCAGGTCGTGCGACGTGACCTCGAACTTCGCCCGACCCGCGCTGTCACGCCCCATTCGCGTGCCCGGCAGAAAGCCGACCGCGACGCGCGAGGGGATGCCGAGGCTGCGAGCCATGACGGCCATGGCCGACGCGAAGTGGATGCAATACCCCGACTTCGCCTTGAGGAAGGCGGCGACGACCTTCATGCCCGTGCCGTCGTAGCCGGATTTCACCGGCGCGGTCTCCGAATACTGGAAGTCGCCGTTGCGGAAGAAATCCTGCAGCAGGAGGGCCTTCTCATAGTTGCTCGGAGCGCCCCCGGCCACCGCATGGGCCGTCGACCCGATGATCGCCGGCACGTCGGAGGGCAGTTCGAGAAACGGCGAAAGGTTGAGCGCCACACTCGAGCCGGCGGCCTCGAGTTGCGCGGGGGTCGGCGAGATCGTGAGGCTCACCGCGCGGTAGGTCTCGCCCCCGGCGGTCTGGCTCGGGCTCCGCACGACGAGCCCGGCCGGGTCCCAGTACCATTCCCCGGACAGCCCGCTGATCGTCGTCGTGGGGTATGGAAGCGGAAGCCACGGGCTCGTGAGCGACGTGACGCTGATGTAGCTCGCCTCGTCGCTCCTCTCCACGTCCGCCGCGAGCCCTGGCGCGGCTCCGAGCTTGTCGGTGGTGTTGCCGCGGTTCACGGAGAAGTTGTCGGGCGCCCAACTGGTGCCGACGAACTTCTCGAGGCTCACGAGCCGCAAGTAGTGGCCGTCGCCCGACTTGGTGCTGTAGTCGAGCACAGTGTGATCCATGTCCTGGCGAAGGTCGTCGCCAAGGGAGAGCACGGGGTTCACCCCGGTGCTGAACCCCGAACCGGTCTCCTCGGCCGGCGTCACCGCCGGCAGGACAAGCGGGGCGACCATCGTGCCGACGAGGATCACCGCCGCGAGGGACGCTGTCGTGCGGTTGAGCCGCAGCGGAACGGCGCTGCGCAGCAGTAGGAGGTAGGCGATGGCCGCCGCCGCGAAGGTGAGCGGGTCGGTCGAATCGATCGACACGGCACTCGGCACGGCGAGCAGCACCGCGAGCGGAACCCCGGCGAGCGCCGGAGAGCGCAAGGAGAGCGCGAGGGTGTCGGCGAGCCACGCGATCGATCCGACACCGACGCAGAGCAGGAAGGTGATCGGCGTGTTTGCGACCGCGGGGAGGGACTGCTGGTTGATGGAGAGTCCTGCGCCGGCGCCGAGCTCGCGGAACCGCTCGAGCGATTCGCCCGTCGGAACCACGCCGAGAAAGCCCGTGCCCGACGCGAAGAACAGGGTGAGCGTGGCGATCAGCACGAGCGCCGCCGCGACCGGGGCCGCCCAGCGCCGGGTGGTGAGGTATCGAACGACAGCAGCCGACCCGAGCACGAGCGTGCTCAGCGTGGCAAGCTGCAGCCACCACAGGGCGTCCTCGAGAATCACGTGCAGTCCGGTAAGGGTGGCGAGCATCGCGAGCACCAGGGCACCGCTCACCTTCCACTCCCGTTCGCGGCGGATGCTCGGCGCGACGGTCGCGCCGATGCCGGGCCTCTGCGCCGTGCTAACCGCGTGCACGGCTCGCCTCCTGGGCCGCGCCCACCGCGAGCCAGACCGATTCCACCGGCTCGCCCGGCATCACCGGGATGCAGATCCAGCCCGCATCTCGCAGTGTGTCCGCGAGCGCCACGTGACGGGGCGTCACGAGGATCGCCACGGCGAGGTCGAATGAGTGGCGCTGCGCGATGAGGCGGTCGACGGTGTGTCGGTCGGCATCCGAGAGGATGGCGAAGAGGGAGCCCTGCGAGCGGTCCGGGCGCTCGACACCGCTCAGCAGCGTGAGGCTCGGCGCACCGTCGGTGAGCGCGACGACCGCAAGGCTCTCGAGAAATTCGTCAGGCCGCTCGAGGGGGGCGACCTGGCTCGGCCCGGTCTCGATCACCCGGACGAGGAAACCGGAGCGATTGAGGTGCAGGCCGATGGATGCGAAAAGCGAGACCGCGCTCTCGAACGACTCGCTCTCTGGTTCGTCGACCGCGTGCAGACCGTCCGCGTCGCGATAGCTCGCCCGGCGGGTGTCGAGCACGATGCGGGCCTCGGCGTGGCTGCGCTGCTCTTCCTGCCGCACCATGAGCTCTCCATGATGGGCCGATGCCCGCCAGTGCACGCGCCTCAACGCGTCACCGCGCCGGTACTCCCGCGTCATCAGATCGTCTTCGCCGCCGAGCGCTCGGCGCTGGAGCATGCGGGTCGGCCCCTCGTCGGCGGCGATCGAGACCACGTTGTCCGGCAGGGCGACAACATCCGGGGTCACGATGAGGGTCTGCGGTTCTCCCGCCACCGCCGCACCCGTGGCGAGCCCGAACGGGTCGACGAAGTCCACGAGCATCGGCCCGATCTCGAAGGCGCCGCGCAACGGGGGCACGAGCTCGTATCGCATTCTGGCGCCGTTGCCCCGACCGGCGAAACGCGGTCCGCGCGGCCGGAGTGCGCCGAGCCGGGCCGGCAGGGTCGAGAACGGTCGCCAGGGTACGGTGTCCCGCCACGTGACCTCCATGGTCGGACTCGTCGTGAGGTTCGCGATCTCCAGATGCACGATGGTCGGGTGCCCGACCCCCACCACGCGAGGCGAGAACACGCGGCGCACCGACATCCGCAGCCTCCGCCAGCGAACGAAGGCGAGCGCGACGAGCGGGAGCAGCATGAGGAAGCTTCCGAGGTAGAGCAGCTCACGCCGTCCGATCCAGTAGGCGATCGGTATCGCGACCGCTCCGAGAACGAGCAGTGTCACGCCCCGCCTGGTCAGCCGCGCCGTGCGCGAAGAGCGCCGTCGGCGCCAGAGCCTGGACATGGTGCTGTCAGGCCGGCCCCACCGCGCCGAGTGGCACCGGCGTCGCCGCCACGATGCGGGCGATGATTTCGGAGACGGCGCCGGCCACGAAGGGATTGCCGCTGCCCGAGACCCGATTGGTGGGGATGAGCCGGTGGCTGAGCACGGGAATGGCGAGCACATCGATATCGTCGGGCAGCACGAACTCACGGCCGTCAAGCGCCGCCCGCGCCTTCGCCGCGCGCACGAGCTGGAGGGTCGCACGCGGGCTCGCGCCGAGCCGCAGGTCGACGTCGTGACGCGTCGCCTGGGCGATGCTCACGGCATACTGTTCGACCGCCCACGAGACGAAGACGCCGCGAACGGTCTCGATCATCGCAATCAGCTGCACCGTGCTCACGACCGGTTCGAGGTCGTCGAGCGGGCTCGACGATTCGCGCCGACGCAACATCGCGAGCTCAGAGGCCTCGTCGGGATAGCCCATGGAGATGCGCATCATGAAGCGGTCGCGCTGGGCCTCGGGGAGCGGATAGGTTCCTTCCATCTCCACCGGGTTCTGGGTCGCGATCACGGTGAACGGGGAGGCGAGAATCGAGGTCGTGCCGTCGACGGTGACCTGGCCCTCCTCCATGCTCTCGAGCAGCGCCGACTGGGTCTTCGGGCTCGCGCGGTTGATCTCGTCGCCGATCACGATGTTCGCGAAGATCGGGCCGGGCTTGAACTCGAATTCGCGCTCCACCTGGTTGTAGATGGAGACGCCCGTGATGTCGGAGGGAAGCAAGTCGGGGGTGAACTGGATGCGATTGACCGTGCAGTCCACCGACTTGGCCAGGGCGCGGGCGAGCATCGTCTTTCCGACGCCGGGAACGTCCTCGATGAGAACGTGTCCCTCGGCGAGGAGGGCCGTGAGCGCCATCTGCACGGCCTCGCTTTTGCCGTCGATCACGGTCTCGACACGACGGATGATTTCGGCGCAGTTTCGGTAGAAGTCGTCGAGTGGCATGGCTCCGTGTGGATTGTTCACCATTGACCCTCGCAAAGCGTTTGAAGTACCTCTCGTGAGTCTGCCAGATCAGGGCCTGAATTGCGGCTGGGAATCTGCCGTGCGCTCCGGACCGACCCCCCTCACGACTGCCGCTAGCGTTGGAGGGTGAAAATTACCGTGCTCTCCGGCGGCGTCGGCGGCGCCCGCTTCATCCGCGGCCTGCGCCACCACGTGCGCTCCGCGTTCCCCGACGGGTCGGGCGGCTCGACCGCGTCGGTGACCGCGATCGTCAACACGGGCGACGACATGTGGCTCACGGGCGTGCGCATCGCCCCCGACCTCGACTCGATCATGTATACCCTCGCGGGCGAGAACGACGAACAGCGCGGCTGGGGCCGCATCGGCGAGACCGAGCGGGTGAGCGGCGAGTTGCGCGCCTACGGTGTCGGCTGGCCCTGGTTCACGCTCGGCGACCTCGACATCGGAACCCATCTCGCCCGCACCTCGCTCCTGCGCGATGGGCTCCCGCTCAGCGAGGTGACGCGACGCATCACCGCGCGCTGGGACCTCGGCGCGACCCTCCTGCCCGTGACCGACGACGATGTCGAGACGCACGTCGTGGTCGCCGGCGACGGCACGTCGATGCACTTTCAGGAGTGGTGGACCCGGCACCGCGCCGCGCTACCCGCTCGCGCGTTCCTGCAACAGAACGTCGAGACCGCACGCCCGGCACCCGGAGTGCTCGAGGCGATCGGCGCCGCCGATGTGATCCTCGTCGCGCCGTCGAACCCCGTCGTGTCGATCGGGACCATTCTCGGGATCCCGGGCATCCGCGAGGCGCTCGCCGCGGCATCCGCGCCCGTCGTCGGCGTCTCGCCGATCATCGCGGGCGCCGTCGTGCGGGGGATGGCGGATGCGTGCCTCTCGGCGATCGGCGTCGACACGTCGGCGGGGGCGGTGGCTCGTCACTACGGCGCGCGCGGCGCCGGCGGGCTGCTCGACGCCTGGCTCGTGGACGAGACGGATGCCGCCGCCCTGCCCGCTATCGAGGCGGCCGGAATCCGCGCGGCGGCCGTGCCGCTCTGGATGCGCGACCTCGAGTCGAGCGGCCGGCTCGCCGCCGACGCGCTCGACGCCGCCCGGTGAGGCGCACTCAACCGGCGCCCGTACCCGCGATTGTTCCCGTTCGTCGTGACTGTGCCGGAGCGCGCAGGCCCAGACACGACAA
>DMKW01000165.1:0-320 GCA_003454135.1 Microbacteriaceae bacterium
GCCCAGATCGAGACGACCTGCTGCTCGACCGGGTACGGCGAATACTGCGGCTGGCGCAGCAGCTCGGTGAGGCGAGCGCCGCGAGCAAGCTGGCGGCGGCTGGTCTGGTCGAGGTCGGACGCGAACATCGCGAAGGCCTCGAGCGAGCGGTACTGGGCGAGCTCGAGCTTGAGCGTGCCGGAGACCTTCTTGATCGACTTCACCTGCGCGTCGCCACCGACTCGCGAGACGGAGATTCCCACGTCGACCGCCGGGCGCTGGTTGGCGTTGAACAGGTCGGACTGCAAGAAGATCTGGCCATCGGTGATCGAGATCACGTT
>DMKW01000165.1:466-727 GCA_003454135.1 Microbacteriaceae bacterium
AGATCACGTTGGTCGGGATGTATGCCGAGACGTCGTTGGCCTTCGTCTCGATGATCGGGAGGCCCGTCATCGATCCGGCACCGAGCTCGTCGGAGAGCTTGGCGCAACGCTCGAGCAGACGGGAGTGCAGGTAGAACACGTCACCCGGGTAGGCTTCGCGCCCCGGCGGGCGGCGAAGGAGGAGGGAGACGGCGCGGTACGCCTCGGCCTGCTTGGACAGGTCGTCGAAGATGATGAGCACGTGCTTGCCGCCGTACATCC
>DMKW01000165.1:1009-12778 GCA_003454135.1 Microbacteriaceae bacterium
CCGCGGCCGATCGGGATCATGGCGTCGATTGCCTTGATTCCGGTCTGCATCGGCTCGTGCACGCTCTTGCGCTGCATCACGCCAGGCGCCTGGAGCTCGAGCGCGCGGCGACCCTCCGGAACGATCTCGCCGAGACCGTCGATGGGGTTGCCGAGCGGGTCGACGACACGACCGAGGTAGTTGTCTCCGACCGGCACCGAGAGAACTTCGCCGGTGCGGGTCACCTCGAGGCCCTCCACGATGCCCGCGAACTCGCCGAGCACGATGACACCGATCTCGTTCTCGTCGAGGTTCTGGGCGAGGCCCAGCGTTCCGTCGGCGAAGCGGATGAGCTCATTGGCCATGACGCCGGGAAGCCCCTGCACATGGGCGATGCCGTCGGCGGCATCGATGACGTAGCCGACCTCGGTCTTCGACGCCTTGGTGGGGTCGTAGGACTTGACGAAGTCCTTGAGCGCGTCGCGGATCTCATCCGGGCTGATCGTTACGTCTGCCATTTCGTTTCCTTATTCTTCTGCGGGGCCTTGCGGCCCCGAGGCTGTTGGCGCTGGTTAACCAGCGAGTTGAAGTCTGAGTTCGCTGAGCTTGCGGGCGACGGTGCCGTCGATGACGTCGTTGCCGACCTGCACGCGAAGACCGCCGATGATGCTCGGGTCGACCACCAAGTTGATCGTGAGCGGGCGGCCATAGGTCGCAGCGAGTCCCTCGTGCAACCGCGCCAGTTGCGCGTGGGAGAGGGGCCCGGCGCTCGTGACCGTGGCCACCGAAGTTCCGGCCTGATCGGCGACGATTGCCGCGGCGTTGCTCAGCAGTTCGCCGATGCGACGCCCACGGGGTTGCAGCACGAGCTGGCGAACGATCGAGAGCGTCTGCGCCGACACCTTCGCGGCGAGCAGCGAATCGACGAGAGCGAGCTTGGCGTCACGCCCACCCTGCTTGCTGCCGATCGCGAGTTCGAGCTGCGCGTCCGAGCTCACGGCCGCACCGAACGCAAAGAGTTCGGCCTCGATCGTCGCGTTCGGTCCGGCGGACTCGGCCGCGGCGCGAAGCCCGATCTCCTCGATGCCCGCGAGCAGTTCGCCCTGGCTCGACCAGCGGTTGCCCACGACGGTTTCGAGCAGTCGCATCGACTTCGCGCCGAGGGTCGACCCGAACACCGCGGCGAGCACCGTGTGCTTCTCGGCGGCATCCGTCGACGTGTCGGAGAGGATCGAACGCAACTGCGCCGACTCCCCCGCCGTGCGACCGGCGAAAAACAACTCATCGGCAGTGGCCAGGTCGACCGCGCCAATGGCGGAAAGCTCCGCCCTCGACGCGGCAAGCGCTTCTCTGGTCGCTGAACCCATGGTTACTTGCTCGATCTCTCTGACGCGTTGCGGTTTTCCGATGACTCGAGGTCGGCCAGGAACTGGTCGACGAGACTCGCGGCCTTCTTGTCGTCGGAGAGGCTCTGGCCGATGACGCCCGAAGCGAGGTCGATCGCGAGCGATCCAACCTCGGCGCGCAGTGAAACGAGTGCCGACTGGCGCTCCGCCTCGATCTGCGCCGACGCGCTCGCGGTGACGCGGGCGGCCTCGGCTGCCGCCTGCTCCTTGAGCTCGTTCAGGATCTTCACGCCGTCCTGGCGTGCCTGTTCACGAATCGCGCCGGCTTCGGCGCGAGCCTCGGCAAGCTGCACTGTGTACTTCTCGAGAGCGGCGGCCGCTTCCGCTTGCGCGGTCTCCGCCTTCTTGATCCCGCCCTCGATGACCTCGGCCCTGTTGTCCAGGTTCTGCTTCACCGACGGCAGGATCTTCTTCCAGAAGAAGACCAACAGGATGATGAAACACACGGCAGACCAGATGAGGTCCGGGATGCCCGGAATCAGCGGGTTGTGCGTCTCCTGAGCAGCTGCCGCGAGAAGAACTGTCGGAAGCATTACTGGCCTGCGGTGAAGATGAAGTACGTGGCGATGCCGATGAAGGCGAGCGCCTCAGTGAATGCGATACCGATATACATGAGCACCGTGAGGCGACCCTGCAGCTCCGGCTGGCGCGCGACGGACTCGATCGTCTTGCCGACGACGATGCCCACGCCGATGGCCGGGCCGATGGCCGCGAGGCCGTATCCGATCGTCGCGATGTTTCCGCTCAGAGCGGCGACGGTGGTGGTGTCCACGTTGTGTTTCCTTCCGTGATGGTGAAGCGGGCGGTCGCCCGATCCGATTAGTGCTCTTCTGCCAGCGCGAGCTGGAGATAGACAGCGGTCAAGATGGTGAAGACGTAGGCCTGCAACACCGCGACAAGTAGTTCGAACAGCGTGAAGACGAAGCCGAAGCCGAGGGTGCCGATGCCGAACAGCTTGAAGAGTCCCGGTGCTTCGAAGAAGAAGAACGACGTGGCGAGGAAGAACAGCACGAGCAGCAAATGCCCGACGATCATGTTCATGAGGAGTCGGAGAGTGTGGGTGACGGGGCGAACGATGAAGGTCGAAAGGATCTCGATCGGCGTCACGATGATGTAGAGCACCCACGGCACGCCGGGCGGGAAGAGCGCGTTGCGGATGAACTTGCCCGGGTGCTTGCGGAGGCCCGCGTAAATCCAGGTGAAGTAGGCGACGCCGGCGAGCAAGAGGGGAATGCCGATCACGGAGGTACCGGCGATGTTGAAGCCGGGGATGGCGCCCGTGAGATTCATCGCGACGACCATGAAGAAGAAGGTCGTGAGGATCGGCAGGAACCGGTTGCCGTCCTTCTTGCCGAGCAGGTCTTCCGCGATGCCGATGCGAACGAAGTCGAGGCCCAGCTCGATGAGCGACTGGCCGCGGCCGGGCACGATCTTCATGTTGCGAGTGCCGAGCCAGAACACCAGCACGATCACGATCGTGACGATGATGCGGATGAGCATGATGCGGTTGAGTTCGAACGGGGTGCCGGCGAAGAGCACGACCGGCGGGAAGAACTCCCCGATATTGGGCCCCACGAAACCACCACCGCCGCTACCGTCGGTGGCAGAGGGGAGGAGCAGATTGAGAGCGTTCGGTAGCAGCGCTATCTCCAGAATCGGGGCGTGGAACCACGCGGCGATGGAAAATGGGGGGCGTTCATCCCCACTCTACCAACAGAATGCAGGCGGCCAGAATCGCTATTTGGGCTGATCGCCCGTCGACGAAGGCTCCCCGGCATCCCCCGGCAGGCGCACGTCGCTCACGTACGGCAGGCGCGAGCGGGCGATGACGACGACGTCGACCACGAGGGTTCCGAGAACGGCCACGACGAGACTGAGGAAAAGAATTGTGGTCTGGATCCAGGGCTGGTCCTTGAGCACGAATACGAGCACGAGAAACAGCACGAACTTGAGCAGCCAGGCCCCCATGACGATGCCGAAAAACGCGACACTGAGGAAGTCGCCCTTGGCGATGCGTGTTGCGACGACGATGCTCACGGCCGTGATGCCGAGGAACACGACGGCCATCGCCGTGCCGATGAGGGCGCTGAGCACCCCGATGCCGCCCGCGACGACGAACCCGATGACCGAGCCCACGAGCGCGATGACGAGCGCGAGAATGCCGCCATAGGCGAGAATGCGCTTGAGGATGGGGATGGCGCTCATGGGGTTTCCTTCTTCTTCAGTGCGTGGAGTGCCGCGGCCTCCGCTGCATCCGTGTCTTCACGGTCGTTGGCGCCGGCGTCGAGGGTGATCTCGTCGGCGGCCGCGTCGAGCCGGTCGAATCGGGCCGCGGCCGGCGGCACGTCTTCGTCGGGTCCCGCGAGCTGCACGGCCGCCTCGACGACCTTTCGGCGCGTGAGCGGGGAAAGTGTGACGACCGTGCACGCGACGAACCCGATCGCGACGAAGGTGAGCGCCCAGACGGCCGGCATGAAGAGAAACAGCAGGCAGCCGACGGCGACCACGGTGGTCCAGGAGTAGAAGATGAGCACCGCCGGGATGTCGGTGTGGCCCATGTCGAGCAACCGGTGATGAAGGTGTTTGCGGTCGGCGCTGAATGGCGACTTGCCCGCCCGAAGCCGACGGAAGACGGCGAGCCCGAAGTCGAGCAACGGCACGATGAGGATGGCGAACGGCAGCAGGATCGGGATGAAGGCCGGGATGAGCTGCTTGGCGAAGGCGAGCTGCCCGATGTCCACCTGCCCCGTGACCGAGATGGCCGATGTGGCCATGAGCAGCCCGACGAGCAGGGCGCCGGCATCCCCCATGAAGAGCTTCGCCGGGTGCCAGTTGAGCGGGAGGAACCCCACGCACGCACCGATGAGCACGGCGGTGATGAGGGAGGCGAGGTTGAAGTATTCCGTTTGGGCAATATTGGTGGCAAGGATCCAGCTGTAGATGAAAAAGACGCCGTTCGCGATGATCGCGACGCCGGCGACGAGTCCGTCGAGTCCGTCGATGAAGTTGATGGCGTTCATCACGAGCACGATCGCGAGCACCGTCACGATGAGGCCCGTGTACGAGGACAGCACGACGATGCCGCCGACGATCGGCAGCGAGGTGAGTTGCACGCCCTGCCAGGCGAGCAGACCGGCCGCGATGATCTGGCCGGCGAGCTTGGTGACCCAGTCGAGATCCCAGATGTCGTCCGCGACGCCGATGAGCACGATGATGAGCGCCGCACCGAGGATCGCGAAGATCGGGCCCGGCTTGGCGAAAATGAGGTGGAATTGCGGCAGCTGGGACGCGACCCCGAAGGCGATGAGGATGCCGAGGAACATCGCGACGCCGCCGAGCCGAGGCGTTGGACGCTTGTGCACGTCGCGCTCGCGGATCTGCGGATAGAGCCGGTACTTCATGCCCAGCCGGGCGATGAGGACGGAGAGCCCGAACGTGACGACGGCAGACAGACCGCCGGCGGCGACGTAGTAGATGATCCTCACGAGGGGGTTTCCCCCGACTCGGTCGCGCCGTCGGCGCGAACCGTGTCGAGCACCGCGTTGATCGCCGCCTCGGAAATGACGCCGTGGCGCACGATACGCAGTTCTCCGCCCTCGTTGAGCAGTCCCGTCGCGTCGACGATCGTCGAACCTGCGCCGGCGCCGGCCGGGTAGTCTGAGCCGGTTTCGCCGCCGTCGAGATAGACGCTCACGCTCGAGCCGAGCATCCGTTCCGCGTCCTGCACCGTCGTTGCCGCCGGCTGGCCGGTGAGGTTCGCCGAGGAGACCGCGAGCGGCCCGGTCTCGGAGAGCAGTTCGAGGGCGTAGAAGTTGTTCGGCATGCGCAACGCCACCGTTCCGTTGGTGTCCCCCAGGTCCCAGCGCAGCGATTCGCGGGCGGGAAGGATCACCGTGAGGCCTCCCGGCCAGAACTCGGCGACGAGGGCGCGAACCTCGTCCGGCACGGCCTCGGCGAGAGCGTCGAGGGTGGGGATTCCCGGGATGAGCACGGGCGGCGGGGACTGGCGGGTGCGGCCCTTGGCGTCGAGCAGCCGCTGCACCGCCTCGGGACTGAACGCGTCGGCGGCGAGGCCGTAGACCGTGTCGGTGGGCAGCACGACGAGCTCACCGCGGCCAATGGCGACCCTCGCGAGTCGCATGCCCGTGAGAAGCCCGGTCGGGTCCGAGCAGTCGTAGATCGTCGCCATGTCGGTAGCCATCCTACTTCGACGGGCATGGCAGCCCCGTGGACGCCCGCGCACGGGCCGCGCGGCGTTAGTTGAGATACTGGAGGCAGCGAGTGGAGCCCAGTGGACCTGTTTTTCTTTGATTTCGACAAGACCCTGTACGCGTTCGATTTTCGCAAACGGCTCCCGGCCCTCAGCATCATCAGCGGCGTGAGCCAGTACCACCTGGCCAAGACCTGGTGGGGAGGCGGCTACGAGACCCGGGCAGAATCCGGCGAATGGTCCACCTCGGCCGAGTATTTCGCCGAGTTCGAGCGCGTCACGGGCGCGGCGATCACGCTCGAGCAGTGGCAGCAGACCCGGGCGCTCGCGAGCACCCGCATCCCGGGCAGCATCGACGCCCTGCGCCACGCGTCCACGATCGGCACGGCGTGCGTGCTCTCCAATAACCCGTCGCCGTTCGCCGAATCGCTCCCTGTGCTCGCCCCCGACGTGACGGCGATCGTCGGCCGCAACCGGCTCGTGAGCTGCCAGCTGGGCGTGCGCAAGCCGGATCCGCGGATCTTCGAGCTCGCTCTCGGGCGATTCGACGCGCGGCCGGAAGACACGTTCTTCACGGACGACTCGGCCTCGAACGTCGCCGGGGCGACATCCGTCGGCATCCACGCGCACCAGCTCGTCTACCTGAACGGCGTTCCGCAAGTGGACGAACTGCACAAGGCCATCGAGCGTTTCGCCTCGAGGAACGCCTGATGCTGCTCTTTATCTTCGACATGGACGACGTGCTCTACGACTACGACTGGCGGCGACGCATGGCGGGGATGACGCGCCTGACCGGCCTTTCCCTCGCCGAACTGCGCGAGCGTTGGTGGCACGACACCGGCGAGTGGGCGGCGGAGGCCGGACAGATCGGCACGGCGGACGACTACCTCGCCGCCTTCAGCGAGGCCGTCGGCGTCGACGTGCACGAGACCGACTGGGTGCGCGTGCGCGGAGCGGCCATGACCCCCTGGCAGGACTCGATCGCCGCCGTGCGACGCGCGGCGGATCTCGGACGGGTCACGCTGCTCACGAACAACGGTCCGCTCGCCTCGCGGCACTTGCGCGCGCTCGCGCCCGAACTCGTTCCGGTGTTCGGCGATCACCTGTACACCTCGTCGGACTACGGAGCCCGCAAGCCCGATCCCGAGGTGTTCGAGGCGGTGCTCGCCCGGTACGGCGTGCCGGCGTGCGACGCCTTCTTCGCCGACGACCTGCAGGTGAATGTCGACGGCGCCCGCGCGGTCGGCATCACCGCGCACCTCTTCGCCGGCGCGCCGGGCCTGCTCGCCGCGATCGAGGACTTCGCCGGATCGCGACAGTGCGGCGCTGCCCCGGTCTAACCTCGGCGCCGGCCACTCCCGGCCTTAAACTGAAGGAACGGAACGAGGGAGACCGGATGATCGAGCAGCCGATACTCGATGAGCTGTGGGACTTCGGCGATCCGGCCGCCTCGGAGGCGCGCTTCCGGGTAGAGCTCGAACAGGGCGGCCCGTGGGACGGCACCGAACGCGCGGAGCTCACCACCCAGCTGGCCCGAGCGATCGGCCTCCAGGGCCGATTCGACGAAGCGGCGGCACTGCTGATCGAGATCCCCGACGAGTCCGAACCGATCGTGGGAGTGCGCGTTCTGCTCGAATCGGGGCGTGTCATGAACAGCTCCGGGCATCCGGATTCCGCGGCCGGCCTCTTCCGGCAGGCCGCGACGATCGCGGCTCGCCTGGGCGCCACGTTTCTCCAGGTCGACGCGCTGCACATGCTCGCGATCGTGGACTCCCCCGGCGCCGAGGACTGGACGGCCCGAGCGGTCGAGATCGCCGAATCGTCGTCGGACGCGCGCTTGAAGCGCTGGCTCGTTTCGCTGCACAGCAACCTGGGCTGGCGGCACCTCGACGAGGACAACCTCGACGCGGCCTTCGCCGAGTTCACCGAGGCCGCGCGGTGGGCAGACCTCGTGGGAACCGTGCAGCAGCGCGAGTGGGCGCAGGAGGCGCTCGCCGAGTGCTCCGCCGCGATGGACGCCGCGAGCGAATCCCTCTAGCCCCGCCAGGGAGCCCCCTCTTTCCACCTTCCGAAATCCATGCATTTCTGCCTGAACCTCGGCGTGTCGAGCCACCCCACCGGCGTGTCACTCAGAAATGCATGGATTTCGGAAGGTGGAAAGAGGGTGGGGAAGGGCCGGGACGGGCAGGGGCTGTTAGCGGAGGGCCGTGGTCGCGCGATCGCGGCCGAGCAGGTCGCGGTGCGTGGCGATGGCCCTCCAGCCGTCCGCGGCGAGCAGGGCGGCAATCGCCCGACCCTGCAGCTCCCCATGCTCGAGCACGAGAGTGCCGCCGGGGTGCAGCAGACGCGCGGCGGTGCGCGAGACCTGGCGCACGACATCCAGGCCGTCCCCGCCGCCGTAGAGCGCGTGTTCCGGGTCGAACAGCCGCACCTCCGGATCGCGCGGGATGGCGCCGGCCGGAATGTACGGCGGGTTCGAGATGACGACGGCGACCGCACCGTCGAGCTCGGGGAGTGCGTCCGCGAGGTCGTTGAAGACGGCCTGCGCGTTGTCGGCGCCGATGCTGCGGAAGTTCTGCTTGGTCCAGACGAAGGCGCGCGGCGAGTTCTCGACGCCATAGACCCGCGCGTGCGGCACCTCGGTGGCCATCGCGAGCGCGATCGCCCCGCTGCCGGTGCCGAGGTCGACCCCGATCGGCTCGGGTGCCGCCGCCGCGCGAAGTGCGTCGATCGCGAACTGGGCGACCTGCTCCGTCTCGGGCCGCGGCACGAAAACCCCCGGTCCCACGGCGAGTTCGATGGCTCGGAACGGCGCGACTCCCGTGATGTGCTGCAGCGGCTCGCGTGCGGCACGCCGTTCGACGGCCGCGCGAATGCGGGTCGCGTCCCGCACAGACACCACCGTGCCGGTCACCGCCTTCGCCTGCACTTCACCGCGGCTGAGCCCCAGCATGTGCCCGATCAACAACTCGGCGTCGACGTCGGGCGTCGGAACGCCGGCGCGCGCCAGCAGCTCGACGCTCTCTTCGCGTAGCGTCGCCACGCTGACAATAGAATTCATGGCAGCCGTAGAACCAGCTGCCCGCGTCGCCACGGCTTACTCTTCCGAGGACCCGAGCAACGCAAGCCGCGCTTCCTCATCCGCTTCGATGCACGACTGGATCACCGGTTCGAGGGCGCCGTTCATCACCGCGTCGAGGTTGTACGCCTTGTAGCCCGTGCGGTGATCCGCGATGCGGTTCTCCGGAAAGTTGTAGGTGCGGATGCGCTCCGAGCGATCCATCGTGCGGATCTGGCTCTTGCGCACGAGCGATGCCTCGGCGTCGATCTCCTCCTGCTGCCGCGCGAGCACGCGGGCACGAAGCACCCGCATGCCGGCTTCGCGGTTCTGCAGCTGGCTCTTCTCGTTTTGCATCGCGACAACGATCCCGGTGGGGAGATGGGTGATGCGCACGGCGGAGTCGGTGGTGTTGACCGACTGGCCGCCCGGACCGCTCGAGCGGTACACATCGATCTTGAGATCGTTGGGGCTGATCTCGACCTCTTCCGGCTCGTCGACCTCGGGGAACACGAGCACTCCCGCCGCCGACGTGTGGATGCGGCCCTGCGACTCGGTCGCCGGCACGCGCTGCACACGATGCACACCGCCCTCGTACTTGAGGTGCGCCCACACGCCTTCTGCGGGGTCGGTGGAGTTTCCCTTGATGGCCAGCTGCACATCCTTGTAGCCTCCCAAATCGCTCTGGGTCTGCTCGAGGATCTCGGTCTTCCACTTCTTGGATTCCGCATAGTGCAGGTACATGCGCAGGAGGTCGGCGGCGAACAGGGCGGATTCCGCCCCGCCCTCCCCCATCTTGATCTCCATGATCACGTCGCGGCCGTCGTTTTCGTCGCGCGGGATGAGCAACCGGCGCAGGCGTTCCTCGATCACGTCGAGCTCCGCCTGGAGTCCCGGTACTTCCGCCGCGAACGATTCGTCTTCGGCGGCCATTTCGGTCGCCGCGGCAAGATCATCCGTCAGCTGCTGCCACTGGTGGTAGGCGGCGGCGATCCGGCTGAGCTCGGCGTAGCGGCGGTTGACCTTCTTGGATCTGGCCGGGTTCGAGTGGAGTTCGGGATCAGCGAGCTGTTCCTGAAGCTCTTCATGCTCGGCCAGCAAGGTTTTCACTGACTCGAACACGTGTTAGTCCTCTTTGGTACTCGACGCGCCCGGAAGCGACTTCTGGATCTTCATGAGGAATTCGACGTTGGACGAGGTGTCTTTGAGCTGCGTGAGCACCAGTTCGAGCGCCTGCTGGGTCTCAAGTCCGGCGAGTGCGCGGCGGAGCTTCCAATTGATCTTGGTCTCGTCGATGCCCATGAGCATCTCTTCGCGACGCGTGCCGGAGGCGTTGACGTCGACGGCGGGGAAGATGCGCTTGTCGGCCAGCTGGCGTGACAGTCGGAGCTCCATGTTGCCGGTGCCCTTGAATTCTTCGAAGATGACCTCGTCCATCTTGGACCCGGTCTCCACGAGCGCGGTCGCGAGGATGGTGAGCGATCCGCCGTCTTCGATGTTGCGCGCCGCGCCGAAGAACCGCTTCGGCGGGTACAGGGCCGACGAGTCGACGCCGCCGGAGAGGATGCGCCCGGATGCCGGAGCGGCCAGGTTGTACGCACGACCGAGGCGAGTGATCGAGTCGAGCAGCACGACGACGTCGTGACCGAGTTCGACGAGTCGCTTCGCGCGCTCGATGGCGAGTTCGGCGACCGTGGTGTGGTCTTCCGCCGGACGGTCGAAGGTGGAGGCGATGACCTCCCCCTTGACCGTGCGCTGCATGTCTGTCACTTCTTCAGGGCGCTCGTCGACGAGAACGACCATGAGGTGCACCTCGGGGTTGTTCTTGGCGATCGCGTTGGCGATGGCCTGCAGCACGAGGGTCTTGCCCGCCTTGGGCGGGGAGACGATCAGCCCGCGCTGGCCCTTGCCGATCGGCGACACGAGGTCGATGATGCGCGTGGTGAGCTTCTGCGGCTCGGTCTCGAGGCGCAGGCGCTCCGAGGGGTAGAGCGGGGTGAGCTTGCCAAATTCGACGCGGTCGGCCGACTGCTCGATCGGCAGTCCGTTGATCGAGTCGATCTTGACAATCGCGTTGTACTTCTGGCGACCGCTGTTGTCGTTCTCGCGCGGCTGGCGGATGGCTCCGACGACGGCGTCGCCCTTGCGCAAGTTGTACTTCTTGACCTGGCCAAGCGAGACGTAAACGTCGTTGTTGCCGGGCAGGTAACCGCTCGTGCGCACGAAGGCGTAGTTGTCGAGAACGTCGAGGATTCCGGCGACGGGAATGAGCACGTCGTCTTCGGTGATCTCCGGCTCGAAGTCGTCGTTGCCGCCCGGTCCGCGACGCTTGCGGTCACGGTAGCGGTTGCGGCCGCTGCGCTCTCCCTCGTCGTCCTGCAGCAGCTGCTGGCGGTTGCTGCCGCCACGGTCGTTCTGCTGCTGGCGCTCGCCCTGCAGGCGGTCGTTGCGCTCGTTGCCGTTGCGGTCGTTCTGCTGCTGGCGCTCGTTGGCGTTGCGGTTATTGGCGTTGCGGTTATTGGTGCGGACGTCGTCGTTCTGGGCGTCCTGCTCGGCACCGCGGCCGGCGTCCTGCTGGCGGTCGCCGCGGTTACGGTTGCGGTTGCGCGAGCTGCGGGTCGGCTGCGTCTCGCCGTCGTCGGCGAGCGCCACGCGCTCGGCTTCCTGTCCGGGGATACGGTCGAGGCCGTCGGTCGGTTGCGCATCGGCCTGCGCCTCACGCTCCGCCTCCTGACCGGGGATACGGTCGGTGCCGCTCGACTGGCGTGCGGAGCGCTGGCGTGCGGTGCCGCGACGAGGGGCGTCGTCCGCCTGGGCGACGCGTTCGGCTTCCTGGCCCGGGATACGGTCGAGACCGTCGGTCGGCTGCGCATCGGCTTGCGCCTGGCGCTCCGCTTCCTGCCCTGGGATGAGGTCTACCCCGCTCTCGCCGCGGTTGACGTGGCGGGTGACCGACTTGGGCTCCACCTTGGCAACCTCGGCGACCGGCTCCGGCTCGAAGGTCGGTGCGTCGATGATCGGTGCGGCTGAGGCGCCGGCGTCCACGATCGAGGTGCTTGCGCGCCGCGGTGCGCGCTTGCGAACGGCTGGCGCTGCGGCGACCTCGGCCGCCGGGG
>DMKW01000165.1:12906-17137 GCA_003454135.1 Microbacteriaceae bacterium
GGCGTCCGTGGTCGCGGGGGCGCTCGAAGCGTCCTGGGTGCCCGCGTCTGCGGCATCCGTTGTTGTTTTGCTGGTGTTCTGGATCTCGGTGATCGCGTCCACGAGTTCTCCCTTACGAAGTTTGGAGGCACCACTCATGCCCAACTCGGCTGCGAGAGCGTGAAGCTCGGGAAGGCGAAGGCTGGAGAGGTTTGTGCGTGAGTCCGGCCGGGTGGCGCGGACAGTGAGGTCAGTCACTAAGAGGGTTCCTTTCCCCTCGCAAGTTCCGCACCGGATGGGTGCGGCATACGCTCGCGGGAGAGCTTGTCGTCCGTACTCTCGATCGGGTCTGGGCCGCTGTTGTCAGCAACTGCACAGTGAGGGAAAGTGTTGAAGCGAATGCTAGTGATTGTGCAAACCGGGGCTTTCGGCTATGCCGAGTTTTCTACCGGGTGCAGTGAAACTGTAGCACCTTTGAAGTCTACGGCCAGCACGAGCGACTGCCACGGCGCGCCCTCGTGGCGGGAGATGAGGTCGGCGGCGAGGAGCCTTTGGGCCGGGTCGCTGCAGAGCACGAGGATCGACGGACCGGCGCCGGAGACGACGGCGGGCAGGCCGGCCGCCCGCAGTTCGGCGATGAGCGACTCGGTCCCCGGCATCGCGCTCGCCCGGTAGCTCTGATGCAGCTTGTCTTCCGTGGCGGCGAGCAGAAGCTCCGGGGATTGGATGAGGGCGGCGATGAGCAGAGCAGACCGGGAGACGTTGAAAATGGCGTCTTCGTGCGGCACGGACGCGGGACGCAGGCTGCGCGCGAGCTCGGTGGACATCGTGCTCTGCGGCACGGCGATGAGGGGCGAGACCCCACGATGCACGATGAGTTTCTTGTGTTGCGGGCCGGCATCCGAGGTCCAGGCGATCGTGAGGCCGCCGAAGAGCGCCGGCGCGACGTTGTCAGGGTGCCCCTCGAGAGCCGTGGCGAGCGCGAGCAGGGCGTTCGAGTCGATATCGACGATTCCCTCGAGCAGACCCTTCGCCGCCATGATCCCCGAGACGATGGCCGCCCCGGACGAACCGAGGCCACGGCCGTGCGGAATCGCGTTGCGCGCGACGAGGTTGAGCCCCGGCATCGGCTGCGCGTATGCGGAGAAGGTATAGGCGATGGCCTTCACGACGAGATTGGACTCGTCGGTAGGCACCTCGCCCGCCCCGACCCCGATGACCTCGACGGTGGCTCCCGGTTCGTCGCGCACCGAGACGGTGAGGTCGTCGTAGAGCGAGAGGGCGAGTCCGAGTGTGTCGAACCCCGGACCGAGGTTCGCGGTGGTCGCCGGCACCTTCACGGTGACGGAACGACCGGCGAGCAACGGATGCGGCCGCGCCGCGCCTTCTACCGTCATGACCCGCTCCTCAATGCCCCAACAGCCGGCAACGCTAGGCCGAGACTTTGGACAGGCCGAGCACTCCGGCTACCTCGTCGGTGTCGTTCGCGACGACGGTGGGGGTGATGTCCGAGCCATCGGCGGTGCGCAAGGCCCACTGCGGATCCTTGAGTCCGTGACCGGTGACCGTGAGCACGACGGTGGATCCGCGCGGAATCTCGCCGGCCGCCGAACGCTCGAGCAGGCCGGCGACACTGATGGCGGATGCCGGCTCCACGAAGATGCCCACCTCGGCCGAGAGGATGCGGTAGGCCTCGAGAATGTGCTCGTCGGAGATCGCGCCGAAGTAGCCGTTGCTCGTCTCGCGTGCCGCGAGTGCGAGCTCCCACGACGCCGGGTTGCCGATGCGGATGGCGCTCGCGATCGTGTCTGGGTTCTTCACGACGTGGCCGAGCACGATCGGCGCGCTGCCGGCGGCCTGGAAACCGAACATGCGCGGGAGCTTCGTGGTCTCGCCCCGCTGCAGTTCCTCGCTGTAGCCGCGGAAGTAGGCCGTGTAGTTGCCCGCATTGCCTACCGGCACGATGTGGAAGTCCGGCGCGTCGCCGAGCACCTCGACGACCTCGAAGGCCGCCGTCTTCTGGCCCTCGATGCGGTCGGGGTTGACCGAGTTCACGAGGTGTACCGGGTAGTTGGCAGCTAGGTCGCGGGCGATCTCGAGGCAGTCGTCGAAGTTGCCCTGCACCTGCAGCAGTTCGGCGTTGTGCGCGATGGCCTGGCTGAGCTTGCCGAGCGCGATCTTGCCCTCCGGCACGAGCACCGCGGCGGTGATTCCCGCGTGGGCCGCATAGGCGGCTGCCGATGCCGAGGTGTTGCCCGTCGACGCGCAGATGATGGCCTTGGCACCGTGTTCGAGGGCCTTGGAGATCGCCATGGTCATGCCGCGGTCCTTGAAGGAGCCGGTGGGGTTCATCCCCTCGTACTTCACCCATACGGTCGCCCCGGTGCGCGCGGAGAGTGCCGGCGCGGGAATGAGCGGCGTTCCGCCTTCGCCGAGCGTGATGATGGGGGTCGCATCCGAGATGTCGAGTCGGTCTGCGTATTCGCGGAGAACTCCGCGCCACTGGTGGGCCATTATAAACCTTCTACTCTGAGCACGGACGTGACCTGTCGAACGACTTGGCTGGATTCGAGTGCCGCGACGGTTGCGGCGAGATCGGCTTCTGACGCCTCATGGGTGCCGATAACTAGGGTAGCGCTGGGCGCGGCACTCTCCGCCCCGGGCTTGTCCGACTGCGCCTGCACCGATTGGGCCAGTGTTTCGACGGAGACGCCGTGTTCGCTGAAGAGCGTGGCGACCGCGGCGAGCACCCCCGGCTGGTCGACGACGCTCAGCGTGATCTGGTAGCGCGTGATGACGCGCGAGATCGGCAGGACGGCCAAGTTTGCGTGGGTCGATTCTGCTACCCCCGGGCCGCCGATCACATGCCGGCGCGCGGCGGAGACCAGGTCGCCGAGCACTGCGGAGGCGGTCTCGATTCCCCCGGCGCCCGCGCCGTAGAACATGAGGTCGCCCGCGGCCTCGGCCTCGATGAACACCGCGTTCTTGGCCCCGTGCACGGCGGCGAGCGGATGGCTGCGCGGCACTAGCGCCGGGTACACGCGGGCCGACACGCCCTCGACGCCCTCGTCATCCGTGAGTCGCTCGCAAATGGCGAGGAGCTTCACGACGTAGCCGGCCTTGCGTGCCGCGTCCACCTGCTCGAGCGTGATGGCGGTGATGCCCTCACGGTAGACGGCGTCGAGCGGCACGGTCGTGTGGAAGGCGAGGCTCGCGAGGATTGCCGTCTTCTGGGCCGCGTCGAACCCCTCGATGTCGGCGGACGGGTCCGACTTCTCGGCGTAGCCGAGCTCGGTGGCGGTGGCGAGGGCGGCCTCGAGCGACTCCCCGGCCGTGTCCATGCGGTCGAGGATAAAATTGGTCGTGCCGTTGACGATGCCGAGGATGCGCTTGATGCGGTCGCCGGCAAGGCTGTCGCGCAGCGGCCGGATGATGGGGATGGCCCCCGCGACCGCCGCCTCGTAGTAGAGCTGGGCGCCCACCTGTTCCGCGAGTTCGAAAAGTTCGGGCCCGTGGGTCGCGAGCAGCGCCTTGTTGCCGGTGATGACGTCGGCGCCCGACGTGAGCGCCTGCAGGATGTAGGTGCGGGCCGGCTCGAGTCCGCCCATGAGTTCGACCACGATGTCGGCGCCGAGAATGAGCGACTCGGCGTCCGTCGTGAGGAGTGCGGCCGGGATGTCGGCGGTGCGGGGCGCATCGAGGTCGCGAACGGCGACGCCGATGAGTTCGAGGCCAGCGCCGGCGCGGTTGGCGAGCTCGTCGCCGTGTTCGAGCAGCAATGACGCCACCTGGGCTCCGACCGACCCGGCGCCCAGAAGGGCGACCCGGAGGTTGCGGTACTCGATCATGGTGTTCCCCTATCGGTCAGTGGTTCGGTCCCCGAGGAGGGCGAGGCCCGTCTCGAAGGGATGCCGGCATCCCGGGACAGGAGATCGGCCTCGGTCTCGCCCCGCACGATCACGCGGGCTTCTCCATCGCGCACGGCGACGACAGGGGGTCGGCCCAGGTAGTTGTAATTGCTCGCCATCGACCAGCAGTACGCGCCC
This sequence comes from Microbacteriaceae bacterium, assembly GCA_003454135.1. Taxonomy (GTDB): domain Bacteria; phylum Actinomycetota; class Actinomycetes; order Actinomycetales; family Microbacteriaceae; genus Lacisediminihabitans. Next base: position 16,932 of record DMKW01000165.1, read on the forward strand.
GTCGCCGGCACGGCGACGAGATCTCCCGGGCGCACGTCGCCGGGCAGGTAGTCGTCCCGCACGACGATGTCGCCGCTCTCGCAATGCTTGCCGGCGAGGCGCACGAGAACCGGGTCGTCGGCCGAGGCTCGCCCGGCGATCCGCACCGAGTAGTCGGCGGTGTACAGCGCCGGCCGGATGTTGTCGCTCATGCCGCCGTCGACGCT
>DMKW01000165.1:17232-22317 GCA_003454135.1 Microbacteriaceae bacterium
ATCGCCCGTCCCGGCTCGACCGCCACGACGGGAACCGGGATGCCGAGCCTCGCGCACTCACTCGCCACGATGTCCGCGAAGGTCGCCGCGATGCTATCGAGGGGCAGCGCGGTCTCCGTGCTCGTGTAGGCGATGCCGAATCCGCCGCCGAGGTTGAGCTCGGGCACCGGTCCGCCCGCGAGCAGCTCGGCCTGAAGCAGCAGAAGCCGCCTGGCAGCCTCGGCGAAGCCGTCGGACTCGAAGATCTGCGAACCGATGTGCGAGTGCAGCCCGAGAAAGTCGAGGGTCGGCCGGGCCCGGATCGCGGCGACGGCTGCCGGCGCGTCGACGAGCGCGATGCCGAACTTCTGGTCTTCGCGGGCCGTCGCCAGGTATTCGTGCGTGTGGGCGTGCACGCCGCTGTTGAGCCGCAGTCGCACCGGTTGGGTGCGCGAGTGGCGAGCCGCGGCATCCGCGACCCGATCGATCTCGATCTCGCTGTCGATCACGATCACGCCGACGCCCGTGGCGACGGCCCGGTCGATTTCGGCCACGGACTTGTTGTTGCCGTGAAAGCCGAGCCTCGCCGGGTCGACTCCGGCAGCGAGGGCGACGGCGAGTTCTCCGCCGCTGCACACGTCGATGTAGAGGCCGGCCTCGGTGACCCAGCGTGCGACCTCGGTCGAGAGGAACGCCTTGCCCGCGTAATACACCTTGGAGGCCGAACCGATTCGGGCGAATTCGCGGTCGAAGGCCTCGCGCACGAGAGCCGCGCGCGAGCGCACGTCCGCCTCGTCGACCACGAAGAGCGGGGTGCCGAAGCGGGCAGCGAGGCTTGAGACGCCCACGCCGGCGACCTCGAGTTCGCCGGAGGCCGCGCGCACGGTGCCGTGCGACCAGAGCCCGGGCGCGAGCGCGTTCGCATCGGCCGGGTAGGCGAGCCACGACGGGGCAAGCGGGTTGACAGTCACAGGGATACCTCGGGGCGGGCCGGCGGGAAATCGAGGCGAGCGCACCGGAACGGATGAGCGCAAGCCTTCTGAATCCTATTACTTAGCGGCACACACGCCCTTTGTCGCGAAGAGTTCGCTGCCCAGCGTGACGTTGTCCGCGGTCACGGCGAGTTCCACGCTCGTGCCATTGACGGCGACCGAGTCGAGGGTGAGGGCCTTGGGCAGATACTTTGCGACGCACAGCTTCCGGGTGGTGAGAATGGCGTCGGCGAGCGACCCGAACGTCGTGCGGAGGCCGGCGGGGCTGAGCGTCTGCCCGTTGAATTGCACCGACTTCGGTGTGAGGGCGAGTTGCCCGTCCACTGCCGACGGGGTGACGGCCACTGTCACCGGGATGCCGATTCCGAGCACCGTGATCGTCGTTCCGATGGCGATCGCCCCCGATTCGACCGTCACCGAGTTCACGGGCAGACCGGACACTTCGCCGACGAGCGTGCGCAGTTGAGCCCCGTCCACCGAGAACTTCAGTCGGGCCCGGTCGATCGGTTTGCTCTGGTCGATGGGGATGCCCGTGGCCGTGAGCAGCGCGTCGCCCGTGAGCGCGCCAATTGTGAGCCCCTTCGACGTGACGTCGACCCGCTCGAGCTTTCCCGCGAGCAGCTGCAGCAGCACGGATGCCCCACCGACCTTCGCGTCGACGGGCGTGCTCGCCGGGATGGAGAGCGACGACCGCACCTTCTTCTCGATGAGAGCGCCGGCGTAAGCTCGCGCCACGCCGTCGAGCGCGATCGCTCCGACGACGAGCGCCACGAGAATCACGGCGAGCGTGCTCCAAAGCGCAACGCGGCGTTTGCGCCTGCGCGGGGGCATGACGACCCCGGGCGGGGGCCCCACGGTGGTTGGGTCGCTCACACTACATCCGCTCCGGAGCGCCGACGCCGAGCAGGCCGAGGGCGTTGCGCAGCACCGTGCCCGTCGCGTCGTTGAGCCACAGGCGAGTGCGGTGCAGATCGGTGACCGGCTCGTCGCCGAGCGGGGTGACGCGGCAGTTGTCGTACCAGCGGTGGTACGCGCCGGCGAGTTCTTCCGCGTACCGGGCCACCCGGTGCGGCTCCCGCAGTTCGGCGGCCTGGCGCACCACGCGGGGAAACTCGGCGAGCGCGCCGAGCAACGAACTCTCGGTCTCGTGCTCGAGCAGGGAGGCGTCGAAGGCCGTGCGCTCGACCCCGCTCGCGGCGGCGTTCCTCGCGACCGAGCGCGTGCGTGCGTGGGCGTACTGCACATAGAAGACGGGGTTGTCGTTGGTGCGCCGGGTGAGCACGTCGAGGTCGATGTCGAGTTGCGAGTCGCTCGACGAGCGCACGAGCGCGTAGCGCGCGGCATCCACTCCCACGGCGTCCACGAGGTCTTCGAGCACGACGATAGTGCCGGCGCGCTTGCTCATGCGCTGGGGCGTGCCGTCCTTCAGCAGGTTCACCATCTGGCCGATGAGCACCTCGAGGTTCTCGTACGGCACGTCGCCGAACGCGGCTGTCATGGCCATGAGCCGCCGCACATACCCGTGGTGGTCGGCGCCGAGCATGATGAAGTTGCGTTCAAAGCCGCGCTCGCGCTTGTTGAGGTAGTAGGCGAGGTCGCCGGAGATGTAGGCGGCGTCCCCGTCGCTCTTGATCACCACGCGGTCTTTGTCGTCGCCGAACTCGGTCGTGCGCAGCCAGGTCGCGCCGTCAGACTCGAAGATGTGCCCGAGCTCCCGAAGCCGGGCTATCGCACGCTCGACATCGCCGCCCTCGTGCAGCAGGTTCTCGTGAAAGTACACGTCGAAGTCGACGCCGAAGTCGTGCAGGCTCTTCTTGATGTCGCCGAACATGAGGTCGACGCCGATCGAGCGGAATGCTTCCTGCTGCTCGTCGCGCGGGAGGTCGGCGAGGTCATCCTTGTCGTACGCGGCGACGACGCGGTCGGCGATGTCGGAGATGTATTGCCCGCCGTAGCCGTCTTCCGGCGTCGACTCACCGAGGTAGCTCGCGAGAAGGCTGCGGGCGAACCGGTCGATCTGGCTGCCGTGGTCGTTGAAGTAGTACTCGCGGGTGACGATCCCGCCCTCCGCGCTGAAGATGCGCGCGAGGCTGTCCCCCACGGCCGCCCAGCGAACCCCACCGAGGTGGATGGGGCCGGTGGGGTTGGCCGAGACGAACTCGAGGTTGATCGTGACGCCCTTGTAGAGGTCGCCGTGGCCGTAGTTCTCCCCCTGCTCGACGATCGTCTTGGCGAGCGCGCCGGCCGCCGCGGCGTCCAGGCTGATGTTGATGAAGCCGGGACCGGCGACGTCGACGGAGGCGACGCCGTCGACCTCGCGGATGCCGTCGGCGATCTCGGTGGCGAGCGCGCGCGGATTGGTGCCGAGCGGTTTCGCGAGCTTCATGGCGATGTTCGAGGCCCAGTCGCCGTGCTCGCGGTTCTTCGGGCGCTCGAGCAGCACGTCATCGATCGTCACGGCTGTGGTGTCGTCGCCGCGTCGGTCGAGCGCGCCCTGGACGATGGCGAGCAGGCTGGCGGAGAGTTCGGCGGGAGTCACGAGCATCGATTCTATCCGGGCTTGCTGGCGCGCCCCGCTGGTGCTGCCTCCGCCGTCGGCGAAGATGGAGGCACTGACTTTCAGGGGGCCCATGATGTTTTCGATACCTGCCGCGCGCTGGCGCAGGTTCACCGTGCTCGCGAGCATTGCCGCCATCACGGCTGTCGGGCTCACCGCGTGCGGCGGCACGCCGAAGCCCGCCCGATCGAGCTCCTCCCCGAGCGCGAGCGCCTCGGCCTCGCCGAGCGCCGCACCGCCGACCGCGGCGGCGAGCCCCACTCCCACCGCCGGCACACCGGCGCAGGCCGTGACGATCGGTTGCGACACGCTCGTGTCCGCCCAGACGATGTACGACTTCAACCCCAACTTCGGGCTCGACGCGAGCTTCCGCCCCGCCGCAGGCACCCCGGCGGCGACCGCCGTGGCGGCCAAGGGAGTCGCCTGCAGTTGGACCAACCAGACGAGCGGCGACAAGGTGACGATCGCCGTCGCCCGCCCCGGATCTGACGCCCTCGCGAAGCTCAAGGCTGCCGCCGCCGGCGGCGGCAGCGCGGTCTCCGGGATCGGCGAGTCCGCCTACTTCGCGCCGAACGGCGGCACCGGCCGACTCGACGTGTTCACCGGCACCTATTGGCTCGTGGCGACATCCGTCTTCTTCGCCAGCGCTGCGGACTTCTCCAACGGAGCGGATGCGAAGAATCTCGTGGGCGCCGCGGTCTCGCAGCTCCGTTAGCCCGCGGTCAGCGGATCTCGGCGAGCTGGCGCGGGTCGTCAATCGGCAGCACGTCGGCGATCGCGAGCACCTGGAGGTCGCGCAGCGTGAGGTTGGACCAGTGGTTGGTGAGAAAGGCGATGTCGGCGGCGTCGCGGCCGGTGGAGATGCGCACGAGGCTCTGCCTTGGGGCGAGTCCCGTCGCATCCACGGCGTGCCACTGGCCGTCGATGAACGCCTCGGCCACGGCGTGGAAGTCCATCGGGCTGAGCCCCGGCGCGTACACCGCGACCATGCGGGCCGGCACGTCGAGGGCGCGCAGCAGCGCGATCACGAGGTGCGCATAGTCGCGGCAGACGCCCTGGCGGGCCAGGAGAGTGCCGACCGCGCCATCCGTCACCCGGCTCGAACCGGGCACGTAATAGAGCCTCTCCTGCACCCACGTGCCGACGGCGGCGAGCAGGTCGAGGCCCTGGATGCCGGAGAACTCCGAGTGCGCCGTGGGCAGCAGGGTGTCGGATTCGCAATACCGGCTCGGGCGCAGGTAGATGATCCGGTCGAGTTCATCGATCGCCGCCGGCTCGCACTGGCCGGTGATCTCGGCCGAATAGTCGATTGTCATGCGGCCGGCCTCGCTCACCATGGTGTGCAGCCGCGAACCGTGCCGGTCCACGATTTCGCGCGGCTCGATCGGCGCGCCATTGAGCACGATGGAGAGGCTCTCGGAGTTGAGTCGCGCGCCGTGCGCGACCGCGAGACTCAGCACCATGTCGGTGCGCCCGGAAATGTCGAGTTCGAGTCGGGCGGAGACGTTTCGCAGCATCCGTCGATCCTCCCACGCCCGTGTTTCGACCCGGTGACGC
>DMKW01000169.1:0-2340 GCA_003454135.1 Microbacteriaceae bacterium
AGCAACACGGGAAGCAGCGCGACCGCCCCGACGCCGAACATCGCGCCCACCACTCCCCTGCTGTGCGCTCCAGTCCGCATCGCCCTCGACGACGCGTATGTGTAGAAGGCGTATGACAGGCCGGCGAGCAGTCCAAGCAGCACGCCGATGCCCACAGAACCGCCCGGGATGTCGCCGCGACCGGCCAGCGCGAGAAGGGTCACGCCGAGCACCGCCGTGATCGTGCAGAACAACCAGAGCGCGGTAGGGCGTCGACGCTCGATCGCCCACTCGAACAGCGCGGCGAAGACCGGGCCGGACCCGAGCGAGACGACGTTGCCGATCGCGACTCCGGCGAGGTTCATCGACGCGTAGAACGCGAGGGGATAGACGAACACGCCGATCGCGCCGACGAGCACCCAGTCGCGCGACGCACGCGCCCGCAGGGCGCGAAGCACACCCCGCGGCGATGTGGCGGCGAGAAGGACGCCCCCGATCGTCATGGTGGCCGCTCCGATTGCGATCGGGCTCACGGAGCGCGGCATCCAACTCGCCGCTGTTCCCGTTGTGCCCCAGAGCACCGACGCAAGAACGAGGGCGAGCACTCCGCCGTTCCTCATCGTGCCTTCCGTCGATCGGCGAGCTCATATCCCACGAGAATCGACCCTATCGGTTTGCCTGCCCAGGCAGACAACGACGGCAATGATCGCCAGCACGATTGCCACCGTGTCATACCGCCGACTTCTTGCCCTTCACCTTCGGCTTGGTCGACACTCCGGTCGATCCCCCGCGGTTCTTCTCGATGCTCTTGCGCAACGCTTCCATCAGGTCGAGCACCTCGCCTCCCCCGGGCTCCGGCTCCTCGTGCTCCCCGAAGGTCTCCGCGGTGCTGATTGCGTCGCCGTGGGCGAGCTTCGCGTCAATGAGGATGCGAAGCTCTTCTTGGTACTCGTCGCTGAACTTGCTCGGGTCGAAGTCCGACGCGAAGCTGTCGACGAGCGAGGACGACATCTCGAGCTCCTTGTCGGAGACACGGACCGGCTCACCGATGGCCGGGAAGTCGGCGTGCCGCACCTCGTCGTCCCAGAGCAGGGACTGCAGCATGAGCACATCACCGTGCACCCTGAGCGCGCCCAGCCGCGTCTTCTGCCGCAGCGCGAAGTGCACGATTGCCGTGCGATCGGTGCGTTCAAGCGTCTGCCGCAGCAGCAGGTACGCCTTGGGCGACTTGGAGTCCGGCTCCAGAAAGTAGCTTCGATCGAACATGATCGGATCGAGTTGGTCGCTCGGAACGAACTCGACCACCTCGATCTCCCGGCTGCGCTCCGCGGGAAGGCTCGCGAGATCCTCGTCCGTGAGAACAACGGTCTTCTCGCCATCGTCGTATGCCTTGTCGATGTGGTCGTAGGTCACGACCTTGCCGCAGATCTCGCACCTTCTCTGGTAGCGGATGCGGCCGCCGTCGGCATCGTGAACCTGGTGCAGCGAGATATCGTGGTCTTCCGTCGCGCTGTAGACCTTCACGGGCACGTTGACGAGCCCGAAGGTGATCGCGCCGGTCCAAATCGCTCGCATGCGTCAATTCGACCACATGCGGCCTCATCGGGCGAGGGTTGACCTCGGCTCGATTGAGAGTACATTCGGTCTCGAACGACCTCCGCCCTGTGCGAACGAGGACCAATGGAGCCCAACGACACGGAGAAAGTGACCGTCGACGGTCATCGGCTGACGCTCACGCACCTCGACAAGGTGCTCTACCCCGCCACCGGCACCACCAAGCGCGACGTGCTCGCGTACTACGCGGAGATCGCCGACGTACTCATTCCGCACGCGGCGAACCGGCCGGCAACGAGGAAGCGCTGGGTGCACGGCGTCGGCACCGAGGAGCACCCCGGCGAGTTCTTCTTCCGGAAGAACCTCGAGGAGTCGGCTCCGAGCTGGGTGAAGCGCCGGCCGGTGCAGCACAGCAACCACACCAACATCTACCCGCTCGTGAACGACCGGGCGACGCTCATTTGGCTCGGCCAGATTGCGGCCCTCGAAATCCACGTCCCCCAATGGCAGTTCGGTCGCACGGGTGCCGCCCGGAACCCGGATCGCCTCGTGTTCGACCTCGACCCCGGAGAGGGCGTAGGTCTCGCCGAGTGCGCGGAGGTGGCGCGGTTGATCCGCGCGATCCTCTCCGGGATGGGGCTCGACCCCATGCCGGTCACAAGTGGCAGCAAAGGAATCCACCTCTACGCTGCCATCGACGGCGCCCAGACCTCCGATCAGGTGTCCGCGGTGGCGCACGAACTCGCGCGGTCGCTCGAAGCCGATCATCCGGACCTCGTCGTGAGCGACATGAAAAAGTCGCTGCGC
>DMKW01000169.1:2481-2984 GCA_003454135.1 Microbacteriaceae bacterium
CCCATGGTCGCCGCCCCGCGCACCTGGCGGGAGCTTGCCTCGCGCGACCTCGCCCAGCTCGACTATCGGGAGGTGTTGCGTCGAGTGAAGAGGCGCGGCGACCCCCTCCACGGCCTCACCTCCGGGCACCTCGACTCACTCGAACCGACGGCGGCACGGCGGCAGGGGTTCGTGCCGTCGAGCGCCCCGGACCGACTGGAGGCGTACCGGGGCATGAGGAACGCCGGAAAGACGCCGGAACCGGTGCCCGCGAGCGTACCGCAGCCGTCAAACGGCCAGTCGTTCGTCATCCAGGAACATCACGCGCGCCGCCTGCACCACGACTTTCGGCTCGAACACGACGGAGTGCTCGTGAGCTGGGCGCTCCCCAGGGGCGTGCCGACCGATCCGCAACGCAACCACCTCGCGGTGCAGACCGAAGACCACCCGCTCGAGTACGGCGGGTTCGAGGGCACCATTCCGCGTGGCGAGTACGGGGCCGGAGACGTGTCGATCTGGGATGC
>DMKW01000169.1:3252-3414 GCA_003454135.1 Microbacteriaceae bacterium
GGTACGGCCCACCCATCGCCTGCGACGCGACCCCGAACTGTGGGCTCCTCGACAGCGCGCAACTCGGCTTCGCGTGCGTCGAACTCGGCGGCGAGCGATCCGCTCGCGTCGATCACACCCATGCTCGCGACTCTCGGCACCGCGCGCGATGTCGAGGACGGC
>DMKW01000205.1:0-436 GCA_003454135.1 Microbacteriaceae bacterium
GCCAGAGTTGCACGCGGATCCGGCGGTCGAGGTGCCCTCAGTAGATGGCGGCTTTCACCAGTTCGGCGACCTGCTTTTCCACCGCCGGGCTCCATTTTTGGAGCGCGTAGGACACCGGCCAGATTTCGCCGTCGTCGAGGTGTGCAGGGTCTTGGAACTCCAGGGTCGAGTAGCGGGTGTTGAACTTGCCCGCGTTCTTGAAGCAGAAAACGATCTTGCCGTCCGCGTTCGCGTAGGCGGGCATCCCGTACCAGGTCTTCGGCGACAGTCCCGGGGCGTTCGCTGTCACCGTCACGTGCACGCGTTCGGCGAGGACACGATCGTCCGGTGTCATCTTCGCGATGCTGTCGAGGACGGCTTGCAGCCCATCCGCTTTCTTGGTGCCCGTCTTGCCCTCGGCGCGTAGTTCCGCGGCGCGCTCCTTCATCGCGGCATG
>DMKW01000205.1:689-3697 GCA_003454135.1 Microbacteriaceae bacterium
GGGCTCCTGCTGTGGGACGCGACGACACCGCGACAACCGTTACTGGCCATTTGGGCTCCTCGGCCGGGGCGAGCATGCCGAAGACTCACGCAGTAGCGTTCCGGTATGAGAATCCTGCTTGTGGGCGCCGGCGGCGTCGGCGACGCGATCGCCAAAATCGCGGCACGCCGCACCTTCTTCGAGCTCTTCGTGGTGAGCGATTACGACCTCGCCCGCGCGCAGCGAACCGTCGAGTGGATCGAGGCGCGCACGGCGAGCGGGCCGGGCATCCCAGGCCTAGAAAACGGTCGTTTCGTTGCGGCGCGCATCGACGCCTCCGACCCGGACAACGTCGCCGCCGTCGCGCGAGAGCACAGCGTGACCCACGTCATGAACGCCGTCGAGCCCAAGTTCGTTCCGACGATCTTCGCCGGGGCGCTCGCCGCCGGGGCCGACTACCTCGACATGGCCATGAGCCTCTCGGAGCCGCATCCCACCGATCCGCACCACCAGACCGGTGTCAAGCTCGGCGACGACCAGTTCGCGCAGGCTCCGGACTGGGAGACCGCCGGGCGCCTCGCCCTCGTGGGCATGGGGGTCGAGCCGGGACTCAGCGACGTCTTCGCGCGCTACGCGGCCGACCACCTGTTCAGCGAGATCGACGAGCTCGGTGTGCGCGACGGGGCGAACCTCGTCGTGCGGGACGAGGCCGGCAACGAGATCTTCGCGCCGTCGTTCAGCATCTGGACGACGATCGAGGAGTGCCTCAACCCGCCGGTGATCTGGGAGAAAGATAAGGGCTGGTACACGACGGAGCCGTTCAGCGAGCCCGAGATCTTCGAGTTTCCTGACGGCATAGGCCCGGTCGAGTGTGTCAACGTGGAGCACGAAGAGGTGTTGCTCATGCCGCGGTGGGTGGATGCCAAGCGCGCGACCTTCAAATACGGTCTCGGAAACGAGTTCATCGGCATCCTCAAGACGCTGCACCAGCTCGGCCTCGACAAGACCCAGCCGGTGCGCGTTCGCTCGGCGAACGGGCCGGTCGAGGTCGCGCCGCGTGACGTCGTCGCGGCCGGGCTCCCCGATCCGGCGACCCTCGGACCGCGGATGACCGGCAAGACTTGCGCTGGACTCTGGGTCACGGGGCTCGGACCGGATGGCGCTCGCCGGGAGGTCTACCTCTATCACGTCGCCGACAACGAGTGGACGATGGCCGAATACGAGTCGCAGTGCGTGGTCTGGCAGACGGCGCTCAACCCCGTGATCGCGCTCGAGCTGCTCTCCACCGGTGCGTGGAGCGGCCGGGGAGTGCTCGGCCCGGAGGCCTTCGACGCCCAGCTCTTCCTCGACCTCATGGCCCGCCCGGAAGCCGAGGGCGGATACGGGCAGCCGTGGGGGCTCGAGGACCGCACACCGTCCGCATGAGGGTCGTCGAGGTTGAGCTGCATCGGCTCGCGATCCCGCTCGTGCGTCCGTTCGAGACGTCGTTCGGCCGGCAGACGGGCCGCGAGGTGCTGCTCGTGCGCGTGCGCACGGATGTGGGGGACGGCTGGGGCGAGTGCGTCGCGATGGCCGACCCGTTCTATTCGAGCGAGTTCGTCTCCGGCTGCGAGGAGGTGATCCGTCGCTACCTCGCTCCCGCCCTCTTCGCGGCGGGAGACGTGACCGCCGAGGCAGCTGCCGGCCTCTTCTCCTTCGTCGTCGGGCACCGGATGGCGAAGGCCGCGATCGAGACTGCCCTTCTCGATGCTCAGCTGCGCGCGGCCCAGACAAGCTTCGGCGCGTACTTCGGGGCCGTTCGGGCGTCGGTTGACTGCGGCGTCTCGGTGGGCATCGCGCCCTCGATCGCGGAACTGCTCGACGAGGTGTCTGGCTACGTCGAGCAGGGGTACAAGCGCATCAAACTCAAGATCAAGCCCGGGTGGGACGTTGAGCCCGTCGCGGCCGTGCGCGATCTGCTAGCCCCCGGCGCCCTGCTCCAGGTCGATGCGAACACCGCGTACACCCTTCACGACATCGATCACCTGCGCGAACTCGACGCATTCGACCTGTTGCTCATCGAGCAGCCGTTCGTCGAGGAGGACATCCGCTCACACGTGACGCTCGCCGCCGCGATCAAGACGCCCGTGTGCCTCGATGAGTCGATCGTGAACACGGAGGTCGCGATCGACGCGATCGAGCGTCGGGCCACAAGCATCATCAACATCAAGGCGGGCCGCGTCGGCGGGTACCTCGAGGCGGTTCGGCTGCACGCGGCCTGCCTCGAGCGCGGCGTGCCGGTGTGGTGCGGCGGGATGCTCGAAACCGGTCTCGGTCGCGCCGCGAACGTGGCCCTCGCGGCGCTGCCCGGCTTCACGCTGCCGGGCGACACCTCGGCATCCGACCGCTATTTCGCCGAAGACCTCACCGAGCCGTTCGTTCTGCGCGAGGGCACGCTCGACGTGCCGACGGGCCCGGGCAGCGGTGTGACGGTGCGGCCGGAGCTCGTCGCCGCGTGGGCGATGCGCGAGCCCCTCGTGCTGCGATAGCCCCCACCCGCCGGCGCGGTCGTATGTCGCCCGCGCGGGTGTTCGTACGCGCGCGCCTGCGACCAGCGACCGCGCAACCGGGGGGAGGAGGGCGCGGGCCTCGAACTATGCTGTGCACATGTCGGATGCCGCTGCCCAAGTCGAAGCCGCCAGGAAGGCTCTCCACGAAGCGGAGGCGGCGCTCGCCGCAGAGCAAGCCGCGGCACAGAGGGCGGCGGATCACGCGGCGGCCGAGCAAGCGGCCGAGAGGCAGACCACACGACCGGCATCCTCGACCGCCCCGTCGACCGGTCCGCTGAGCGCCGCCGCCATCGAGCTCGTACGCGCCGGGTACGCGTTCACGGGAGACGTGCTCGAGATCGGCGCCCTCGTCAACGGCGACGCGCTCCCCGGCGTGCAGGTGCGCATCCCCGTCGCCATGCTCAACCGGCACGGACTCGTTGCCGGCGCCACCGGAACCGGCAAGACGCGAACGCTCCAGGTGCTGGCCGAGCAGCTGTC
>DMKW01000066.1:0-382 GCA_003454135.1 Microbacteriaceae bacterium
CACCTCGACCGCCGGATCCGCGTGCAACTCTGGCACTACCAGCTTCACTCCGACCGCGGCAGACCACCACAGCGTCCGCAAGCCTTTTCGTTAGCCGGACCCTATGCGGGACGTTCTGCAACGGCGAAGATGGCTTCGGACGGCAGGTGGAGTTCACCTCCAGTCGTGCGCTCCCCGGCGAGGCGGTAGAAGGTCTCCGTCATGCATTGCTTGGTCTCACGGCTTTGGGCTTGGTAGGTCGCGCCGATGACAGCAATGCCGGCGGTCACCGGGCGCCAGAGATCTTCGGGAGAGATGTCGAACGACCAGGACAGCTCGCCGGCGACAATCGATACGAAGCCGCACTCCGTCATGAGCCCGTCAAGCCCGGCCACGCTCCGCT
>DMKW01000066.1:617-846 GCA_003454135.1 Microbacteriaceae bacterium
ATCACCTCGTTCCAGAGCGCGTTCATCGGGCTGACGGAGGCGGGCCAGATCGTGATCGCGGCAGTGCCGCCCGGGGCAAGGACGCGGGCAAGCTCTCGGACCGAAGCGCGCGGGTCATTCGTGTGGTTGATAACGAAGTTGGCTGTGCCCGCGTCGAAGGTACCGTCCGGATAGGGCAGGTTCGGCAGTTCTCCCGCGACGAAAGTCAGCTTCGGGTATGCCCGGCTGG
>DMKW01000066.1:1093-5785 GCA_003454135.1 Microbacteriaceae bacterium
AGGAGGCGTCCGCCGGGTGTCGCCCGCTCCGCTAACGCCTCCAGCATGGGTTCGACGGTTCCAGCGCACAACCTGGCGAAAGATCGGGCGTAGGCATCAGCGACGCCGCTCCAGGAAGATGACATGGACGAAGGATACGGGCACCCGCACTATCCGGCACCCACGAACACTGACGATTGAACTTCGCAACGTCATTCCGAAGGCTCGTCTGAAGTTGGCGCTCGTCCACGTCACCCAAACGTTTCCGCACATGCGATGGCTTCCACGCGAGTTCTTTGCCGAGCGCGCTGATAGTTCCCCCAGCAGCCAACGGAGCGATGGCCACGAAAAGAGTCCCGCTAGGTGTAGGTCTTCAGAGCGCGCTCTTCCACGATGGCGAAGGTGGAGATGTAGGAGTTGCCGTCCTCGTTGGCGGTCATGAGCAGCCGGTGCTTTGCGTTGTCAGCGGTGAGGCCGTCGATCTTGCCGGGAATTTGCCAGGAATTCCCGGCTCGACCATTCAGGCGGTATTCCTGAATGGTGCTGGAGGTGACCCGGTCGCTGAGGCCTCCCAAAGAGGATCCGAGCGCAGCTGCTGCACGACCGTGTCGTGGCCGCGCTGGCCTAGAAGCTTCTAGGCGAAGTCGACGACCTGGCTGGGGTCGAGTCGCGGGAGACGGCTGCGGAAGGCGTCCTCGCCCGGGTGGCCGATGTTGACGACCATGAAGGACTTGAGACGCCCATCGGGGAAGAAGTCGGCGTCGAAGGCCGGTGCGTCGAAGCCGGTCATGGGGCCGGCCGCGAGGCCCTGGGCCCGCACGGCAAGAACGAAGTACCCGGCCTGGAGCGCTGAGTTCATCTTCGCCGAGCTCGAGCGCGCATCCTCGTTGGCCTCGAAGACGTCCTGCAATTGAGGCATGAACGGCATGACGGTCGACACGTGCTCGTGGAAGCGCGAGTCGAGGGCGAGCACGGCGACGGCCGGGGCGGTGAGAGTCTTGGCCTTGTTGCCCTCGTTCATGTGGCCGACGAGTCGTTCGCGGCCCGCGACAGTGTTCACGTACAACACGCGGAGCGGCTGGAGGTTGGCGGAGGTCGGCGCCCACTTGGCCATGGCCCAGATGCCCAGGAGCTCTTCGTCGGACACCGGGGTGTCCGAGAAGGTGTTGGCGGTGCGGGCCTCGGTGAAGAGGAGCGCGCGGCCGGCGTCATCCAAGACGTCGAGGGTAGGGGCTGAGGACATCGACATGGCAGTTCCATTCGTACTAGTAAAAAACAAGCGACTCTGAATACCGTAGCACGCTATGATGAATGCCATGCTTGAGCCAACCGCCGTCGCGCACGACCTGCGATCGTGCGACTCCGCTCTCGCCCGGGCCTTCGATTTCCTCGGCAAGCGGTGGAACGGGGTGATCCTCGGCACCCTCAGCACCGGCGCATCCGGATTCGCCGACCTGAAGCGCGCTGTCGTAGGCATCAGCGACTCCATGCTCTCGGAGCGGCTGACCGAACTCGTCGGAGCAGGAATCGTCGAACGATCGGTGGGTGCCGGCCCCCCCATCGCCGTCAGCTACCGGCTCACCGCCTCTGGCCTAGCCCTGCTGCCGGCGCTCGACGAACTCTCCGCCTGGGCCAGTCGCAACCTCGCCGGGACGCAGTCGCCCGCACACTAAAATCGTGTCCTCGATCCACCGATCGGGGCAAGGCCAACGGCATCGTGGACGCACAGCGTGATCGCGGCGCTCCCAACCGATTCCTTTACGATGCCCGCAAGCCTGACCCCCTGCGGGCGCCCGTGAGGCGGAACCTGCCGGTTCGTCCTCGTGACCGCCGAGCCGGTGTGCGGTATTCAAGTGACTCTCGTTTCAGTTCACGTGACCGCTCGCGGCTTCGAATCCACCACTGCGTAGCGTGCCGTTGATCAGCCGAGGTTGTCGTGGCAAGGTGGCATTAGACGCCGGTACCGCGGGGCCGCAAGCAGAAGGAGGGACAATGCCACCAATCACGTCCCACATCGAAATCGCACGTCCGGCGGAAGAGGTGTTCGCCTATGCCACCGACCCATCGCGGTTCTCCGAATGGCAGGACGATGTCGTGAGCGTGAGCGTCGAAGCAGGTCACGCGTTCGACGTTGGCGCCAGGTTCACCACGATTCGGCGAATCGGCCGCAGCGAGCGCGCGATGACGCAGGAGATCACGGAAAGTAAGCCTCCTACCAGCTGGGCCGCACACGGTGTTGATGGACCGGTCAGGCCAAACGTCAACGTGACGGTCGAACCGCTCGCCGACAACACCCGGTCGCGGATCATGTTCGCCATGGACTTCGAGGGACATGGGATCGGCAAGTTACTTGTGCCCCTCATCGTTCGTCGTCTGGCGGCAAGGGGCGCACCCCGGAGCTTTCAGCACCTCAGGGAACAGCTCGAGCGCCAGTCCTAGCCGCTGGGTGTCACGAAGCAACTGTGGACGACCGCGATACCGAAGAAAGTCGCGCCCAGTCCTAGCAGGGGGCCCTCGGCGACACTACGTCCAGCTCGCCAGGTCGATGATTTCGGAAGCAATCGACTGGATGCTGCGGCTGTCGGTGCTAACCCGATGGACCCAGCCCGGCGACTCACTCTCGAGCTTGCGGGCCATTGATCTGCTGCGTTCGATGTGAATGGCCAATTCGCTCCCCTTCTCTCGCTGGCCCAATCGAGCGCACGCAGTCTCATCAGTGGAGGTGAGAAGAACGCCGACGGCCCGACGTGTTCCGCCCATCGCCTCGCGTAATTCGCGCGAGTAGAGAACGCTGACCGTCTGCGAATAGACAAGATGTGTGTAGCCGTGCTGCTCGTAGTTGGCCCAGATCAGCCCGAGATTCGACTCAGCAATTCCGAGCGCATCGGGGGCGGGGTACGCCATTCCGAGATAGTCGCCGTCGACGAGAGCATGTCGCACCCCGCCGCGCGCCAGTTGGGCGTGGATCTCGTGACCTACGCTGCTCTTGCCGACCCCAGATCGACCACCGAGGAGTATGACTTCCGTCTGTTCACCCATCCACTCACCTTAGGTCTCGGGCCGATGTCGACCGCAGGACGGACGGAGACCGGAACATGCTGGGCGGAGTCCGCGAGTTCTATCTACGTCTCGGCATCCTCTGTTCGCTTTGCTGTCGTGACTACTGTGTCATTGCGATGCGCGCCGTAGTGCTCGGACTGCAGACGCATCAACTCACGCATCGAGACATCCCGGGAGACCCCGTACACCGTTCCGGGAAAGTCGAGGTCACGTTGGATCGCCCAGATTTCGTCGTGCCGATCCGGCGAGAAAACTTGCGCCGGGTCACCGACGGCGATCCAGCCGATCGGAACCACCTGGCCTGCCGCGACACGCGTGTTGACCTGAACGACGCCATTGATGCGCACTTCGGCTCCCACACCAATCGTGCTTCCCGGGAACAGAGCCGCGCCGGTCGCTATGAACGCCTCGTCGTCTACCTGCGACCCGTTCACATGCGCATGCGGCCCGACCATGACGCTGTTGCCGATCTTCGTCTCGTGACCCGAGCGGCCGCGCACCAGTGCGTTTTCCATGACGATCGAGTTCTCGCCGATATGTACGCGCCCGTCCTCGGCCGAGATCACGGCGCCGTGCAGGATACGGGCGCCGCTGGCGATCTCGACGTCACCGATCACGACGGCCGTGACGGCGACGTACGCGTCCGGATGAATCGTGGGACGAATGCCACGGTGTTCGACAAGCATCTGGTTCCTCACTCGAAGATGACCTCCGAATCTACCGAAGTTGGGACCTGGAGGAGTGAGTCCTAATGCCGCTCTTCGTGCGAGAGCACCGCTCCCCCGCGCGCACGACGTGACGCGGCGACCGGCTCACACCTACCCGGTGCCGGTGCTCTGCCGCCGCGCGGCCGCGCGATCGGTGTGCTCCACCCGCAGCTTGTAGGCAAGCGGCGCCCACACGATCACGGCCACGGCGCCGCCGAGCACGAGGCCGCCCAGGGTGTCGCTCAGCCAGTGCGCGCCGAGGTAGGTGCGCGAGAGGAGCATCGCGATCGTGTACACGGCGCCCGCGATCCAGACCCATGTGCGCACGAGCATGATGCCGAGCACTACCGTCATCGTCGCCGCATTCGCCACGTGGCCGGAGGGGAATGACCCGAGGTCGGACGTGACGAGGATGTCTTCCGGTCGCGGGCGACCGTAGAGGTTCTTCAGCAGCTGCACGAGCCCGGCACTCACGATCGTCGCCACGGCAAAGTACAGGGCCGCCCACGGTCTCCTGAGCACGAGGAATGTCGCCAGGATCAGCACGGGGATCACGAGCGCGCCGAGCAGGCCGCCGCCGATGTTGTTCAGCACGAGGGCCGGCACCGTCCACAACGGGCTGCGGTGTTCGAGAATTTCGCCCATCCAGGCGAGGTCGAACGAGAACGGCAGGTTGTTGTCGCGATAGGCGATGATCGCCCCGAGCACGACGACCATCACCACGGCGGCCGTGCCGCTGTAAAGCGGCCAGCGCCGGCTGATCCTCGCGGCCCCTCGCTTGCGAGCGGTCTCGGTCTCGCGTACTTCGCGTTCGGCGACGGGCTCCTGGCTCATCCCCCCACGCTACCCGCGCGAAACCGGTCAGCCGAGACTCACCGCGGTCCAGGAGACTGGTGGCAGGATGATCGAGATCGTGCCGTCCGCGAGCGCGAGCGACTCGTTCGGC
>DMKW01000066.1:6054-6260 GCA_003454135.1 Microbacteriaceae bacterium
CGATCACGTTCACGAGCTGGGCCAACGACGCCGACGTCACCCGGTCCGCGTGGTTGAGCAAAGAGATCATCAGGCTGCCGAGCACGACGGCGTCGGCCACGGAGTAGACGTCCTCGAGCAGGCGCGGTGCCTTCGGCCAGTTGTCGATGCCGTCGATCTTGTCGACGTTGTGATACCGGTCGAGATACCAGACGTTCCACTCGTCG
>DMKW01000257.1:0-1244 GCA_003454135.1 Microbacteriaceae bacterium
CGAAGCCGAACTCGTTGTTGGTGCCGTAGGTGATGTCCGCCTCGTACTGCTCACGGCGCTCCGCCGGGGTCTGCCCGGAGAGGATGCAGCCGGTGGTCATGCCCAGCGCACGGAAGATGCGGCCCATGAGCTCGGACTGGTAGCTCGCGAGGTAGTCGTTGACCGTGATGACATGCACGCCGCGGGACGGGATCGCGTTGAGGTAGGCCGCGAGGGTCGCGACGAGGGTCTTGCCCTCACCGGTCTTCATCTCGGCGATGTTGCCGAGGTGCAGCGCCGCGCCGCCCATGAGCTGCACGTCGAAATGACGCAGGCCCAAGGTGCGGGTGGATGCCTCGCGCACGGCGGCGAAGGCCTCCGGCAGCAGGTCTTCGAGCGACTCGCCGTTGGAATAACGCTCGCGGAACTCGTTCGTCTCGTTCTTCAGGTCCTCGTCGCTGAGTTCCTTGAAGTCCTCTTCGAGATGGTTCACGGCGAGCGCGTACCGCTCGAGCCTGCGAAGGGTTCGCCCCTCGCCGACGCGAAGGACCTTTTCAAGAACGTTGGCCACTGCTCACTCCAGATGCATCATTCGGGTCAGGTGCGGGGCGCAGTCATTTCGACGGCGCGGCCTCGGTGCCGGGCCTGCGCCCGAAGGTCATGGTTCGGCCACACCGTGCCACTCGCGCGGCGCGCGTGACCAAACCGTAATAGTAGCAAGCCTAGCTTGCCTGACTCGTTCGTCATCAGCGCGCCCCCTCGTTGTCCGCGCGCCCGTCACAACCACCGCACGGACAACGAGCGTGCGCACCGACTGTTCAGCGTTCGTTCGGGCGGGCGGTGCTGGTATGGGCACCGCCCGCCCGCCGAGCGAACTGGCGCTGGGGCCGTTAGCCGCGCAACTTGCGATTGGCCGTTGCCGCCTCCTGGAGTTCATCGGAGTCGTTGTCGAGGCCGATGACCCCGTAGTCCCAGCCCTTGCGGCGGTAGACGACGCTCGGCCGGTCGGTCTCGGCGTCGATAAAGAGGTAGAAGTCGTGGCCGACGAGCTCCATGTAATAGAGCGCATCATCCACCGTCATCGGCACCGCCGCGAAGACCTTCTTGCGGATGACGACAGGGCTCCATTCCGCCTCCGTCTCGGTGGGCTCCTCCGTGCTCTCCACCGTCTGGATCGCCCCGGTGCGCACCTTCTCCATGATCTCCGGCTCGGCCGGGCGGATGTCCGTGACGCTGAATCCGTTCGCACTCGCTTCGCGGAGGGA
>DMKW01000257.1:1450-4724 GCA_003454135.1 Microbacteriaceae bacterium
TCGATCGCGAGATCGAAAGCCACATACTTGTCGGGGCCGGTCGACTCGGCCCGCACGAGGGGCCCCGGTCCAATGAGGGTCAGCTCGACACGATCGTCGCCAGTGGAGCCGAGTTTTTCGTTGTGCCGACTGACTTTCACCTCGAACGCGAGGGCCTTGTCAGCCAGGTGGGCGATCTTCTCGGCCTTTTCGGTTGCGTATGCCCGGAATCGATCAGTGATCCCTAGGTTGCGGCCGTTGATGGAAATTTCCATGGCTCTCCCCAGTTCCTGTTTGGCGCGATGCCCGGTGGAACCAGGCGATAAATCCGCGCCTCTTTCGCCCACCGTAGCCCTATTGCCCGCGCCGTGTCACTGATTTGCCTGTGCCTTTCATTGATTTATTTGGGCCCGGTGCGGGAATCGCCAAATCGCTTCGGCGTGTCGGCGAGAGTGGCCGCGGCGACCACCTCGGCACCCGCCTCACGCAGCGCGCGGGCCGCCTCGGTGATCGTCGCACCGGTGGTCAGCACGTCGTCGACGATGACGAATCGTCGACCGTTGAGCCGCGTCGTCGCACGCATCGATCCCGCGAGGTTGAGCTCGCGGTCCTGGCGTCCGAGCGACTTCTGTTGGCTCGCCACCACCGGCGCGGCGAGCACCCTGGCGGTCGCACCGAACCCCGTCTTGCGAACGAGCACGGCTACCGGGTCGTAGCCGCGTCGACGGAACGACGCCCGACGGCTCGGCGCGGTCACGAGTTCGACCCTCCCATCGACGGCCGCCGAGATCGCGATCGCAAGCGGCCGGGCGAGGGCCGACGCGACATCCGTTCTCCCCTGCTCCTTGAAACCGAGGATCGCGCGCCGCACCGTGCCCTCGTAGCGCAGCGCCGAGGTCACCGCCGTGCCGTCGGCGAGCAGCAGCACACGTGGCAGCGGCTCGAGCGACCGGCGACAGCCGTCGCAGAGGCCCCGGTCGTCCGCGCCGCAGCCAGCGCACGCCACCGGCAGCAACACCGACCACGCGTCGAGCGCGGCGTCGAGCAGGAAGCGATTCACCCACCCAGCGTGGACGCCGAGCTGGCCGTCGCGACGCGCTGCGCCCGGATCGGTGCACTACCGGTGGCTCACCGCTGGGTTGCGATGAAGTCGACCTTGACGCCGGTGCTCTGCCAACTGCTGCCCTGGTAGGCCCAGATTGTGGAGTCTCCGCCGAGGATTCGCAGACCGTTCTGGCCGTTGCCGCCGACGATCGCCTCGGCAGACGGAAGCACGCTGAGGGACGTGCGCTGTCCACCGATCGTGAACGACTGCACGCTCGACTGGTCCGCCGTCGTGGCGAGGGTCGCGACGGTCAGCTGGTCGACCCACGTTGCATCCACCGCGACACTGTCGTCGAGGGCCACGTCCATGATCGGCGTCTTGAGGCTCACCGGCGCCTGCCTCTGATCGGGGTCGCGCAGGATCGCGGCGACGATGAGCCGAGGCCCGGTGGGGGTCGAGAGCAGGATCACCACTCGCGCTCCGTCGCGCGAGACCTCGAGCGACTCGATGTGCGAATCCGCCGGAAGGGCCGCGGCCACCGCGTGGGCGGTGCCGGCCGCGTCGATCGCCTTGATCGCGTTCGGCTGGTTCGACGGCACCGACCAGACGTAGCCGTCGTCGTCGAGCGAGGGGGCGATGAGACCGTCACGGGTGTCGATCGGCGCCGTCGCCGCGGCGCCCTTGCGCAGCAGAGACACCCCCCCGGCCCCGAGCACGGCGACCGAGGCGCCGTCAGACGACAGGGTCGCGGCGCGCGCGGCGAGGTTCACGACCCCCCTGCTCAGCCCGGAGAGGGCGGCGACCTGGCCGTTCGCGTAGTACCCGAACTCGCCCTTGCGCAGCACGAGCGCCTGGGCATCCACCTTGGTGTCGGCCTGCGGGCCGGCGGTTCCGAGATCGTCGATCTGCAGTGGGGTGCCCTCGACTGAGATCTTGACCCCCGAAATGTTGGCCACCGAACGGAGGCTCTCCGAAAGCTGCGCCTTCATGAGCTGGCGCTCCCGAGCACTTGCCGAGAGGGCCTCCTTCGTGAGGTCGATGTTGGCCACACCCTCCTGGGGCGTGATGATGCTCCCGGCGTCGGTGAGCTGCGTACCGTCGGGAAACCGCGAGAACGCAGCACCCTTCAGCCAGTTGGGCGGGCCGGCGAGCAGCGCTGTCACGATGCCGGTCGCCGCGGTGCCCCGTGGGAACCAGCGCACGTCGGGCACGAGATGCTCGTTTTCCGGGTCGAGAAAGTACAGGGCGTGCTGGGTGAAGATGCGCTGGAAGGTCTGGTCTGAGAGCACGATTCCGGCGGGAGCCGAGCTGATGCGCCACTGTCCGTTCTCCTTCACGAAACCGAACTGCAGCGTGATCGGTTGCGTCGCCTCCGTGTACGCACCGAACGCGTCCACGGTGGCGATCGAGCTGAACGAGTACTGGATGGCCGAGTCGTTCACCTGCACGATCCGGGGGGCGCCCGTGCGCACCTGCACGCTCTGGCGGGGGTCCCACTTGTCCACGAAGCTCGGGGCGAGAAACTGCTTGGCCACGGCGTAGCCGCCGGTGGCCGAGGTGAAGGCCGCGACGAACCCCTTGAGGATGGTGTCCTTGCTCGCGTTCTTCTCCGGGCCCTCCGGATTGAAGTCGAAGTTGGCGCCGCCAGAGCCCGCACTGAGCGAGAGCCCCTGGTTCACCGGTCCGCTGTCCGGGATGCCGACGCATGCGCTGAGGGCGCCGGCGACGGCGAGCGCGAGGGTCGCCGCGAGCGCGCGGCGCAGGAGGGGGCGGTCAGGCATCCTCCACCTCCAGGTGCACCGAGTCGTCCGGCGGCAACTCGAGCGGCGATGACACGATCGGCGTGCCGCGCTCGCGCGGCAGGGTGAGCCGAAAGCACGTGCCGACGCCGAACTCCGACCAGACCTCGAGCCAGCCGTCGTGCTGGGCGGCGTCCTCGAGCGCAATGGCGAGACCGAGGCCCGTGCCGCCGATCGTGCGTTGCCGGGACGGGTCAGCGCGCCAGAACCGGTCGAAGACGCGGGAGACCTCGTGCGGCTTCATTCCGATGCCGTAGTCGCGCACGGCGAGCGCGATGGCGCTCTCGTTGCTGTCGACCATGACGACGATCGGTCCGCCCTCGCCGTGTTCGATGGCATTGCCGAGCAGGTTGCGCAGCACGCGTCGGATGCGGCGGGCGTCGACCTCTGCCTCGAAGTACCCTCCGGGGGCCACGAAGCGCAGGTCGGAACCGCGCTCCTCGGCCAGCGG
>DMKW01000257.1:4813-7609 GCA_003454135.1 Microbacteriaceae bacterium
AGTTCGAGTTCGACCGCTCCGGCGTCGTACCGGCTCACCTCGAGCAGGTCGGCGAGCAAGACCTCGAAGCGTTGCACCTGGGTGCGCAGGAGCTCGGCGGTGCGTGCGGTCGACGGCTCGAACGAGTCGCGCTGGTCGTAGAGCACGTCACCCGCGAGACGGATGGTCGTGAGCGGAGTCCGCAGCTCGTGCGAGACATCGGAGACGAACCGCTGCTGCAGTCGGGAGAGCTCGGCGAGCTTCGTGATCTGTTCCTGCAGGCTATCCGCCATGCCGTTGAAGGATCGAGCGAGCGTCGTGATCACATCGTCCCCCTTCTCCGGAATGCGCTGCTCGAGCTGCCCGGCGGCCAGTTTCTCACTCGTTTCCGCCGCGATCCTGATCGGGCCGACGACGAGCCGCACGACGATGTAGGTGACCGCACCGATGAGCAGGATGAGGGCGAGGCCGCCGAGCAGGAGCGTCTGCTTCACGAAGTTGAGCGTGACGGCGACCTGCGAGAGATCGTAGACGAGGTAGAGCTCGTAGCCGCCCGCCGACGGCACGGTCACGCTCGAGCCGACCACGAGTCCGGGAGAACCGTCCGCGAGCGTCACCGACTGGTATTGCACGTGCTGGGGGTCCGCCACGACGCGCTTTCTCAACGCGTCGCTCACGACATTCGGAAAGTTGGTCGAGCTCGCCGGTTGCATGATCGCCGGGGTGTTCTGGCCCGGGGTGCGGAGGATCGCGAACGCCGTGCCTCCCTGCGTGGTCGTGGACGGCAGGATCTTGTCCCGCACCGTGCCCGGCAGGCTGTCGAGTTCCACCGTCGGACCCTGGTCGCCGTTCGGCTCGGCCGCGTCGAAGATGCCTTGCGCGAGGTTGTGGGCGCTGCGCGCCTCGT
Organism: Microbacteriaceae bacterium; assembly: GCA_003454135.1. Classification (GTDB taxonomy): domain Bacteria; phylum Actinomycetota; class Actinomycetes; order Actinomycetales; family Microbacteriaceae; genus Lacisediminihabitans. Next base: position 5,700 of record DMKW01000257.1, read on the forward strand.
CCTGCACCTGGTTGCTGCGCGAGTCGAAGAGGTTGTTGCCGATGCTCACGGCGATCGACGACCCGATGATGAGCACCGCGAACCCCGAGAGCACGACGGTGATCGTGACCGTGCGGAACTGGAGCGACGTGCGCCAGAATCGCAGGAGCCGACCGAGATACGACCGCCAGTCGAGAAATTTCATGGGGTGCAGGTCAGGTGCTGGCACCCGCGCGATAGCCCACGCCACGCACGGTCATCACGATCCGCGGGTTGTCTGGATCGTCTTCGACTTTGGCGCGCAGTCGCTGAACGTGCACGTTGACCAGGCGCGTGTCTGCCTTGTAGTGGTAGCCCCACACCTGCTCGAGCAGCATCTCGCGGGTGAAGACCTGCTGCGGCTTGAGGGCGAGCGCGAGCAACAGCTCGAACTCGAGCGGCGTGAGGTTGATCTTGCTGTCGCCGCGGCGCACCTCGTGGCCGGCCACGTCGAGACGGAGGTCGCCCACCTGCAGGATGTCGGCGGCGCCGGTGGGGGTCGGCCGCAGGCGCGTGCGGATGCGGGCAACGAGTTCCTTGGGATTGAACGGCTTGACGACGTAGTCGTCGGCTCCGCTCTCGAGGCCGCGCACGACATCCGACGATTCGGACTTGGCGGTGAGCATGATGATGGGCACGCCGGACTCGGTGCGGATCTCCGCGCACACCTCGATGCCGTCCTTGCCGGGCAGCATGAGGTCGAGCAGCACCAGGTCGGGCCTCGAGGAACGGAAGGCCTCGAGGGCGAGTGAACCGTCGGCACAGAAGATCGGGTCGAAGCCCTCGGAACGGAGAACGATGCCGATCATCTCTGCTAGTGCGGTGTCATCGTCCACCACAAGAATTCGTGCGGTCATCGTCCCGTCTTTGGATCGGAGCCCCCGGTGGAATCGGTATGCGAGAGGCTTTCGCATAAGAGTAGTCGAGTGTGAAAGCATAAATGCCGAGGGCCCAGGGCCCGCTGGACACCACCGAGGGGAACGCGAGTGACCGACGACACGCAGTGGCAGTCGCCCGGGGGCGCGCCGCGGCCCGGCAGCGGGGCCGGCTCGCCCGGAAACGCGCCGATTCCGCCCGTTCCGCCGCCCGCGCCCGGCTACTACGCGTCCCCGGGCACGCAGCACTTCTCACCGTCGCCGCAGGGCCAGCCCGGCTGGACCCCGCCCCCGAAACCGGGGCTCATTCCGCTGCGTCCACTCGACCTCGGCACGATCCTCGGCGCGTCGTTCCGGGTTTTGCGGCGCAATCCGCGCCCCACTTTTGGGGCGACATTACTCATCCAAGGCTCGTCATTTTTGCTGATCTACCTCGTCGTGGGACTCGTGGCGCTCTTCTCGCTCTCCCGCATCGACTCGAGCACGAGCGCCGACAACCCCACGATCGTGGCCGGCTCGTTCGCCACCATCGGTCTCGTGAGCCTCGTGCCCGTGCTGCTCTCGGTGGTCGTGGCCGCGCTCGTGCAGGGAATCATCGTGCTCGAGATCTCTCGGGCGTCCCTCGGCGAGAAGCAGACCTTCCGCGAACTCTTCGGTCGCGCGCGCGGTCGCATCTGGGCGCTCGTCGGCTGGACCTTCATCGTGGGGCTCGCGTTGTTCGTCGTGTTCGGCGTGCTCGTCGGCCTCGTCGCGCTCTTCGTCGCAACCCTCGGNNTCGTGGGCGCTCACCAACGGGTCTTTCTGGCGGGTGTTCGGCATCCAGCTGCTCGTCGGCGTGATCGTGAGCGTGATCTCGCAAGTGATCTCGACTCCGCTGAGCTTCATCGCCCCGATCGTGGTCAGCCTCCTCGACCCGAACGCCCAGAATGGTGCCGTGACCGTCGTGGTCACGTTCGGCTTGCTCGTGCTCTCGGTGATCGTCACCGTCGTGTTCCTCGCGATCAGCACCGTCGTGCA
>DMKW01000257.1:7710-12117 GCA_003454135.1 Microbacteriaceae bacterium
TCCGGCGACTCGAGCGTCGCCGACCCGTACCTGCGGAAGAACTCGGGGGCGCCGGCGCCTGCGACGGACGGTTCGCCCTGGGCATGATGCCGCCGCCGTTCGACGTTCCGGTCGATCCGGATGCTGCCCAGGCGCAGCAGTGGATCATCACCGAGCTCGCGAAGCCCCAGTACCAGGCGGCGCAGCCCACCTGGTTCGACCGGTTGTCCGCGGCGTTTTGGGAGTGGGTGAAATCGCTCACCGTCGGTGTCGGCGGCCCGTTCCAGGCGCCCGTCCTCGCCGGCGCGGCCGTCGTCGTGCTCGCCGTGGTTGTTGTCGCCTTCCTGATCTTCGGTGTGCCGCGGCTGAATCGGCGCAGCGCGGTCACCGGCGCCCTCTTCGGCGTCGGAGACGATCGGGACGCCGCGGCGATGCGGCGTGCCGCGAATGCCGCGGCCGAGCAGCACGACTGGACGCCCGCGATCGAGGAGATGTTCCGGTCGATCGCGCGCGGGCTCGCGGAACGCACGATCCTCACGACGACACCCGGCACCACGGCCCACGACTTCGCCGCTCGGGCCGGCGCGATCTTTGCGCCACTCGCCGGCGCCCTCGCCGCGACCGCCGCCGTGTTCGACCAGGTGCGTTACCTCGACGGCGAGGGCACGGAGGCCGACTATCGGCGGGCCGCCGAGCTCGAGGCCGAGCTGCGGGCCACCCGGCCGCCCGCGTTGTCCGCGGTCGGTGCCGCGCGATGACCGCCACGACAACGCCGACCATTCGCCGGGCGACCCGATGGTCGCTGTTCTGGGTTCTCGCCGCGGCGTTTCTCGTGATCGTCGCGGTCGCGGGTATCGCGCTCACGGGGTCGGCGGTGTCGCGCGGAACGCCGTTCTCGGCGACCAACCCCGGTCCGATCGGCAGCATGGCCGTCGCCGAGGTACTGCGGCAACGGGGCGTCGACGTGCGAGTCGCTGGTTCGCTCGGCGCGGCCAGGGCCGCGCTGTCCGGATCGTCGAACTCGACGCTCTTCCTCGTCGACCCCGGCAACTACCTCGACGACGCCCAACTGAGGGGCATCACCGGTCTCGCGCGCGATCTCGTCGTGCTCACACCCGGTTTCGCCCAGCTGAGGGCCATCGCCCCCGAGATCGCGCAGGCCGGCACGGTGACGAGGGCCGCGTTGCGGAGCGGCTGCTCCCTCCCCGCCGCGGCCAGGGCCGAACGCGTGTCGGGAGCGGGGCGCGGCTATCGCGTCATCGGGCAGGGCGCGGACGCCACCACATGCTTCGGCAGCGGATCGAAGGTGTTCTCCCTCATCCGGCTGGAGAGCGGCTCCCACACCGTGACGGTGCTCGGGACGAGCGACGCGTTCTCCAACGAGCACGTCGCCGAACGCGGCAACGCCGCCCTCGCCCTCAACCTGCTCGGCGCGAATCCGCGACTGGTCTGGTACCTGCCCACGATCGACGACAGCGCGGTGGCCGGAGGCCCCAGCATCGCCGAACTCACTCCCGTCTGGGTAAGCCCGGTTCTGGCCCTGCTCGTCATCGTGGCGATCGTTGCCGCGTTCTGGCGCGGGCGCCGGATGGGACCCCTCGTAATCGAAAACCTTCCGGTGACCGTGCGCGCGAGCGAGACCATGGAGGGCAGGGCACGCCTCTACCAGAAGGGCGCCGCCCGACTTCGCGCGCTCGACGCGCTCCGGGTTGGCACGATCGATCGGCTCGCCGCGCAGTGCGGCCTCCCGCGGCTCGCGAGCGTGGACGAGGTGATCGCCGCCGTCGCGCAGCTCACCGCGAGCGACCCGCTCGAGGTGCGTTCCCTACTGCTCGACGATGCCCCGCGCACCGACCGCGACCTCGTGCGGCTCTCCGATCGACTCCTCGAGCTCGAACGTTCCGTCGCCCGTGCCACCCGCCCAGCCTGATCCGACCATGGAGAATGAACGCATGACTGACACCGCCCAGGGATCGCCAGAGACGCAGGCCGCTCACACCCAGCCGGCCCAGGTGCAGGGCGCGCCTCGGCCGTACGCGCCGTCCGCGGTGCGCGACCAGTTCGCGCGCGTGCGCACCGAGGTGGGCAAGGCCGTCGTCGGCCAGGACGGCGCGGTCACGGGGCTCATCATCGCGTTGCTCGCGGGCGGGCACGTGCTGCTCGAGGGCGTGCCCGGCGTAGCCAAGACGCTCCTAGTGCGCACCCTGAGCCGCGCCCTGCAACTCGACACGAAACGCGTGCAGTTCACCCCAGACCTCATGCCCGGCGACGTCACCGGTTCGCTCGTGTACGACGCCAAGCTCGGCGAGTTCGACTTTCGCGCGGGGCCGGTGTTCACCAACATCCTGCTCGCCGACGAGATCAACCGCACTCCCCCGAAAACGCAAGCGGCGCTGCTCGAGGCGATGGAGGAACGCCAGGTGAGCGTCGACGGCGACACCCGCGCGCTCCCCGTGCCGTTCATCGTGGCCGCCACGCAGAACCCCATCGAGTACGAGGGCACCTACACGCTGCCCGAGGCCCAGCTCGACCGCTTTCTGCTCAAGCTCGTTCTCGACGTTCCGGAGCGGGCGGATGAGGTGGAGGTGCTCACGCGCAGCGCCGGCGGCTTCAACCCGCGCAACCTCGAGGCCGCCGGCGTGGCCGCGGTGCTCGACGCGGCCGGTCTCGCCGCGGCGCAGGCCGAGGTCGCCCTGGTGGGGTCGAGCCAGGACGTGATCGCCTACATCGTGGATCTGGCGCGCAGCACCCGGCAGAGCCCGTCTGTGAAGCTCGGCGTGAGCCCGCGCGGCACCACCGCACTGCTCTCCGCGGCGAAGGCCTGGGCGTGGCTCAACGGCTCGACGGCCATCACGCCCGACCACGTGCAGGCGATGCTGCTTCCCGTGTGGAGGCACCGCATCCAACTCCGCCCGGAGGCGGAGCTCGAGGGCGTGTCGTCCGACTCCATCCTGCGCTCGATCATGCAACAGGTGCAGGTGCCGATCTAGCCATGGCGGTCTCCGGTCGTTTCGTGCTGCTCGTCGCGCTCGGCATCGTGCCGCTCGTGCTGCTTGACGACCCGGTGTGGCTCGTGGGCTGGCTCGCCGTGGTGTGCCTCGTAGGCGCCGGAGACCTCATCCTCGCCGGCTCGCCGCGCAGCATCGCCCTCGAGCGCGACCTGCCCCAGCGCGTGCGACTCGGCGAGACGGTCGCCTCGACGCTCTACCTCACGAACACCGGGCGGCGCCGCGTTCGCGGGATCGTGCGCGACGGCTGGCAGCCGTCGGCCGGGGCGAGACCGACCCGCGCGCGGTTGGACCTGCCGTGCGGCGAGCGCCGCGCGGTCGCCACGTCCCTCACGCCGTTCCGGCGCGGGGAGCGCCGGGCGGCGCAGGTCACGGTGCGATCGTTCGGACCGCTGGGGCTTCTCGCCCGCCAGGCGACGATCGGGCTGCCCGGCGCCATCCGCGTGCTCCCGCCATTCAACTCGCGGAAACACCTGCCGTCCCGGCTCGCGAGGCTGCGCGAGCTGGACGGCAAGACGAGCGTGATGATCCGCGGGCAGGGCACCGAGTTCGACAGCCTGCGCGAGTACGTGCGCGGGGACGACGTGCGCTCGATCGACTGGCGGGCGACCGCGAGGCGCACCGACCCGTCGACCGGTGCCGGGCCGCGACTGGTCGTGCGCACGTGGCGGCCGGAGCGCGACCGCCGCGTGGTGATCGTGATCGACAGCGGCCGCACCTCGGCCGCGCGCATCGCGAACGAACCGCGCATCGACACCGCCTTCGAGTCGTCGCTGCTGCTCGGCGCCCTAGCGACTCGAGCGGGAGACCGCGTCGATCTCGTGATCTACGACCGTCGGGTGCGCGGCCGGGTTCAGGGCGCGACGGGCGCCGAACTGCTCTCCCGCATGGTCAACGTGATGGCGCCGATCGATCCGCAGCTCATCGAGATGGACTGGTCGGTCGTGCCTGGCCTCGTCGCCTCGATCACGAGCCATCGCGCGCTCGTCGTGATCATGACCTCGATCGACGCCGCCGGTGCATCCCAGGGCCTGCTCGCCGTGCTCCCGCAGCTCACGCGAAAGCACATGGTGGTGGTGTCGTCGGTCACCGACCCCACGATCGCCGAGGCGACCCGCGAACGGGCCACTCGGGACGAGGTGTACCGCGCCGCTGCGGCCGAGAGGTCGATGCTCGACACGACGAGAATCGCGGCGGCCATTCGGCAGCTGGGCGCGGATGTCGTGACCGGCGCCCCGGCGGACCTTCCTCCGGCCCTCGCCGACCGCTACATCGCGCTCAAGGCCGCCGGACGGCTCTAACCGCGCCCCCACCCGCACCGCACCGCACCCGACCCGACCCGACCCGTGCGATTGTGCCCCCTTGTCAGGATTGTTCCTCGTCGAGCGGGCACGGAGCCGACAAAGGGGCACAATTACCG
>DMKW01000257.1:12265-12805 GCA_003454135.1 Microbacteriaceae bacterium
GGGCCGGGCGGCGCCGGCGCCGCGCTACTCGATGGCGCCGACCAACTCGGGCGACGCGTCCGAGCTGGTGAGGTTGGCGCGCAAGGCCTCGCCGAGTTGGCCGTCCACGTTCGTCCAATACTGGATGGCCCGCTCGCGGATCGCCGCGGACTGCACGCCGCCGATCGCGCCCGTGATGGTGTCGAGGAACCGGGCCTTCGCCGCGTCATCGAACACGTCGCGGTAGAGCGTGCCGGCCTGGCCGAAGTCGCTGTCCTCCGCGTGCAGGGTCGCCGCCGAGCGCACGAGCGCGCCGTCGCTCTCCCAGCTTCCCTCGGCCGCCGCCGCGGCATCCGCCACCGGTCCACCGAACGAGTTCGGTGCGTAGACGGGAGTGGATGCCGGCGTGAAGCCGTGGCGCGCCGCACCGTCTTGGGTGTAGCTGCTCACGGGCGCCTTGGGGGCGTTGACCGGGATCTCGTTGTAGTTGGTGCCGACCCGGTAGCGCTGGGCGTCTGGGTAGGAGAACACGCGAGCCATGAGCATCTTGTCCGGGCTCAC
>DMKW01000257.1:13080-13345 GCA_003454135.1 Microbacteriaceae bacterium
AGCGTGTGCGTGCCGACCTTGATGAGCGGGAAGTCCGAATGCGGCCACACCTTGGTGAGGTCGAACGGGTTGAAGCGGTACGTCTTGGCCTCCTCGTACGGCATCACCTGCACGGAGACGTCCCACGACGGGAAGTCACCGGCCTCGATGGCCTCGTAGAGGTCGCGGCGGTAGTAGTCGGCATCCGCCCCGGCGATGAGCTCCGCCTCGGCGCCGCCCATCTCCACGTTCCCCTGGTTGGAGGTGAAGTGGTACTTCACCCAGA
>DMKW01000257.1:13574-13699 GCA_003454135.1 Microbacteriaceae bacterium
CCGAATCCGGGCATTTCGCGCCACGAATGCGGAAGGCCGCGGTCGCCCATGAGGTACGTGACCTGGTGCGCGGACTCGGGCGAGAGGGTCCAGAAGTCCCACTGCATGTCCGGGTCGCGCAGCCC
>DMKW01000140.1:0-5274 GCA_003454135.1 Microbacteriaceae bacterium
TTGGAGGCGAGGATGGGGCCGACGACCGACATCACGAGCACGTAGAGCCCGGCGAACGGCACGATGCGTTTGTCGAGGCCGGCGCTGAGCGACAGGGTCGCGAGGATGAGCGCGAATTCGCCGCGGTTCTGCAGGATCACCGTCGTGTTGATGCCGGCCTGCGGGCCGAGCTTGTTGAGCCAGGCCACGAACTGCCCCGCAGCGATGTTGAGCACGAAGGTCATCAGCACGGCGATCGCCACCTGCGGCAGCACGGAGGGGAACGTGGAGAGGTTGAGGGCAAGGCCGAAGTTGAGGAAGAAGAAGGCACCGAAGACGTCGCGCATCGGTAGCGAGAGGGCCTCGATTCGCGCACGGTACTTAGTGGCGCCGAGCACGAGGCCGATCAGGAACGCGCCGATCGCATCCGTCACCCCGAGCAGTTCGCCGATCCCGCCGAAGCCGACCGCGAGGCCGAAGAACAGGATGGTGAAGAGTTCGTCGTCTTTGGTGCGGAACAGCCGCGACACCCATCTGCCGCCCCATCGGGCGATCGAGAACATCACGACGAGGAACAGGAAGGCGACACCGAGCTTGCCGACGACGGGCCAGATGGCGGTCTCGCCGCTCAGCACGACGGAGACGATCGCGAGGTAGATGGCGATGAAGATGTCTTCGACAACGGTGACGCCGAGGATCATCGGCGTCTCCTTGTTGGCGAGACGGTTGAGCTCGATGAGCAGTTTGGTGACGATGGCGCTGGACGATGTGGCCGTCATTCCGGCGATGATGAGCGCCTCGCGCGTGCCCCAGCCCACCATGAAGCCGAACACGAATCCGACGCCCATGTTGACGAAGATATAGGTGCCGCCGGAGACGAGGAGCTTGCCGGCGTTGCCGAAGAACTCGTCCTGGTCGAACTCGAGGCCGAGGTTGAAGAGCAGCAGGATGAGCCCGAAGATGGCGATGAGCTCGATGTGCCCAGAGTCGAAACTGAGCGGGAACCAGCCGGTGTGCGGGCTCGCGAGCAGCCCGACGAGCATGTAGACGGGAATCGCTGGCAGGCCGACGAGCTTGCCGAGCCGACCGAAGATGTAGGCGATGAGGAGGAGAGCCCCGAGTATCGCGAGCTCTTCGCCCAAGTGCACGACTTAGCCTCCGGGCGGAGCGTCGACAGGCGCCTTTGCCCCCAGTGACAGCTCGCCCGTGCGATAGAAATTGAAGGCCTTCGCGACCTTCTCCGGCGATCCGGCCACCACGAGGGTGTCTCCCGGAAAGACCTTGAAATCGTCCGCCGGGGCCGGGTTGGCCGAGTCCCCCCGCACGACCGCGACAACGGTGAGGCCGACGACGCCGTGCGAGGCGAGGTTGCCGAGCTGCTGGCCGGCGATGTGGTCGTCGTAGTCGACGGTGAACCAGTCGATGCTGAGACCCGGGATGTGGTCGAGTTTGTCGAGCCCCTCGGTGATGCGCGTGCCGCCGAGCAGTTCTGCGAGGGTGTGGGCCTCGTCTTCGCTCAGGCGGAGGGAGACCTTGTTGGCATCCGATCCGTCTTCCTCGTCGGCGAAGGTAATGAGATCGCTGTGCCCCGACCGGTGGGTGATGACGCCGGCCTTGCCACCGTCGGCCGTGACAAAGGTATGCAGTACCCCCACACCAGGAAGCTTGACCCGGCGAACGTCGACCATGGCACTGACTCCTTTAGGTTTCCGCTTTCGTTGATGCAGCAACCAGTCTATCGAGACCCGCCTGAGCGGGTCCCGCCGTTCGCGTCGGGCGCACCGGGTCGGCGCGGGCACCCCTACTTGGTCGAGACGATGTCGGGCGCTTCGAGTCGAACGCGATCGGCCGACTCGTCGTCCGGCTCGAGCTGGCTCGCCCGCTCGGCCGCGACCCGCTTGAGGTAGTTGTTCACCTCGCGGTTTACCCGCTCGGCATCCCAGCCGAGCACCCGCGCCATCAACTGAGCGGCGACCGGCGCGGCCGACACCCCGCGGTCCCACGCCTCGATCGAAATTCGGGTGCGGCGAGCCAGCACGTCCTCGAGATGAAGCGCGCCCTCATGAGTCGCGGCATAGATGACCTCGGCCTCGATGTAGTCGTCGGCGCCGGGGAGCGGGGTGTTGAGGGACGGGTCCTCGCGGATCAGGTCGAGCAGTTCATCCGTCATCACGCCGTAGCGGTTGAGCAGGTGCTCGACGCGCGCCTTGTGCAGGCCGAACGCCCGGGCGATCTTGGCGCGCTTGTTCCACGCCGCCTGGTAGCCCTCGGCGCCGAGCAGCGCGATGTCCTGCGTCACACTCTGCGGCACATTCGCGTCGAGAGCGGCCGCTGCTGCGTCGATGGCATCCTTCGCCATGATGCGATACGTGGTCCACTTGCCGCCGGCCACCACCACGAGTCCCGGCACGCTGTGCGCGACGATGTGCTCGCGTGAGAGCTTCGACGTCTGCTCGGACTCGCCGGCGAGGAGCGGTCGAAGCCCCGCGTACACACCCTCGACATCGTCGCGTGTGAGCTTCACCGCGAGTACCGAGTTCACGTGCTCGAGAAGGTAGTCGATGTCCGCCGCCGTCGCGGCCGGGTGCGCCTTGTCGAGGTGCCAGTCGGTGTCGGTGGTGCCGATCAGCCAGTGGCGACCCCACGGGATCACGAAGAGCACGCTCTTCTCCGTGCGGAGCAGAAGACCCATGTTGGACTGGAACCGGTCGCGTGGCACGACCAGGTGCACGCCCTTGGAGGCCCGCACCTTGAACTGGCCGCGCTCTCCCACCATCGACTGTGTGTCATCCGTCCACACACCGGTCGCGTTCACGACCTGCTTCGCACGAATGTCGAACCGCTCGCCCGTCTCCAGGTCGTGGGCCCGGGCACCGACCACGCGCTCACCCACCTTGATGAAGCCCTCGATGCGCACCCGGCTAGCCACGTGGGCGCCGTAGAAGGATGCCGTGCGCGCGAGCGACGCGGTGTAGCGAGCGTCGTCGACCTGTGCGTCGTAGTAGGTGATGCCGCCGATGAGCGCCTCGTTGGAGAGGCTCGGGATCGATCGCATCACTTGCGTCTTTGTGAGGTGACGGTGGTGCGGCACGCCGGGCGACCGACCGCCGGAGTAGCTGAAGATGTCGTAGAGCAGCATGCCCGCACCGACGTAGAAACGCTCGAACACGCGCTTCTTCAGCGGGTAGAGAAAGCGCACGGGTTTCACGAGGTGGGGCGCGAGGCGTTGCAGCAGCAGTCCACGCTCGATGAGCGCCTCCCGCACGAGATGGAAGTCGAGCTGTTCGAGGTACCGGATGCCGCCGTGCACAAGCTTGGACGACCGACTCGACGTGCCGCTGGCCCAGTCCCGTGCCTCGACCATTCCCACGCTCAGTCCGCGAGTGACAGCGTCGAGCGCGCTCCCCGTCCCGACGATTCCGCCGCCGACTACGAGGATGTCGAGCTCTTTCTCCTTGAGGGCGGTTATCGCGTCCGCACGCTCCTCAGGACCCAATTTCGATGAGCGAGTTACCGTCTTTAGATTGACCATCACTGCCTCCATGGGGATTACTTGTGGTACGGCGCGACCACCACTTCGACCCGCTGGAATTCCTTGAGGTCGGAGTATCCGGTAGTCGCCATGGACCGGCGCAAAGCGCCGACGAGGTTTACTGTGCCATCGGCAGCTGAGGATGGCCCGTAAAGAATTTCTTCGAGCGGGGCGGTCGAGCCGACCTTGACACGGTTGCCGCGCGGGAGTTCGCTGTGGTGCGCTTCAGCGCCCCAGTGCCAGCCGCCGCCGGGAGCCTCGGTCGCCCGCGCGAGGGTCGAACCGAGCATGACGGCGTCCGCGCCCACCGAGAACGCCTTGGCGATGTCGCCCGATGTTCCGAGCCCGCCGTCCGCGATCACGTGCACGTAGCGGCCGCCGGACTCGTCCATGTAGTCGCGGCGGGCGCCCGCGACATCCGCGACCGCCGTCGCCATGGGAGCGTGGATGCCGAGGCTCGCGCGCGTGGTGGACGCCGCCCCGCCGCCGAAGCCGACCAGCACGCCGGCAGCCCCCGTGCGCATGAGGTGCAGGGCGGGTGTGTAACCGGCCGCACCGCCCACGATCACGGGCACATCGAGCTCGTAGATGAACTTCTTGAGGTTGAGCGGTTCTTGGTTCTTGGAGACGTGCTCGGCGCTCACCGTGGTGCCGCGGATCACGAAGAGGTCGACGCCGGCCTCGACCACGGTCTTGTACAGCTCCTGCGTGCGCTGCGGCGAGAGGGCGGCGGCGACGGTGACCCCGGCGGCGCGGATCTCCGCGAGACGGGTCTTCACGAGCTCGGGCTTGAGCGGCTCGGCGTAGATTGCCTGCATGCGGGCGGTCGCGTCCCCGGCCGGCAGGGAACGGATCTCCTCGAGCAGCGGCTCGGGGTCTTCGTAGCGCGTCCAGAGGCCCTCGAGGTCGAGCACGCCGAGACCGCCGAGCTTGCCCATGAGGATGGCGGTCGCCGGTGAGACGACCGAGTCCATCGGGGCCGCGAGGAACGGAATGGAGAACTGGTACGCGTCGATGCTCCAGCTGACCGACACATCCTTGGGGTCCCGCGTGCGCCGGCTCGGCATGATGGCGATGTCATCAAAGGCATACACCCGGCGAGCGCGCTTGGCGCGGCCAATCTCTACGTCACTCACCCGTTTAGCCTATCGGTCGGTTCACGAGTGCGCTCCTGCCGAGCGGCCGGCACGCGCCCCCGTTCGCGCGAGTGCGGCTGGCCGGGTTAGCTCGGGTGCGACCCGCGCGGCCGCATCTCGTGTCGGCGGGGCCAATGCGTGCAACCGGGGCCTACGCGGCGGCCCCAGTTGCACGTTAAGGCCCCGCATCGGTGGGACCGGGCCAGTCGCCCGACTCAGCCACGCACCACTTGCAGCCCCGCGGCGCTGAGTTGCTGGAACAGCTCTCGTGGACGAAGCGCCGTTCCCCACAACCACCGCGACACCGACGGCCCGAGCGCGCGCAGGCGGTCTTCCCGCACCTTCTCCGCGATCACGATCTCCTCGATCGAACGACCCTTCGTGTACTGGTCGCGCGTGTATTTGACGAGGCCGTCGAACTCGCCGATGAGCCCGAACTCGGGCCACCAGAAGTCCGAGTCCCCGATGTGCCCCTTGTAGTCGTCGAATCGCGCCTGGAGCGTCGGGCCGGCGAATCCGAGCTCGTGAATGTTCACTCGACTCAAGGATTCCCCCGGTGAGCCAGAGAGCGGGGTGGAGAAATCGACCGCTCGCTCCATTCGCCGCCGGAACCGGATGCCGCGCCGC
>DMKW01000140.1:5413-5804 GCA_003454135.1 Microbacteriaceae bacterium
TCGACATACTCGCGGTCGGAGCGGTCGGGTGCGTGGCGCATGAAACCGTTCTCGATTCGGGTCCCCGTGGTGCGGGCCGACAACACGTGCACCATGTTCGGCCATTGCCCGATGATCGGCAGCCGCCACATGATCGCGGCAGACTGGTGGCTGAGCACGGGATTGCCGCGGCTGGCCATGGCGGCGGCGATCACCCGTTGCCGGTAGCGCTCATGCCGATCGAGGGTCTGCCATTCCGCGGCATCCATGTACGCCCCACGATGCAATCGCACCAATTGCCCTCGCGCGGCAGCCCTGCGGTATGCGGACCCGTCCATGTCGAGCCGGCGGAGTTCCGACGCGAGCGTGATGCCGTTTCGGGTCGCAATAGTGTCCATGCCCCCAGAGTGGC
>DMKW01000140.1:5989-9767 GCA_003454135.1 Microbacteriaceae bacterium
CCGGGGCCGACGCGTCGGCCCCAGTTGCGCGTTAAGGCCCCACAACATGCGGTGGGGCAGCGGGCCGGGGTCGCGGCCGCCTCTACCGCGAGTAGTTCGGAGCCTCTACCGTCATCTGGATGTCGTGCGGGTGCGATTCCTTGAGGCCGGCGGCGGTGATCCGCACGAACTTGCCCTTGTTCTTGAGCTCCTCGATCGTGCGCGCGCCGGTGTAGAACATCGACTGGCGGAGCCCTCCGAGCAGCTGGTACGCGACGGCGGAAAGCGGTCCGCGGTACGGCACCTGCCCCTCGATGCCCTCGGCGATGAGCTTGTCGTCTGAGGGCACGTCGGCCTGGAAGTAGCGGTCCTTCGAATACGAGGTCTTCTCCCCGCGGCTCTGCAACGCGCCGAGCGAACCCATCCCGCGGTACTTCTTGAACTGCTTGCCGTTGACGAACACGAGGTCGCCCGGGCTCTCGTCGCAACCCGCGAGGAGCGAGCCGAGCATCACGGTGTCCGCCCCGGCGACGAGCGCCTTGGCGATGTCGCCGGAGTACTGCAGTCCGCCATCCGCGATCACCGGGATGCCGTGCTCGCGCGCCGCGAGGGACGCCTCGTACACCGCGGTCACCTGCGGCACCCCGACGCCGGCGACGACGCGGGTGGTGCAGATCGACCCGGGACCGACGCCCACCTTGATGGCGTCCGCCCCGGCATCCACGAGCGCCTGCGCGCCGCTGCGGGTGGCGACGTTGCCGCCGATGATGTCGACGTGGCTCGCGACCGGGTCGCTCTTGAGCCTGCGGATGATGTCGATCACGCCGGCGCTGTCGCCGTTGGCCGTGTCGACGACGAGCGCGTCGACCCCGGCGTCGATGAGGGCCATCGCGCGCTCCCACGCGTCGCCGAAGAAGCCGATCGCGGCGGCGACGCGGAGGCGGCCCTCCGAGTCTTTCGTGGCGTTCGGATACATCTCCGACTTGTCGAAGTCCTTGACCGTAATGAGGCCGCGGAGCCTGCCGTCGGCATCGACGAGCGGGAGCTTTTCAATCTTGTGCTGAGCAAAGATGGCGATCGCATCGTCCGGATCGATGCCCTCGCGTGCCGTGACGAGCGGAGTGCGCGTCATCACGTCGCGCACCAGTGTCGTCGACTTCTCGAATGGCGAGACGAAGCGCATGTCACGGTTGGTGATGATGCCGACGAGCCGGCCGTCGCCCTCAACGACGGGAAGCCCGGAGACGCGGAACTGGCCGCACAGCGCGTCCACCTCGGCCACGGTCGCGTCTGGGGTTGTCGTGACGGGATTGGTGATCATGCCGGACTCGCTGCGCTTCACCCTGTCGACCTGCTCGGCCTGGTCGACGATCGAGAGGTTGCGGTGCAGCACCCCGAGGCCGCCCTGGCGCGCGATGGCGATGGCCATTCGCGACTCGGTCACGGTGTCCATGGCTGAGGAGAGGAGCGGTGCCGCGACAGTGATGCGGCGACTGAGCCGGGTCGTCGTGTCGGCCTCGCTCGGGATGACATCCGTGTGGCCCGGCAAGAGCATGACGTCGTCGTAGGTGAGCCCGATGAAACCGAAGGGGTCCGGCTGGTCCATGTGTCCTCTTTTTTTCCCGCGAATGCTGAGCTGAAGGTCCGGACTGCATCGACGGATTCCGGTACTCAATATTAACGGGTTAGCGGCGTGGGTATTCCACCGTCATAATTGCGAGACTGAAGCGTGCTCTCCGTGAAACACCGGTGACACATTCGACAAGTAACGTCAACGACGACGGTCGGCCAGAATGCCCGGGAATTCCTAGTCTCGGCTGGCTCCGCCTTGGAGGTTCCGTGACACTCGCAGGTACAGTCCACAGACGCAAAGCGCGCTGGTTGGTTGTGATCTTCGCCGCGCTCATGGCGACACTCACTCTCTCCGCGAGTCCGGCGATGGCGTCGACCGCCTCGAGCGGGGGGCGCACGGCGATCATCGACCCGTCGAGCGCACCGCAGTCGCTGCAGGTCTGGATCCGGCTCGACTCGGACAAGACGGGCGTGCCGAACGTCGGCGTCGAGGTCTCGGGCAAGGGCTTCGACGAGAAGTTCGTGACTGGGCCGGACGGCAAGGTGCTCATCGGCATCGCCAAGGCCGGTACATACACGGTCACGATCGACGAGAAGACCCTGCCGGCGGGCGCCGGCTTCCCCAACCAGAACCCGCGCAAGGTCGACGTGTTCGCGCAGAACACCGAGGTTCCCGCGAACTTCCTCGTCTCGCCGAGCAATCCGGCGATCGGCGCGACGACGAGCCCGACTCCGGGCGGCGGCGGCCAGACGAGCACCGAGTTCTGGAACGTGTTCTGGTCCAAGGTCGTCACGGGCCTCATCTTCGGACTCCTGCTCGCGCTCGCGGCGATCGGACTCTCGCTCATCTACGGCACGACGGGCCTCAACAACTTCGCCCACGGCGAGCTCGTCACGTTCGGGGCGCTCATGGCCTACACCTTCAGCGGAGTGCTGCACTGGCCGGCCTGGCTCGCGATCATCATGGCGATCGTGCTCGGTGGCGCCTTCGGGTGGGTCCAGGATGCGGGCATCTGGAAGCCGCTGCGCAAACGAGGCCTCGGACTCATCCCCCTCATGATCGTCACGATCGGACTCTCGCTCGCGATTCGCTACACCTTCGTCTTCTTCTGGGGTGCCGACCGACTGACGCTCCCCAACTCGACCAAACCGTTCTTCGTGCTCGGATCGGTGAGCCTCAAGTTCACGGATGTCGCCGGGGCCATCGTCTCGATCATCCTGATCCTGCTCGTAGCCTTCGTGCTGCTCCGCACCAAGATCGGCAAGGCCACCCGCGCGGTCGCCGACAACCGGTCGCTCGCGGCGGCATCCGGCATCAACGTGGAGCGCGTCATCCGCACGGTCTGGGTCGGCGGGGCCGCCCTCGCGGCGCTCTCCGGCGTCTTCGTCGGCTACTACCAGTCGTTGCGGTGGGACACGGGGGCGTCGATCCTGCTGCTGATCTTCGCCGCGGTCACCCTCGGCGGCCTGGGAACCGCGTTCGGCGCGCTCATCGGGTCGCTCGTTATCGGCGTCTTCATCAACGTCTCGACCGTGTGGCTTCCGGAGAACCTCAAGTACGTGGCCGCGCTCGTGGTCATGATCCTGATTCTTCTGTTCCGCCCACAGGGCATCCTCGGTCGACGAGACCGGATCGGTTAGAGGGAGCGAAACACATGGACTACAACTTCATTCCCCTGTCATTCGGGGAACTCTTCTCCCCCACGACAGCCGCCTACGCCCTCGCGACGGTGGGCCTCGCCGTGCACTTCGGCTTCACGGGCCTGCTCAACTTCGGCCAGGCCGGCTTCATGGCGATCGGCGGTTACGCGTTCGCCATCACCTCGGTCAAGTGGCACTGGCCGCTCTACGGCTCCGTGCTTGCCTCGATCGTCGCCGCGACCATCTTCGCCCTCATCCTCGGCATCCCGACCCTGCGATTGCGGGCCGACTATCTGAGCATCGTCACGATCGCCGCGGCCGAGATCATTCGACTATCGGTCAAGACGCCCGAGTTCTCGAGCGTCACGGGAGGCTCGGAAGGCATCAACGGGTCGGCGGCCACGTTCAACGCCACCAACCCGCTGCCTGACGGCCGGTTCGGCTGGGGCGTGCTCACCTACTCGTCCGACCAGTGGTGGGTGCGAATCGTGGGCTGGGCCCTCGTGGCCCTCGCCTGCCTGCTCGTGTTCCTGCTCATCCGCAGCCCGTGGGGTCGGGTGATCCGCGGAATTCGCGAAGACGAGGA
>DMKW01000140.1:9848-10427 GCA_003454135.1 Microbacteriaceae bacterium
GGGGCGCTGTTCATCCTGCCCCGGTCCCTGCAGCCGGACAACTACGGCACCCAGCTCACGTTCTTCCTCTACACGATCCTGCTGCTCGGCGGGGCCGCGACCGTCTTCGGTCCGGTGATCGGCTCGATCATCTTCTGGGTGACGCTGTCGCTGTCCGACGGCCTGCTGAGCCTCGGGGTGGCCAACCACTGGCTCCCGATCTCCGCGATCCAGCAGGGCCCGATCCGCTTCATCATCGTGGGAGTCGCGCTCATGCTGCTCGTGATCTTCCGACCGCAAGGTATTTCCGGCAAGAAGAAGGATGCGCAATTCAGTGTCTAATCGAACCCCCACCTCAGAACTCGTTGCCGGCCCGGCAGTACCGGGCGTAGCCAAGATCGATCCGATCCTCGTCGCGGACAAGGTGAGCCGACACTTCGGCGGACTCGTGGCCGTGGATGTCGACCACCTCGAGATTCCCCGCGGAGCGATCACGGCGCTCATCGGGCCGAACGGAGCGGGCAAGACCACGTTCTTCAACCTGCTCACGGGTTTCGACAAGCCCAACACCGGCACCTGGAACTTCGGCGGCAAGAACAT
>DMKW01000140.1:10553-11188 GCA_003454135.1 Microbacteriaceae bacterium
CTGACGGTGCTCGAGAACATGCTGCTCGGCGCCAGGGCTCAGGGCGGCGAGAACCTCTTCGTGGCCCTCGTGCGTCCGCTCTGGAAGAAGCGGGAGGACTCGATCACGGCTCGCGCCATGGCCCTGCTCGAGAAATTCAAACTCGACACGAAGGCCGAGGACTACGCGGCGAGCCTCTCCGGCGGCCAGCGCAAGCTCCTCGAGATGGCTCGCGCGCTCATGAGCGAGCCGGAACTCGTGATGCTCGACGAGCCGATGGCCGGCGTCAACCCGGCCCTCACCCAGTCTCTGCTGCATCACATCCAGAACCTCAAGGCCGAGGGGATGACGGTGCTCTTCGTGGAGCACGACATGCACATGGTCAACGAGATCGCCGACTGGGTGGTCGTGATGGCCGAGGGCAAGATCGTGGCCGAGGGGCCCCCCGGCGTCGTCATGAACGACCCCGCGGTGATCGACGCCTACCTCGGCGCCCACCACGACACCGACCTCGGAACGCTCACCGGCCAGCGTGAGATCGCGGCCGAGATGGAATCCGAGCTCATCCGGGAAGAGATCGAGGCGGACAGCGCGGAAATCATCGACAAAGAGGCGGACACCAAGTGAGCGAGATCGTTCTGCAGACCACGGATCTG
>DMKW01000140.1:11339-11917 GCA_003454135.1 Microbacteriaceae bacterium
GGGATCATCGGGCCGAACGGCGCCGGCAAGTCGACCCTGCTCAAGGCGATCTTCGGCCAGGTCAACATCCGCAGCGGCAGCGTCATACTCAAGGGTGACAACATCACGGGGCTCAAGGCCGACAAGCTCGTCTCCAAGGGCGTCGGCATGGTGCCGCAGAACAACAACGTCTTTCCGAGCCTGAGCATCGAAGAGAACCTCCAGATGGGCATCTACCAGGAACCGAAGATGTACAAGCAGCGTCTCGAGTTCGTGACCGGGCTCTTCCCCGAACTCGGCAAGCGGCTCAAGCAGCGTGCCGGCTCCCTCTCGGGCGGCGAGCGCCAGATGGTGGCGATGTCGCGTGCCCTCATGATGGAGCCGAGCGTGCTGCTTCTCGACGAGCCGAGCGCCGGCCTCTCCCCCGTTCGACAGGACGAGACCTTCATCAACGTCGCGGCCATCAACCGCGCCGGCGTCTCGATCATGATCGTCGAGCAGAACGCGAGACGCGCCCTGCAGATCTGCGACCGCGGGTACGTGCTCGACCAGGGCAAGGACGCATACACCGGCACCGGCCGCGACCTCATGAAAGACCC
>DMKW01000271.1:0-319 GCA_003454135.1 Microbacteriaceae bacterium
CGCCGAGGAAGGTGACGGTGAGACCGGCCAGGGCTCCGCGGTGCTCGCGGATGGTGAGCAGATCCGCCAGCAACTGGCACGGGTGAAAGTCGTCGGACAGCCCGTTGATCACCGGAACGGTGGTGCCGAGCGCCATCTCCTCGAGCCCCGACTGGGCGAAGGTGCGCCAGACGATCGCCGCAACCTGGCGCTCGAGCACGCGCGCAGTGTCGGTGGCGGTCTCCTTGCCACCGAGCTGGCTGTTGGCCGTGGAGATGATGAGGGGGATGCCGCCGAGCTCCGCGATCCCGACCGCGAAGGAGACACGGGTGCGGGTGGA
>DMKW01000271.1:426-13712 GCA_003454135.1 Microbacteriaceae bacterium
GACTTGTCGAAGATCACCGCGACGGTCTGCGGGCCGGCAAGCGGACGGGTGCCGAAGCGATCCTTCTTGAGCTCGACCGCGAGGTCGAGGATCGCGGTCTGCTCGGCCTGGCTGAGGTCGTCATCGCGCAGGAAGTGTCGGGTCATTTCGCGTCCAATCTGAGAGGCTCGGGTGTGAGGGCTTGAAGGGCAAGCGTGAATTTCTGCCGGAACTCCTCGAGCTCCGCGTCACCGATGATGAGCGGCGGCGCGATTCGGATGCTCGAGTCGTTCGGGGCGTTGATGATGAGACCGTTCGCGAATGCGGCAGCCGACAGGGCTCCGGCGACGGGCTGCGAGAGACCGAGGCCGACGAGGGCACCCTGTCCGCGCACCTCGGTGATGAGAGGCGAGTCGATGGCCTCGACGATGGCGCGCAGCTTCGCACCGATGGCCGAAGCGTTCTCGATCAGTCCAGCCCGCTCGATCTCACCGAGAACGGCATTGCCGGCGGTGGTCGCGAGCGGATTGCCCCCGAAGGTGCTGCCGTGCTGGCCCGGCTGGAACAGGTCGGATGCCGCCCCGAAGGTGACGAGCGCCCCGATCGGCACGCCGCCGGCGATGCCTTTCGCGAGGGCAAGGGCATCCGGCACCACATCCGTTTGCTGGAATGCGAACCAGGTGCCCGTGCGTCCGACACCGGTCTGGATCTCATCGAGGATCAGCAGTGCGCCGTTCTCGGTGGCGAGCTCGCGGGCGCGTCGCAGGAAGCCCTCCGGTAGGTCGAGCACGCCGGCCTCGCCCTTGATCGGCTCGATGAAGATCGCCGCGACGGTGTCGTCCATCGCCGCTTCGAGGGCCGCGATGGTCGTGTCGATGTGCTCGACACCGGGCAACAGGGGCTCGAAGGCCTCCCGCAGCGCGGTCTTGCCGGTGAGCGAGAGGGAGCCCATGGTGCGCCCGTGGAACGAATTGATGAGCGAGAGGATGCGGGTGCGACGACCGTCGCCGCGATTGAGCCGCGCGAGCTTGATCGCCGCCTCGATCGCCTCGGCCCCCGAGTTCGCGAAGAACACCCGACCGGCGTCGCCCGCTCCCGTGATGCGCCGCAGGCGTTCGGCGAGCTCGAGCTGGGGTGGGGAGGCGAAATAGTTGGAGACGTGCGCGAGCATCGCGACCTGTCGGCTCACGGCATCCACGAGCACCGGATGCGCGTGGCCGAGCGCGTTGACGGCGATGCCGGCGAGAAAGTCGAGATAGCGGTTGCCGTCGACGTCCCACACGTGAGCGCCCTCGCCGCGTTCGAGCATCGCGAGGGGTGGTGCGAGCGAGCCCATCATCGCGTCGCCGAAGCGTTCGCGCCAGTTTTCCGTGTCCATCACAGGTCCTTTCCGGAAACCACTTCGGTGCCGATCCCCTCGGCGGTGAACGCCTCGAGCAGAATCGAGTGCAGCACGCGACCATCGATGATCGCGGCCTTAGGAACTCCCCCGTCGACCGCGTCGAGACAGGCGGTCATCTTAGGGATCATGCCGGATTCGAGGGACGGCAGCAGCGCGCGCAACTCGGTGGCATCGATCGTGGAGATGAGGGAATCGCGATTGGGCCAATCGCGATAGAGGCCGGTGACATCCGTGAGGATCACCAGCTTCTCCGCCCCGAGGGCGATGGCCAGGGATGCCGCGGCCGAGTCGGCATTGACGTTGAGGGACTGCCCGTGCCTCTCGGCATCCGGGGCGATCGACGAGATCACCGGGATCTGGCCGGCGTCGAGGATGGCGAAGACGACTGCAGGATCGACCGCCGTCACGTCGCCGACGAGCCCGAGATCGACCTTTTCGCCGTCGACAACGGTGCCCCGACGGGTTCCGATGAACAGGCCATCGGTCTCCCCCGACAGCGCCTGCGCCTCGATGCCGTGCGAGTCGATGAGGGCCGCGATCTCCGGACCCACCTGCGTGGTGAGCACCTCGCGCACCACCGAGAGGGCGTCGGCAGAGGTGACCCGCAGCCCACCACGGAACTCGCTCGGGATGCCCCGGGCCGCAAGTTCAGCGGAGATCTGGGGTCCGCCGCCGTGCACGACCACCGGACGCACCCCCACCTGGCGCAGGAAGACCATGTCTTCCGCGAAGGCGTGTTTGAGCTCGTCGTTGACCATGGCGTTGCCGCCGAACTTGACCACGATGGTCTTGCCGTGGAATCGCTGAAGCCACGGCAGCGATTCGATGAGGGCGGATGCCTTCGCGGATGCTTCCCTCGAGTGCGTGCCCATCAGCTCGAGTACGCGCTGTTCTCGTGCACGTAATCGTGGGTGAGGTCGTTGGTCCAGATCGTGGCGGTGGACGACCCGGCGTGCAGGTCGATCAGCAGGTGCATGGCCCGACCGGTGAGGTCGACGCTCTCGCGGGGCTGGTCCGGCTCACCCTTGTGCGCGACTCGCACGCCGTTCATCGACACGTCGATGTCGTAGGGATCGAAGGCCGCCTGCGTGGTGCCGACCGCGGCAAGCACCCGCCCCCAGTTGGGATCGTTGCCGAAGACGGCGGCCTTGAAGAGGTTGTTGCGCGCGACGGCCCGGCCGACCTCGACGGCCTCGTCTTCGGAGGCCGAGTTGATCACCTCGATCGTGATGTCGTGGGCCGCGCCCTCGGCATCCTGTTGAAGCTGGGTGGCGAGGTCTTCGCAGAGCCCGGTGAGGGCCGACGTGAAGTCGTCGACCGCTGGCGTGATTCCGGAGGCGGCCGAGGAGAGCAGCGCAACAGTGTCGTTGGTGGACATCGCGCCGTCGGAGTCGAGGCGGTCGAAGGTGACCAGTGTGGCGTGCCGGAGCGCGGCGTCCAGCTGGGGAGCCTCGAGGGCAGCATCGGTCGTGATGACGACGAGCATCGTGGCGAGTCCCGGGGCGAGCATTCCGGCACCCTTGGCCATGCCGCCGATCGACCAGCCGTCACGCTCCACGACGGCCTGCTTGGGATGCGTGTCGGTGGTCATGATCGCGGTGGCAGCGTCCAGTCCGCCGTCTTCGCGCAGGAACGCGTGGGCCGCCGTGACGCCGAAGCTCACCTTCTGCAGGTCGAGCTGGTCGCCGATGAGACCGGTGGAGCAGACCAGCACGTCGCCGGCAGACTCGCCGAGCAGGGACGCCGCGTGCTCTGCGGTAGCGTGGGTGACCTGGAATCCGCGGGCGCCGGTGTAACAATTCGCTCCGCCGGAGTTGAGCACGATCGCGCTGACGATGCCATCGGCGATCACCTGCTGCGACCAGATCACCGGGTTCGCCTTGGCACGGTTGCTCGTGAAGACTGCAGCGGCGGCCCGGCTCGGTCCCTGGTTGACGACGAGCGCGACATCCTTGCCGCCCTTGCCCTTGAGACCGGACTCGACGCCGGCCGCTACGAAGCCCTTGGGGTGGGTGACGCTCATGGTGCAACTCCGTCGATCGGAAGGCCGCTGGTCTCGTCGAGACCGAGGGCGATATTCGCTGATTGGATGGCGGCGCCCGCGGTGCCCTTGACGAGGTTGTCGAGCGCGGTGACGGTGACGACACGACCGGCTGCCTCATCGACGGCGAGGCCGATGAGTGCCGTGTTGGAGCCGAGCACGTCGCCGGTGCGGGGCATCCGTCCCTCGGGGAGAAGATGCACGAAGGGCTCGTCGGCGTAGGCCGACTCCCAGGCGGCGCGGATGTCGGACGCGGTGACCCCCGGCACGATGCGGGCCGTGGAGGTGGCGAGGATGCCCCGCGCCATGGGCACGATCACCGGCGTGAACGAGATTGTGGGTGCGGTTGCCCCGGCTGCCCGTAACGACTGCTGGATCTCCGGGATGTGGCGGTGGGTGCCACCCACGGCGTAGGGGTTGGCCGAACCGAGGATCTCGCTCGCCAGGTTCTCGACCTTCAGGGACTTGCCCGCTCCGGAGGGACCGACCGCGAGCACGGCGACGAGGTCACGCTCTTCGATCACTCCGGCCGCAATGCCCGGGGCGAGCGCAAGGGAGACGGTGCTCGCATTGCAGCCGGGAGCGGCGATTCGAGAGGCTCCGACGAGTGCGGCGCGCTGTTTGCCCCCGGCGACCGGGAGCTCGGGAACACCGTAGGCCCAGGCGCCGAAGTGGTCGCCGCCATAGAAGGCGGCCCAGTCGGAGGCATCCGCGAGCCGGTGATCCGCCCCGCAGTCGATGACGAGCGCATCGTCGCCGAGGTGGGCGGTGAGCTCCCCCGACTTGCCATGCGGCAGAGCGAGGAAGACGAGGTCATGGCCGGAGAGGGCTTCGGCGGTGGTCGGCTTCAGCGTGAGATCACCGTACGAGCGCAGATGTGGCTGCGTGAGCGCGAGCAGCTGCCCGGCGTTCTGGAACGCAGTGACCGTGACCACCGTGAACTCGGGATGGTGGGAGAGCAGGCGCAGAAGCTCCCCGCCCGCATAGCCGCTTGCACCGGCAACGGCAACGGAATAGGACATGGTTACACCTTATTGAGAGTGGATCGACGGGGCCTGGTGCGGCGGCGCTGGTGTCGGATCATGATGCCGGATTCGGCAGTCGATCAGACGGAGAGCGTCGCCTGCAGTCGCTGTCCGCGACGGTCCGAGCGCACACGGAGACCACGGAGCACGGAAGTGCGGCGCTCGGTCGAGCCGGAGATGCGAAGGGTTTCCACGCATCGAGCCTAGCGGACATCGAAGGATCCTTAGTGCCGTCTGACGGTGTAACGATGCTCCGGCCGACCGGCCGACCCGTACATGAGCTCGAGGGAGATGACCTCGCTCTGCTCGAGTTGTGCGAGGCAGCGCTGCGCGGTCGCGCGGCTGATGCCGACGGCCTCGGCGACACCGGCCGCTGAGATTCCCTTCGATGCGGCAACGGCGTCGTACACGAGACGCAACGTCGGGGCGAGTCGGCTGCGGTCGGGCGCGGGCTGATTCGGTCGTGTCGGCCGAAGCAGCCCGAAGATGCGATTGACGTCTTCCTGGGTCGCCTCCTGGTCTAGTGCGGCGATCTCCGCATGAGCGTCACGGAAGGCGTGCAAGCGTTCGGCGAGCGCGGCGAACCCGAACGGCTTGACGAGGTAGTCGACAGCGCCAAGCTGCACTGCGAGACGCACTGAGGTGACATCACGTGCGGCCGAGATCACGATCACCGCGGGCGGCGCCGGCTTCGCGAACAGGGCTCGTGTGACCTCGAGCCCGTCGCCGTCGGGCAGATAAATGTCCATGAGCACGAGATCTGGCTGGAGCGACTCGGCGAGCTCGAGCGCGTCGGCCGCGGTATGCGCCTTGCCGACGACGCAGAAGCCGGGAACCCGCTCGACAAAGGCGGCATGTACCGCGGCCACGTGGTAGTCGTCGTCGACCACCAGCACAGTGAAAAGGCTGTCTTTCATCGTTCCTGGTTCGGATCGGACTCCGCTGCCCGTGGGAGCGTGACGGTGAAGGTCGCACCCGGCGGTCCCGAGACCGAGATCGAGCCGCCCAGCTTGGTCACCGTGCTGTGTACGAGCGCCAATCCCAGGCCGCCGTGCCGAACGAGCGAGCCGTGTTTCGTAGTATAGCCGTCTCTGAAGATGTGGGGCGCCGCGTTCGCCGGCACCCCGGGCCCGCTGTCCGAGACGATGACGGTCAGATCCGCAGCATCATCCACGACAGTTACCTCGACCCGTCGTGGCGGGGGCGTGCCGCCAACTGCGTCGAATGCGTTGTCGATCAGATTTCCGAGGATCGTCGTCAGCGCCTGCACGCGGCCAGGGGCCCTGCCGAGGTTCGTCTGGGATGTGATCACCAGGTCGATGCCACGTTCGTTCGCCTCCGCGGCCTTGCCAAGCATCAACCCGATGATCTGCGGTGCCGCGAAGTGCGACCGAAGGGTCTCGTCGAGGTCCGCGGTCGTCCCGCGGATTTCGCTGACGTATTGCAGCGCGTCGGCGGGGCGTCCCAGCTCGAGGAGCCCCGCGATCGCGTGCATCCGATTCGAGAACTCGTGCTGTTGGGCGCGCATCGACTCGGTGAGGCTCCGCTCCCCCGCGAGCTCGCTGGTTAGTCCCTCAACCTCTGTACGGTCGCGCAGGGTGACAACGCTGCCGTGCGCGTGACCCGCGAGCGTGACCGGCATCCGGTTCACGACCAGAACGAGGTCGTCAGTGATCACGATCTCGTCCTCGCCGCTCGTGGGGTCGGTGAGCACCTCGAGCAGCCGCCCCGGCGGAATCAGCTCTGTGAGCAGCCGACGCGCCGGGACCGGTGGGAGGCCGAGTAGTCGCTGCGCTTCGTCGTTCACGACGCTGACCCGGCCGCCCGGGTCTATCGCGATGACGCCTTCGCGGATGCCGTGCAGCGTCGCCTCGCGCTCCTGAAGCAGCCGCACGATCTCGTCGAGCTCGAGCCCGAAGGTGCGCCGCTTCATCCAGGCGGCGAGGGCCCACGAGGCCAGCGCTCCGAGCACGAGGGCGACGACGAACCAGAGTGCGTATGACGGCAACTGGCCGAGCAACTCGCTCGAAACGGAGCTCTCGCGAATGCCGACCGAGACCTCGCCGGCAAGAGCCCCACCGGGGCCGTACAGCGGCACACGGGCGTTCGCGGTGACGCCGGTGAAGCCACTGTCGATGCCGAGGTGCACCTTGCCGTCCTTCACAACGATTGGCTCTTCGATCCGTACGCCGATCAGCGCGGTGTTGGGGTGAGTGTGCCGCACCCGGTTCATGTCGATGAGCACCACGTATGCGGCCCCCGTTTGCGTGCGGGTGGCCTCGGCTATGCCCTGCAGAGTGTCGGGGCAGCTGGGCCCGGCCTCCGCCATGCAGCCGCGAACGAGCGGAATGCCGGCGACCGTCTGCCCGATTGCCGCGGCGCGCGACTGGTACTCGATGTCGAGTTGGGCTCGCGCGTTCTGGGCGAACAGCACGAACCCGACGGCCATGCTGGCGGTGAGGATCACCAATTGCGCCAGGAAGATCTGGGTGGAGAGCTTACGGATCCTGAATCGCATTGCCTGATTGTGCGCACAACGCCGTGATCGCGCAAGCCGGCGTAGGCATCTGTGCTGTGAGCAGAATGCGCAGAACCCGCTCGAATGCGCATAACCGGGCAATCGCGCGCAACCGCGACGGGAGGTTTCGCCACGCATAGAGTTCATCAACATCAGCAAACAAGACAGAGAGGTCTGATTGCCCCATGCGAGATATCCAACCCGGAGTCCTCTCGGCGACAACCGCGAACTCCGATGCGCGTATCGAGATCGTCGGCCTGACGAAGCGATTCCTCACCCCAAAGGGTGAGTCATTCACCGCCATCGAAAACGTCACCCTGACGGTCGAGCCCGGCCAGTTCTGTGCCATCGTCGGCCCGACCGGCTGCGGCAAGTCGACGACGCTCGGCCAGGTGTCTGGCCTCGAGCGGCCGAGCGCCGGATCCGTGCGCGTCGGTGGCCAGCCGGTCAACGGCATCACAAGCGGCGTGAGCTACATGTTCCAGTCCGACTCGCTCTTCCCGTGGAAGACGGTGCTGCAGAACGTGGTGATCGGCCCGACGCTGCTCGGCACCCCGAAGGCCGAGGCAACCGAGCTTGCGCGCGACTGGTTGCGCCGCGTCGGCCTTTCGGGCTTCGAGGACCGCTACCCGCATCAGCTCTCGGGCGGCATGCGCAAGCGCGTCGCGATGGCCGCTGCGCTCATCAACAATCCTCGGATCCTGCTCATGGACGAGCCGTTCGGCGCCCTCGACGTGCAGACCAAGGCGATCATGCAGGGCGAGCTTCTGCAGCTCTGGGAGGAATTGCGCCCGTCGGTGCTGTTCATCACCCACGACCTCGACGAGGCCGTCGCCATGTCGGACCGGGTCGCGATCATGACGTCGAGCCCCGGCTCGGTGAAGGACGTTTTCGACATCGACCTTCCACGCCCCCGCCGCAACATCCAGGAGCTGCGCCACGACCCGCACTTTATTGAACTCCAGGGTCAGATCTGGGAGTCCCTCCGCGACGAGGTCTCTCGGGCATACCAGAAGACGGTGGCAGCATGACCGCAATCGCAACGCCCAGCGTGGACGCCATCAATCGCCCGTATGCGCCGGAGCCCGAGAGCGCTGCCGCGCTGCAGGCGAAGGGACGCCGTGCGCGCAGAATGCGCACCACCTGGACTTGGATCGGCCGCATCATGTTCGCCGTGGTAGTTTTCGGCGGCTGGCAGATGTTCACCGCGATCGGGTTGGTGGACAAGTTCTTCTACGGTCAGCCCTCAGGCATCTGGAACAGCCTTGTGCACCTATTCACCCAAGGCACGGCGTTCGGTTCCATTTGGGAGAACCTCTGGGTCACCATCCAAGAAGCCCTCCTTGGGTTCCTGGTCGGCACCATCGCCGGAATGGTGGTCGGCATCCTGCTCGGCACCAACCGCTACCTCGCCGAGGTGTGCGGGCCGTACATCAAGATCATGAACGCGGTCCCCCGTATCGTGCTCGGCTCGATCTTCATCGTCGCATTCGGCCTCGGCATGCCGGCGAAGGTTCTCCTCGCCGCGGTGCTGGTGTTCTTCGCCGTGTTCTTCAACGCCTTTCAAGGGGTGCGCGAGGTCGACCAGAACCTCATCGCGAACGTGCGTGTTCTTGGCGCCTCGCCGCTGCAGGTGGCACGTCATGTCACCATCCCCTCGGCGATGACCTGGATCATCGCGAGTCTGCACACCGCGTTCGGCTTCGCGATCATCGGCGCGCTCGTCGCCGAGGTGCTCGGCGCGCAGCGCGGCATCGGCCTCATTATCAGCCAGGCTCAGGGCAGCTTCGACCCGGATACGGTCTTCGCCTGCATGGTGATCATCGCTGCCTTCACGCTTGTGGCCGAATATGCCATCTCGACCCTCGAGGGCAGGGTACTGCGCTGGCGGCCGCCGAATCGCTCCGAGGCGTCCTCGATCTGACGGGCCCGGCTCCCGCGCCATCCGGTCCGGCCGCGCCCTGCGGCCGCGCCTTCCCAATCGTTCCACCCCCATCAAGAATATCGAGCATTCCTCGGTACATCGAAAGGAAACCCTCAATGAACAAGCGCAGCATCATGTGCATCGCGGCGGCAGGAGCAGTGACGCTCAGCCTCGCGGCGTGCAGCGGCGGATCCGGCGCCACCGCCGGCTCCGGCTCCGCGACGTCCGGCCCGACCCCGACCGTGAGGATCATGGTCGGCGGCATCGACAAACAGATCTACCTGCCGTACGAGCTGGCCGACCGGCTCGGCCTCTACAAGAAGTACGGCGTGAACGTCGAGCTCTCAACGGAGCAGGACGGCGGCGTCGGCG
This sequence comes from Microbacteriaceae bacterium, assembly GCA_003454135.1. Lineage (GTDB taxonomy): Bacteria > Actinomycetota > Actinomycetes > Actinomycetales > Microbacteriaceae > Lacisediminihabitans. The sequence goes on from DMKW01000271.1 coordinate 9,688, forward strand.
CCGAGGACGCGATGGTCTCGGGTCAGGTCGACTTCGCCGGCGCCTGGTACAACCACACCATCGAGCTGCAGCCCAAGGGCAAGGAGGTCATCGATGTCGTCCAGCTGTCGGGCGCCCCCGGCGAGCGGCTGATGTGCACAGCGAAGAGCGGGGTGAAGACGGCGGCCGATATCAAGGGCAAGAACATGGGCGTCACCGACCTCGGGTCGGGCACCGACAAGCTCACCCAGTTCATCGCTCACCAGGGCGGCCTCAAGCAGACCGACTACCAAACTGTCGCCGTGCACGCGGGCGCCACCGCGATCGCGGCACTGAAGCAGGGCGCAGCCGACTGCGTCATGACCACGCAGCCCACCGTCACGGCCCTCACCAGTCAGAAAATCGCCACGACCGCCTTCGACCTCGCCACTACCGCGGGCGCCGAAAAGGCGCTCGGCGGTGCGTGGCCCGCCGCGGGCCTCCTCGGCCAAGCATCGTGGGTGAACTCCCATAAGGACGCCACGCAGCGTGTCGTGAACGCCCTCGTCGCCACGATGCACTGGATCAACGAACACTCCGCCGCTGAAATCGCCGCCAAGCTGCCGCCGGAGTACGTCAATAACGCGACAATCACGACCGCCCAGTACGTCGCGGGTCTCACCACCGACAAGGGTCAGTTCCTACCCGACGGCATCATGCCAGCCGGCGGGCCGGCGACGGTCCTGTCGATGGAAAAGCAACTCGGCCTCGACACCTCGAGCATCAATCTCGGCAGCACCTTCACAAATGTCTACGCTGAGGCGGCCAACAAGGCCGAGGGCACCAAGGTCACGACCAAGCCGGCTAGCGCTAAAGGCTGATCGCCAACGCCGCGAAATAACGGCAAGCCCCAAAATGACAGCGGCGTGACCGGCTACCGGTCACGCCGCTGTCGCGTTCTCGGCGACTACTCGCGGATGGTGGCGCCGTAGCGCGCATGGGCAACGGCCGCTCCGGCGAGCTTCGCCTCGGTGGCCTCCACCGCGGTGAGCGTGCGGTCGGCACCCCGGAACCGCAGCGCAAAGGTCAGCGACTTCGAACCCTCCGCGATGCCCTGGCCGCGATAGTCGTCCACGAGGTGCGCGACCTCCAACAGCGGTCCGGCTCCCTCGACGATCGACGAGAGCACCTCCCCGGCAGGGACCTCGGCGCCGAGCACGAGCGAGAGGTCCTGGGTGGCCGCCGGGTAGGCGGCGATCGTGCTGGGCGAGACTTCGGCCGCGGCCAGCTCGATGAGCAGGCCGAGTTCGAGCTCGAGCACCGCGGTGACCCGGGGAAGGTCGAGTTCGTCGGCAAGGGCCGGCAGCAACTCTCCGGCGAAACCAACGCTGCGATCGCCGAAGAACAGCTCCGCGGTGCGGCCCGGGTGGAAGGAGTGGTGCGATCCCTGGCGGACGGTGATCGTGGCGGCGAGAGCGTGACCGACTTGCCGGGCCGCGTCAAGGGCATCCGCGATGCCGTGTTGCACACCGGACTGGCCGGGCTGCTTGGAGACGGCCACACCGGTGAACAGCGCGGCGACCCGAAGGGGCTGCGGCGGGATGCTGCCGAGCAGGTCGGCGAGTTCGGCGCTCGTGGGGCGGATGATGCCGGAGGGCAGGTCGCCGCTGCCGTAACGGGCGCCGGCCTCCGGTCGGAACACCGATCCGATTTCGTAGAGCGCGAGATCGACGAGACCGCGGGAGAGGTTGCGGCGGGCGATCTCGATGAGACCGGGAAGGAGGGAGGTGCGCAGGAACGGCGACTCGCCATCGAGCGGATTCGCCAGGCGGATGGCCGGGACGGCTCCGGCGACGGAACCGCCGAAGGTCTCGTTGGCACGCTGTGAGACGAACGGATACGACAGCACCTCGGTGTGTCCGGCGGAGGCAAGAAGCTGGGCCACCGATCGACGGAGTCGCTGCGGGCGGGTGAGTCCACGCCCGGGAGGCGCCGTCGGCAGCACAGCGGGAATGCGGTCGTAGCCCACGATGCGGGCCACTTCCTCGGCGAGGGTCGCCTTGTCGGTGAGGTCGGGACGCCAGCTCGGCGGCGTCACCGACAGCGCGTGGTCGATCGGTTCGATCGATCCACCGATGTCCGTCAGCGAACGCAGAATCTCGACATCAGAGTAGTCGGCACCGACGAGGCCGGCGATGTAGCCGTCCGGCAGAACGATCGGCTCGCGCGGGGCGACAACGAACAGGCGGGAGCCTTCGGGGTCGGCCTGCCCGTCGGCGAGCAGCACGAGCAGTTCGACGACGCGGGCGGCCGCGGCATCCGCGACCTCGGGATCGACGCCACGCTCGAAGCGGCGCGAGGCCTCGCTCGGCAGCTTGTGCCGGCGAGCGGAGCGGGCGATCGACACGGGATCGAAGTTGGCCGCTTCGACGAGCACGTTCGTCGTGGTCGCGCGGATCTCGGTGGAGGCTCCCCCCATAACGCCGGCGATGCCGATCGGCCCGGAGTCGTCGGTGATGAGGAGATCCTGCGGGTCGAGGGCGCGGGTCTGGTCGTCGAGGGTCACGACCTTCTCGCCGGCCTCGGCGCGGCGCACGACGATACCGCCGCTGAGGGTATCCAGGTCGTAGCCGTGGATCGGCTGACCGAGCTCCAGCATCACGTAGTTGGTGATGTCGACGACGAGCGAGATCGAGCGGATGCCCGCAAGGGCGAGTCGCGCTATCATCCAGGGCGGGGTGGGGCGTGCGGCGTCGATGCCGCGGACAGTGCGCGTGACGAAGACGGATGCGCCGACGCGGCCGCGGATGGGAGCGCGGTCGTCGATTACGACGTCGAACCCCGTGCCCTCCTCCGGCGTAACGGCGAGGGCGGGATCGCGGAAGGCGGCACCGGTGGCGTGGGCGTACTCGCGGGCGACGCCGCGGATCGAAAAGGCATAACCACGGTCGGGGGTGACGTTGATCTCGACGGCCCAGTCATCGAGGCCGAGGAGAGCAGTGGCATCCGCTCCCACCTCGGGATCGAGACCGAGCGAGGCCAGACGAAGGATGCCGTCGTGCTCTTCGCCGAGACCGAGCTCACGCGCCGACGCGATCATGCCGTCGGAGACATGGCCGTAGGTCTTTCGGGCCGCGATGGGGAATGGCCCGGGAAGGATCGCTCCGGGCAGGGAGACGACGACCTTGTCGCCGGTGACGAAGTTGTGGGCGCCGCAGACGATGCCTCGGGGCTCGGCCTCCCCCACATCCACCTGGCACCAGTTGATCGTCTTGCCGTTGGACTGCGGCTCGGGCGTGAACTCGAGCACCTGACCGACGACGATCGGTCCGCTCAGGCCGAAGCCGTGAATGGTCTCTTCCTCGAAGCCGACGCTCACGAGCGCGGCGTGCACTTCCTCCGGAGTGACGTCGAGCGGAACGTCGACGAACTCCCGGAGCCACGAGATCGGGACGCGCATCAGACCACCATTCCGAACTGCTGGGAGAAGCGGATGTCGCCCTCGACGATGTCACGCATGTCGTTGAGATCGTTGCGGAACTGCAGAGTGCGTTCGATCCCCATGCCGAACGCGAAGCCCTGGTATTCGTCGGGATCGATGCCCGCGGCGCGCAGCACGTTTCGGTTCACCATGCCGCAGCCGCCCCATTCCACCCAGCGGGCGCCGCCCTTGGCGTTCGGCTGCCAGACATCCATCTCGGCGCTCGGCTCGGTGAAGGGGAAGTAGTTGGGGCGCAGGCGGATCTTCGCCTCATCGCCGAACATGATGCGGGCGAAGTGCTCGAGGGTGCCGCGCAGGTGCGCCATGGTCAGGCCCTTGTCGATGGCGATGCCCTCCACCTGGTGGAACACCGGGGTGTGGGTGGCGTCCAGCTCATCGGTGCGGAACACCTTGCCGGGCGAGATCACATAGACCGGCAGCTCACGAGTGAGCAGCGAGCGGATCTGCACCGGGCTCGTCTGGGTGCGCAACACGAGGTGGGAGTCGACCGGGTCGACGAAGAAGGTGTCCTGCATGGCACGGGCCGGGTGATCCTCGTCGAAATTGAGCGCGTCGAAGTTGAACC
>DMKW01000271.1:13933-15950 GCA_003454135.1 Microbacteriaceae bacterium
GCCTGGCCGACGAGCTTGCCCGACGACGCCTTGTCAGCCGGGGGCACATCGCGCAGGGCCGCGTTGAGCTTGGCGAGCGGAGACGACTCGCCGAGGTACGCGGTCTTGACGAGCTTGAGCGCGGCGAGGTCTGGCGCGGTCGAAATCGCCGCGAGCGCTGCATCGACGGCGTCGCCTACCGTGGACTCGGTGATCGACGGGAACGAGCTGCTTTGTGGATCTGACACGGGTCACAAGCTTAATGCCTCGTGGCCGCGCCGTTTGCGCGAACCGGCGAGTCTTAGCCGCGGCTCTCGCGCTGGGCGAAGGCGCTCTCGTAGAGGCACACCGACGCCGCGGTGGCAAGATTCATCGACTCCGCATGCCCGTAGATCGGCACGGTGATCGCGCGGTCCGCGAGGGCGAAATGCTCGTCGGAGAGGCCGCGAGCCTCGTTGCCGAAGAGCCACGCGGTCGGCGCGGCGAGAGTGCCGTGCCGTCGCGCTTCGAGCAGGTCATCGCCCTTCACATCGGCGGCGAGCACCGTCATCCCGGCCTCGCGCGCCTTCTGCAGCACGGACTCGAGTTCCACGCCCACCGCAACGGGCAGGTGGAAGATCGACCCGGTCGACGCCCGCACGACCTTGGGGTTGTAGAGGTCGACGCTGCGACCGGTGAAGATCACGCCGTCGGCGCCGGCGGCATCGGCCGCCCGGATGATGGTTCCCGCGTTGCCGGGGTCGCGCACCTCCTCGAGGATCGCGATGAGCTTGGGCTCTGAGCGGAGGATGTCTTTGACCGACGTCGGAAACTGGTGGCAGACGGCGACGATGCCCTGGGGTGTCACGGTGTCCGCCATCGATTCGAGCACGTGCTCGGTGACGAACTCCACGTCAACGCCCGCGTCGACCGCGGCCTGCGCGATGTCGGTGTAGCGCTCGATCGCCGTCGGGGTCGCGTACAGCTCGACGACGAGTTCGGGCCGATAGGTCATCGCCTCGGCAACGGCCTGGGGGCCCTCGAGCAGGAAAAGCCCCGTCGCGGCGCGCGCCTCGCGCTTGGCGAGCTTGGCGACGCTTCTGACACGAGGCGAGCGGGGGTTATCGAGCACGTGGCGATTCTATTCCGGCAAGGGCATGGAACGCAGAATGCTTAAAAGGCAAAGGAATACCCGGGCCCCAACGGGGCCCGGGTATTCCGGGAAAGGATGCTGCGCAGCGTAACCTACGCGGCAGAGACCTTCGGAGCGGAGGTGTCGGCGGGCAGAGCGGCCTTCGCGGTCGCGACAAGGGCGGCGAACGTGGCCGGCTCGGTGACGGCCAGGTCGGCGAGGATGCGGCGGTCGACGCCGACGCCGGCCAGGTTCAGACCCTGGATGAGGCGATTGTAGGTGAGGCCGTTCGCGCGTGACGCGGCGTTGATGCGCTGGATCCACAGGCGACGGAAGTCACCCTTGCGGGCACGGCGGTCACGGTACGCGTAAACGAGGGAGTGGGTGACCTGCTCCTTGGCCTTGCGGTAAAGGCGCGAACGCTGGCCGCGGTAGCCCTTGGCGCGCTCGAGGATTACCCGACGCTTCTTGTGGGCGTTTACTGCCCTCTTTACTCTTGCCATTTCTTGATCCTTAGGTTCCGGTCGGCGTTACTTGCCGAGAAGCTTCTTGATGGCCTTCACGTTGGCCGGGGCGATGACCTGGTCCTGGTTCAGGCGACGCTTGCGCTGGCCCGACTTTGATTCCAGGTTGTGGCGCATGCCAGCCTGCTGCTTCATGATCTTTCCGCTACCGGTGACCTTGAAACGCTTCTTGGTCCCCGAGTGGGTCTTCTGCTTGGGCATCTCTCTCCTTGTTCGTGCTACTCGACGGGGTTAGCGACTAATCCGTCGTTACATCTGCTGGTGCAGTCTTGGGGGCAACCGCCCGGGGCTTCGGTACCGATCCCGGCGTTGGCGTTGGCCTCGGAGCCGAGGGCACGGCCTTCGGCGTCGGCTGCTTGGCCTCGGCGGATGCCGGCTTCGCCGGAGCAGCCTTCGCAACCGG
>DMKW01000271.1:16087-23378 GCA_003454135.1 Microbacteriaceae bacterium
CGGGGCAGCCTGTGCTACCGGGGTGGCGGGAGCCGACTTGGGTGCTGCCTCCGGCGCGGCCGGGGTGACACTCTCCGCCGGAGCCTCTACGGGCTCCGAAGCCGCCACGGGTGCGGCCGCGCGGGCCACCGGCGGGTTCGCCGCGGCATCCGTCGCCGCCTTCACCGACTCGGGCGGAAGAGCGGGAAGCCCCTCGCCGGCCGGGCGCTCGGCGCGCTCGGGCTTGGACTTGGCGATCTTGGCGTCGTGCTCGGCCTTGACCTCCGCCTTCGTCTTGAGCGGACCGATCACCATGACCATGTTGCGGCCGTCGATGGTGGGGGTCGACTCGACGGTGCCGAACTCCGACACGTCTTCAGCGAAGCGCTGGAGCAGACGCACACCCTGCTCGGGGCGCGACTGCTCCCGGCCGCGGAACAGGATCATGGCCTTGACCTTGTCCCCGGTCTTCAGGAAGCCCTCGGCGCGCTTGCGCTTGGTCTCGTAGTCGTGAACGTCAATCTTGAGTCGGAAACGCACCTCTTTGAGGATCGTGTTCGACTGGTTGCGCTTGGCCTCTTTCGCCTTCTGCGCGGTTTCGTACTTGAACTTGCCGAAATCCATGATCTTGGCAACGGGAGGCTTGGAATTGGGAGCAACCTCAACCAAATCCAGGTCTGCCTCCTGGGCCAGACGAATTGCGTCTTCAATGCGCACTACACCGACCTGCTCGCCGTTGGGGCCAACAAGTCGGACCTCCGGCACGCGGATTCGGTCATTGGTACGGGGATCGCTGATGCGTAACTCCTTAGTCAGTTCTGTTGGCCAAAGTTGCTCGACGGGATGTCGGACCCTTGACGAAGGAGAAAATTTGCGCCCCGGCATCCGACTGTCTCGGTCACCAGGCGCAGCACCCTGGACTCCCTGCGTGCAAGCCCCCGGGGCTTTCGTCCCGGGTTCATCACACTCAGAGGGGGCACCAACAACCCGGTAACCTTGAAGAAGCGGTCAAGCGCGGGTGGGAGAATCTCCACTTTCGTTCCGAGACCGTAGAGGCCGCGGAGCCAGCGTTTAGCATAACAGAGGATTCCCCCATGAGCGATACCCAGCACAGCCACGTTGTCAACGAGAACGATGCGGCGCGCGACATCGCCGACGTTCCCGCGATCGAGGTCATCAACACCGTCGCGGTGCACCTGCTCAGCGCGGCCGCCGTGAAGTGCGGCCTCGCGGATGACCCGGAGTCCCAGCTCGATCTCGACGAGGCCCGCAAGCTGATCAACGCCCTCGCCGGCCTTGTGACCGCGAGCGCGCCCGATCTCGGCGACCAGCACGCCAGGGCCCTGCGTGACGGACTCCGTTCGGTGCAGCTGGCCTTCCGCGAGGCATCCGCCATCCCGGACGCGCCCGGATTCGGCCCCGGCGAAAAGTGGACGGGCCCGGTCAACTAACCCTTCCCGAGCCACGCCCGCCCTTCCGAAATCCATGCATTTCGAGGGCACGGGCGCGTGTCGCGCACACTCGACCGGCGTGTTGCGCCGAATTGCATGGATTTCGGAAGGGCGGGGGCGGGCTCAGTCGGCCGTGGCGAGCTGCAGGCGCAGCGAATCGACCCGGGTGGCGATGATCTCGCTCTGCGACCAGCGCCGCTGGAGTCGCTCCAGCAGGGCGTCCAGTTGCGCGCGAGCCAGGCCCGGGGCCAGCGCCAGCCGCACGACGAGCTCGGTGCCGGCGAGGCGAGCATCCGGGTCCCCAGAGTCGAGCAGGATCGCGGCGACAGCGGTCTCCGGCTCCGCCGATGCGAGGAACGCCGCCAGAACGCCCTCGTCGAGGTAACTCGGCAGCCAGGACTGCGATTGCGCGATCGCCCAGAGCGCTGGTCGGCGGATGACGAACTCGGTCCGCGAGGTCGGGTCGAGCACGACGAGCTCGGTGTTCTCACTCGCCGCAGCGAGCGCGACGCGAACGGCGTCGGCCGGCACCGGGCGCGCGGCCGGATTCCAACGTTGCATCGCCTGAACCGAGCTGAACACGGGCAGCACGTTGCGGCCATCCGGACCGGCCACCGTGACGATCGCGAGCTCGGCGCTCTTGTCGATGGTGAGACCGTGATCCCCCGTGCCCGCCTCGGCGAGGTGGGCGACGAGCGGGATGAGCAGGCGGGAGATCCGGAACGCTTCGACGACCTCGACCTCGCCCACCTCTCGGCTGCGGAAACGGCGAATGGCCTCTACCAGGCCCGCGGGGGCCGACCCGTCGTCTCCGGAGAAGGAATTCTGGTCGAAGTGCCTGCCCTCCCAGGGGGTGCCGGCCGAATCGGCCGGGCGCTCGTCAGCGGCCATCAGCGACCGGCGACATCCAGCGCCTCGACGAGCGTGAACTTCTTGGCGTAGAGGGCCTTGCCCACGATCGCGCCTTCGATCCCGTGCGGAACGAGGGCGCGCAGGGCGGCGAGGTCGTCGAGGCTCGAAATTCCACCCGACGCGACGACAGGCTTCTCGGTGCGCTCGGCGACCGTGCGCAGCAGCTCCAGGTTCGGGCCCTGGAGCGTGCCGTCCTTGGTGACATCCGTCACGACGTAGCGCGCGCACCCGGCTGCCTCGAGGCGGTCGAGCACCTCGAACAGGTCACCGCCGTCCTTCGTCCACCCGCGCGCCGCGAGCGTGGTGCCCCGCACATCGAGTCCCACCGCGATCGCGTCGCCGAACTTGCCGATGACCTCGGCCGCCCACTGCGGGTTCTCGAGCGCCGCTGTGCCGAGGTTGATCCGCCGCGCGCCGGTCGCGAGGGCGGCCTCGAGGCTCGCGTCGTCGCGGATGCCTCCGGAGAGCTCAATCTGCACGCCGCCGCGCACGTTGTCGATCACGCCGCGGATCACGTCGCGGTTGTCGCCACGACCGAAGGCTGCGTCGAGGTCGACGAGGTGGATCCATTCGGCGCCCTGCGACACCCAGTCGACGGCCGCATCGAGCGGGCTCCCGTAGCCCGTCTCGCTGCCGGCCTCACCCTGGGTCAGGCGGACCGCTTGGCCGTCCGCGACATCGACGGCGGGAAGCAGGATGAGACGCGGGGCCTCTGTCGGGTCGCTCATGGTGTCTTTCTGTGTTTCGGTGGCGCGACGGACTCGCCGCGAATGGACGTCAGTTGGATCGCAGCGAGGCGACCCAGTTGGAGAGCAAGCGAATGCCCGGCTCGCCCGACTTCTCGGGGTGGAATTGGGTCGCCGACAATGGGCCGTTCTCCACCGCCGCGAGGAAGCGTGATCCGTGCTCGGCCCAGGTGAGGCGGGGACCGGGATAGGGAGGCGCGGTCTCGAGCGTCCAATCCTGGGCGGCATAGGAGTGGACGAAGTAGAAGCGCTCCTGCGCGACGCCCGCGAACAGCACGGAGTCAGCCGGAGCGTCGACCGTGTTCCAGCCCATGTGCGGCAGGATCGGCGCCTCGAGTTGCGTGACAACGCCCGGCCATTCGCCGAGGCCTTCGGTCTCGACACCGCGCTCCACGCCACGCTCGAAGAGCACCTGCATTCCCACGCAGATGCCGAGCACCGGTCTGCCGCCGGCGAGCCGGCGGTCGACGAGTTCGGCGCCGCGAACGGCGGTGAGTGCCTCCATCACAGCGGAGAACGCGCCGACTCCGGGCACGACAAGACCGTCGGCATTCATGACCTTGGTGCGGTCGGCGGTGAGCTCGACCCGCGCGCCGGCCGCCTCGAGCGCCTTGGCTGCCGAGTGCACGTTGCCGCTGCCGTAGTCGAGCACGACGACGGATGGTTGACTCACGATTACAGGGCGCCCTTGGTCGAGGGGATGCCGCTCACGCGCGCATCCGGAGCGACCGCCTGGCGCAGGGCGCGGGCAAACGCCTTGAACTCGGCTTCGGCGATGTGGTGCGGGTCCCTGCCGCCGATCACCGTGATGTGCACGGTGAGCCCGGCGTTGACGGTGATCGCCTCGAAGACGTGGCGCACCATCGACCCCGTGAAGTGGCCACCGATGAGGTGGAACTCGAAGCCGGCCGGTTCGCCGGTGTGCACGAGGAAGGGGCGACCGGACACGTCGACGACGGCCTGCACGAGCGCCTCGTCGAGGGGTACGAGCGCGTCGCCGAAACGCGCGATTCCGGCCTTGTCACCGAGGGCGTCTTTGATCGCCTTGCCAAGCACGATTCCGATGTCTTCGACCGTGTGATGCACGTCGATCTCGGTGTCGCCGTTGGCGCGAACCTCGAGGTCGATGAGCGAGTGCTTCGAGAACGCCGTGAGCATGTGATCGAAGAACGGCACCGTCGTGTGGATTTGGGAGACGCCGGTCCCGTCGAGGTTGAGCGACAGGTCGATGCTCGACTCGCTCGTCTCCCGCTGGAGGTGGGCCACGCGCTGGTTGGTCATGCGTCAATCCTATCGATCGCGCCGATCGGGCCGAGGCCGGCCATCGCCTCGAGGAACGCGGTCGTCTCGGCCTCCGTGCCTGCGGTGACGCGCAAGTGGTGGGGGATCGAGAGGTCGCGGATGATGATCTCGTGCTCGAGAAGCTCCTCGAACACGGCGTGCGGATCCGCCACCCCGCCGAAGAGCACGAAGTTGGACCAGCTCGGCCAGGTGGGATAGCCGAGCTTCGGAAGTTCGACGAGGAGACGGTCGCGCTGGGCCTTGATGTCGTCGACCATCGCGAGCATCTCGGAGCTGTGCGCGAGGGCGGCGACCGCCGCCGCCTGGGTGAGCGCCGAGAGGTGGTACGGAAGCCGAACGAGTCGAAGCGCGTCGGCGACGGCGGGGTCCGCGGCCAGGTAGCCGAGCCTCGCTCCCGCGAAGGCGAAGGCCTTGCTCATTGTGCGCGAGACGATGAGCCGCTCGCGTCCCTCGAGAAGAGTGAGCGCGGTCGGCAATTCGGACGGCGCGAACTCCGCATACGCCTCGTCCACGACGACGATGCCGTCCGTCGCGTCGTAGGCGGCGGCGATGGTCTCGAGCGAGAGCGGCGTTCCGGTCGGATTGTTCGGCGAACAGAAGAACACAAGGTCCGGACGGGTCTGCTCGATCCAGCTCACCGCGGTTGCGGGGGAAATCTCGAAGCCCTCGTCCCGCTCGCCCGCGATCCAGCGCGTTCCCGTGCCGGCCGCGATGATCGAGTGCATCGAGTAGGTGGGCGGGAACCCGAGCACGCTGCGGCCCGGCCCGCCGAAGGCCTGCAGAATCTGCTGCAGCACCTCGTTGGAACCGTTCGCCGCCCAGATGTTCTCCGCCGTCAGCCCGTGACCGAGGTACCCCGCGAGGCTCTCCCGCAACGTCGTGAACTCGCGATCCGGGTAGCGGTTGACACCGAGCACTGCCTGGGCGAGCGCCGTGACGATATCGGTCGCGACCGCCTCGGGAATCGGATGCGTGTTCTCGTTGACGTTGAGCGCGATCCGCACCTTCTTCTGGGGTGCGCCGTACGGGGTGAGACCGCGAAGGTCGTCTCTGATGGGGAGATCGCTGAGGGAAGCCACCCATCAATGCTAGGGGCGCATCGTCAGGCGTGACGCGCGGCGGCCCTCGGTCACGAAACGCCTCGTCTCCCGGGCGGAAGTCGCGCCGCAGCCAGCGGAGCGGTCCTACTTCGAATACTGGGTGGGAATCGCAATTTTCTGGCCCGGCTGCACGTTCGTGCTTTCGAGCTGGTTGAGGTGAACGATGTCGGCCACGACGTCCCGCCGATCGGCGGAGGGAGCGATGTCGCCCGCCAGCTGCCAGAGGGACTGGCCGGGCCCGACGGTCACGTAGTCGAACGTCGTCGTGCTGGCCTGGCTGGTGGCAATCGCCCCGCCACCATTGATGGCGAAGACGCCCGCGGCGATCACGAGCGGAATCGCTGCGAGCGACGTGAGCACGACACGGCCGCGGCGGGTCAGTCGCAAGTGGGTCCTGGGCCCGGAAGTGAGAGAGGCTCCGCCGCCCATTGCCGCCGTGTTGATTGACACTGTGTTGATCGCCACCGTGCTCATCGTTCTGCCTTCCCCTGCTCCGACTGACGCCGCTCTGGTTGCACATACTGGGTTTTCGTATCCGACACTCGGCCGGGAGTGCCGGATACGAAGCTTTGTTCCGAACATACCTTCGATTCTCTCCATAATCAACCCCAATCTTCGAGACCGTCGCGCCGAATCCCGCGACACACTCGAACGAATGTTTGTTTATCGGTCGATAGGCGGATACAGTTTCGAGTGTCTGGACATAACAAACCAGACACCACCGACATTGGTGTTGGCGCGGCCGACCAGGTGGCCCAAAGATGACCCGAGAAGGATGGACGACGTGAGCGAACCACGCGAGGCTGGCCCGCAGCAGGAGAAGCCGGGCACTCGGCGCCGCAAGAGCCTGAGCGACAAGCAGCTTGCCATCCTCGACGTCATCCAGCGAGCCGTCGCGACCCGGGGCTATCCGCCGAGCATGCGTGAGATCGGCGATGCCGTCGGGCTCTCGTCGTTGTCGAGCGTCACCCATCAGCTCAACCAGCTCGAACTGAGCGGGTATCTTCGTCGCGACCCCAACCGTCCTCGCGCGCTCGAGGTGCTCATCGACCTCCAGCAGGAAGACGGCGGAGTCGTGTCTGACAACCCGACACCGATCGGGGACGCGGCAATGGTGCCGCTCGTCGGCCGAATCGCGGCCGGTATCCCGATCACGGCCGAGCAGCAGGTGGACGAGGTCTTCCCGCTCCCCCGTCAGCTCGTGGGCAAGGGCGAGCTCTTCATGCTCAAGGTTGCCGGCGACTCGATGATCGACGCCGCCATTTGTGATGGCGACTGGATCGTGGTGCGCCAGCAGAAGACGGCCGAGAACGGCGACATCGTCGCGGCGATGCTCGACGAGGAGGCGACCGTGAAGGTCTTCCAGCAGCGCGACGGCCACACCTGGTTACTGCCGCGCAACTCCGCCTTCGCCCCCATCCTGGGCGACTACGCGGAGCTGCTCGGCAAAGTCGTGGCGGTGCTGCGCTCGATCTGACCGCGAGCGCCGGGGCGCGTGCGAACGCGGGGCCATTGCGCGCATCCTGGGCCAATGTGTTGGCCCCGAATGCGCGCAATGGCCCCGGTAACGAGAGCCGCGCCGACTAGTGCGCGTGCACTCGCTCGCGCACGGCACGCGTCGCCGCGACCACGTTCGTGAGCGAGGCAACGGTCTCGTCGTAGCCGCGCGTCTTGAGTCCGCAGTCCGGGTTGACCCAGACCTGGCGTTCGGGGATCGAACCCAGTGCGATCTCGATGAGGTCGGTGACCTCGTCGACCGACGGCACCCGGGGCGAGTGGATGTCGTAGACGCCCGGCCCGA
>DMKW01000039.1:0-1689 GCA_003454135.1 Microbacteriaceae bacterium
CGGCAGCACCATCCCGATGTTCCTGGGTGCAATGCTCGTCGGCCCCCTCGCGGCGTGGATCATCAAGCAGGTCGACAAGATCTGGGCGAACAAGATTCGCGCGGGCTTCGAGATGCTGGTCGATAACTTCTCGGCCGGAATCGTGGGCGCAATTCTCGCCCTGCTCGCGTTCCTTGGTATCGCTCCCGCGGTCACGTGGATCAGCGACCGCCTCGAGGGAGTCGTCCATTTCCTGGTCTCCACCCACCTCCTGCCTCTCGCGAGCATTTTCATCGAGCCCGGCAAGATCCTCTTCCTCAACAACGCGATCAACCACGGAGTTCTGACGCCGCTGGGCATCAGCGAGGCGTCGAAGACGGGCAAGTCGATCTTGTTCCTGCTCGAGGCGAACCCCGGCCCCGGCCTCGGCATCCTTCTCGCGTTCGCGGTCTTCGGGATTGGCCTTTCCCGGGCGAGCGCCCCCGGAGCGATCATCATCCAGTTCCTCGGCGGAATCCACGAGATCTATTTCCCCTACGTGCTCATGAAGCCGATTCTCGTTCTCGCGGCCATCGGCGGTGGTGCGACCGGCGTCGCGATCAACGTGGCATTCGGCTCGGGCCTGCGGGCCCCGGCGTCACCGGGCAGCATCTTCGCGGTAATCGTGCAGTCTCCCCCCGGCAGCTATGTCGGTGTCCTGCTGTCGGTGGCGGGAGCCGCGACGGTGTCCTTCCTCATCTCGGCGATCATCCTTCGGGCCAGCCGCAGTCGCGACCTTGCGGCCGAGGCCGCCGGTGAGAATCTGCTCGCCAGCGCGATCGACCGGAACCAGGCGAACAAGGGCCGGGAGAGCAACGTAGGTGCCCTGCTCGGACAGTCCGGCGGAACGGCAGTCGCGACTTCGGCGGTCGCAACCGACACGATGGTTCGCACGATCGTGTTCGCGTGTGACGCTGGCATGGGTTCGAGCGCCATGGGAGCGACCGTGCTTCGAAACAAGTTGAGCAAGGCGGGCGTGACGGGTGTAACAGTAGAGAACAGGTCGATCGCCAACCTGACCGATGACGTCGACCTTGTCATCACCCAGTCGCAGCTCACGGACCGGGCGAAGCAGCGAACGCCAAACGCCCAGCACGTCTCGGTCGACAACTTCATGTCGAGCACGAAATACGACGAGGTAGTCGATCAGGTCAAGTCACAACAGTCCCAACCGCAGTAATCACAAGGAAATAGGAAGACATAGAGGGCCTCGCATGAGCGGCAACGTGTTGGAACTCGCGCAGATCAGACTGCGCGGCACCGCGAGAATGACGGCAGAGGCGATCGACGAAGCGGGTCAAATACTCGTGGCGACGGGAGCAGTCACCGCGGAGTACCCCCGGTATATGCACGATCGCGAGGCCCTCGTGTCAACCTATATGGGCAACTTCCTGGCGATTCCGCACGGCACGAACGAGGGCAAAGACACGGTTCTGGCGTCCGCGCTCTCGTTCGTGCGCTACGACGATCCAATCGACTGGGGCGGCAATCCGGTTCGATTCGTCGTAGGCATCGCCGGCAAGGACGGCGGTCACATGGATGTGTTGTCCAAGATCGCCCTCGTCTTCAGCGACGAGGAGCAAGTAGATCGGCTCCTCGTCGCTGACGCTCCCGAGGATGTTCTCGCCCTCCTCGGCGACGTCAACTCATGACCGCAACGCTTAAGGCCGT
>DMKW01000039.1:1803-3678 GCA_003454135.1 Microbacteriaceae bacterium
GGCTACGAGGTGGTCTTCGCCGATGTGAACGCCCAGCTCATTGACGCACTGTCCGCCACCCCGAGCTACCAGGTCCACGAGGTCGGCCCCGGGGCCACGGTGGTTACCGTCGACGGCTACAGGGCGATCAACAGCCAAACGCACGAGGCGGATGTGATCGCGGAGATCGCGTCAGCGCAGGTGGTCACCACCGCGGTGGGCCCGACAATCCTGGGGTTCGTCGCACCGGTCATCGCGGCCGCGATCGCGAAACGCGATCCTCGTCTGCCTCCCCTCGCGGTCATGGCCTGCGAAAACGCGATCAATGCGACCGATGCGCTCAAGGCGGGGGTTGTCGCCGCGCTTCCCGATGCGGCACTCGTGACTCGTGCCGTGTTCGCCAACACGGCGGTCGACCGAATTGTCCCCGGGCATCCGCATGTCGACGGTCTCGACGTGACCGTCGAGGCGTTTTTCGAATGGGCCATCGAATCCGGCCCGTTTGGCGCTGCCGTGCCAGTGATCCCGCAGGCGCATTTCGTGGATGATCTGCGCCCATACATTGAACGCAAGCTCTTCACTGTGAATACGGGCCACGCAACGGCGGCCTACCACGGTTTCGTTGCAGGTGTTTCGGTGCTGTCCGACGCACTCGCCATCCCGTCCGTGTTCGCGGAGGTTCGCGCCGTGCTCGGCGAAACGAAAGCCCTCCTCGTGGCGAAGCACGACTTTCCCGCTGACGTTCAGCAGGCCTACCTCGAGCAGAACCTCATTCGATTCGCCAACCCAGAGCTGAGCGACACCGTTGAACGGGTCGGCCGTCAGCCTCTCAGAAAGCTGAGCAGGAACGAGCGTTTCATCGGACCGGCCGCGCAACTCGCGGAACGCGGGCTCCCGTTCGACGCACTCGGGCGCGCGATCGGGGCGGCGCTGCGTTTCGATGTTCCGGATGACCCGCAAAGTGTCGAGCTGGCCGCCCTCCTCGCCAGCGTCAGCGCGAAGGAATTCGTGCGCGGTGTTACCGGCATTGATGAGGAACATCCGCTGTTCGCTGCTCTTGTCCAGATCGTCGCCGAGGAGCAAGCTCGCCGATAGTCCCGGCGAGCCATGACCTCGGGCTTCGACGCGGCGCAGCGACCGGTGGCCGGCGTGACAGGGCGGCGGATCCATCCCGGAGGGCCCGCCCTCAAAGTGGGGGCAGCAGATTCAACCCGGTACTGAGAAAATCAAAAAAGATTCTGCTGATCCCGACGCCCCATGTCACTTCGGTATGGAGACTGATTTCATGCGACATCGACAGCGCTAAGCCCGAAGCGCCAAGGGAAGCGGCGGGATATTCATGGGTTTCGTTACCAAGCCCGATGGCACGACCGCGCTGTCTTCCGCGACGATCGCCGTTCTCCTTTACTTTGCACGGCCTCTGCTCCGTATGCAGCTCGCACTCTACAAACAGGATGTGCGACGGGCTCAATTTCCCGAGGACGATCCCGAATTCGTCATCCCCGGGCCGGATCCGGATCGGCTCCTGTTCATCGGCGACGTGGCCGTCGCCGGATATGGGGTTCTGCACCAAAGGATGACCGCGGTATTCCAGACAGCCCGATTCATCGCCCATGATCGAGCGAGAGGGTGCTGGTGGACAACCATCGCGGCAACAGACCTCACGGCAGCACGCGTGGCCCGGATGCCCGCTCTCGATGCGGCCAATGTCGACGCGGTGGTAATCATGCTGGGTGTCCCTGACGTGCTGCTCGCGACGAGCTCGGCAACGTGGGCTGCCAACCTGGGCAGAATCGTCGAGCGCATTCAAGACCAGGCCGCACCAAACTGCCGCATCGTTCTCGCCGGCATCCCACCGATGGGCGACTTCCGCCCGATCCCCCCTCTCGCGCGCAA
>DMKW01000039.1:3772-12398 GCA_003454135.1 Microbacteriaceae bacterium
CCAACACCTCCTTCGTGCCATTCCCCGATTGGCGAGTCGGCGAAATGTACGTGCAGGAGCTTTTTTCCTGGAAGTTGCTCCATGAAATGTGGGCGCGCGTTCTCGCCTCGGCGACATTACAGGCAATGGGCGAAGGCAGCAGGCCCGCATCCGAAGACAAGCCTGCCTAGCTCAGCAGCCGGCGGGCGCGATCCGCAACGCGGGATCGGACTTTCGCGCAGCCGGTTTCGGTGAGCGGAATGAGGATCCTCTCGGGACACGTGTGTCCATCGCTGAAGGGCAGAGGTGTTAGTGTGCTTCTCATCCACACGGGTGCCCTTGCAAGGGCTGAGATCAGGCTGACGCGGCCTGCGACCGTCGAACCTGTCCGGGTAATGCCGGCGAAGGAAGTAGGAGTCCGCAATGGAATCTGTAAGTTCATCTCACACCCTCGCGTACGTGCACGATGTCGAGCATGGGATACGCGTCCCGGTGACCGAGATCGCGCTTGAGCTGTCGCCGAACGGTCAGGTGAACGAACCGTTCACGGTGTATCGCACGGAAGGTCCCGGCAGCGATCCGGTGCGCGGGTTGCCCCCATTTCGCTCGGAGTGGATTGAGGCGCGCGGTGACACGGAGGCGTATTCCGGTCGTGAGCGGAATCTGCATGACGACGGGCGTGCGGCCCTCCGCAGGGGTGCCGCATCCGCGGAGTGGGAGGGCGACAAGCCCGTGCCTCGCCGGTCGCTGCCCGGTAAGACGGTCACGCAGATGCATTACGCCAGGCAGGGCATGATCACTCCGGAGATGCGATTCGTGGCCCTTCGCGAGAACTGTGATGTGGAGCTGGTGCGGTCCGAGGTGGCTGCTGGTCGGGCGATCATCCCCAACAGCATCAACCATCCGGAATCCGAGCCGATGATCATCGGCAAGGCGTTCCTGGTGAAGATCAACGCCAATATTGGCAACTCGGCGGTGACAAGTTCGATCGCGGAAGAGGTGGACAAACTGCAGTGGGCGGCCCAGTGGGGCGCGGACACGGTAATGGATTTGTCGACGGGGGATGACATCCATACGACCCGGGAGTGGATCATCCGCAATTCTCCGGTGCCCATCGGTACCGTGCCGATCTACCAGGCTCTCGAAAAGGTGAACGGTGAGGCCAACGCGCTCACGTGGGAGATTTACCGGGACACGGTGATCGAGCAGTGTGAGCAGGGTGTGGACTACATGACCGTCCACGCCGGTGTCCTGCTCCGCTATGTGCCGTTGACGGCCGATCGGGTGACGGGAATTGTTTCTCGCGGGGGGTCGATCATGGCGGGTTGGTGCCTGGCGCATCATCAGGAAAACTTCCTCTACACCCACTTTGACGAACTGTGCGAGATCTTTGCCCGCTATGACGTCGCGTTCTCCCTCGGCGACGGCCTGCGGCCGGGATCGACGGCGGACGCGAATGATGCCGCCCAGTTCGCTGAACTCGACACCCTTGCGGAACTGACGAAGCGGGCCTGGAAATACGACGTGCAGGTGATGGTGGAAGGACCCGGCCATATTCCGTTTCATCTGGTTCGGGAGAACGTCGAACGTCAGCAGGAGCTGTGCGACGGCGCCCCGTTCTACACCCTCGGCCCCCTGGTCACGGATATTGCGCCCGGGTACGACCACATCACCTCCGCGATCGGTGCGACCGAGATCGCTCGGTACGGGACTGCGATGCTCTGCTACGTCACACCGAAGGAGCATCTGGGGCTGCCGAACAAGGACGACGTCAAAACCGGGGTGATCACCTACAAGATCGCGGCGCACGCTGCCGACCTGGCGAAAGGCCACCCCGGCGCCCACGAACGCGACGACGCGCTGTCCAAAGCGCGTTTCGAGTTTCGTTGGCGGGACCAGTTCGCGCTGTCCCTTGACCCGGTCACCGCCGAGGAGTTCCACGACGAGACGCTCCCGGCTGAGCCGGCAAAGACGGCGCACTTCTGTTCGATGTGCGGACCGAAGTTCTGCTCCATGCGGATATCCCAGGACATCCGCGACCAGTTCGGCGGCCTGTCCGAGCAGCAGATCATTGCGGGGATGGGTGAGAAATCGGCCGCGTTCCGGGAGTCTGGTGGGAAGGTGTACCTCCCGGAGCCGGCCATTGGCACACCCTAGAACCGCTCAGTGACCAACCGTCTGGGCGCGGATGACTTCTGCGCGTGCGGAATCTGCTGCTCGATGAGCGTCAGCGCTCCACATCCGTGACCGTGATGGGCATCGATTTCGTGACCGCGAGCAAGTCGACGCCGCCCTCGTGTAGCAGCGGAACCAGTTCCGAGCCGTCGGTGGCGATCACCTCGCCGGACCGCCTCAAGAAGATCGTGGCCATGCTCAACCGCGTGAGGAACTCGCGACCGGCACACCGGATGATGACCAGCCGCTCCCTGGCGGGTTTCGGCGGCTCTGCCGAGGAAAGGATGCCGGCCCTGCGTGGGACGGGGGACCGTCCGCTCAGGCGCGCGAATACGTCCACGATGTCACGACGATAGGCGCGGTCCGGACCGAATCAGTCATGTGTCAAATCTCCATAATATTTTACCGTTGAAGATACTCAATTAGTATCCCGCGGCGCCGTCGTGCGGGGAAGCGTCTCGCGATGAACACCGTGTTAATTCGGCCATGGGGCTGCCCGGCCCCGTAGCATCGGCAGGTGACCGATCGAAGTGAGCCCGGAGTGTCCCCGAGCGTTGGTGTTCTCCTCCCACGCGATATCCCCGCCGGCGACTTCGTCCCGTTCGCCCGCGCGGCCGATGAGGCGGGCTTCGACGCGCTCTGGGTGGTCGAAGACTGCTTCTATCGCGGCGGGTTCAGCCAGGCGGCGGTCGCCCTCGCGGCCACGCCGCGCATCCATGTCGGCATCGGCATCCTGCCGGCGGCCGTGCGCAATGCGTCGTTCACCGCGATCGAGTCCGGCACCCTCGCCGAGCTCTTTCCGGGCCGAGTGACGGTGGGTGTCGGACACGGCATGCCGGTGTGGACGCGGCAGGTCGGCGCGTACCCCGCCAGCATCCTGACCATGCTCGCCGAGCACCTGGACGTGACCCGGGCACTGCTCCGCGGCGAGACCGTGACGGTCTCGGGGCGCTACGTGAGCGCGGACGCCGTGGCACTGAACGCGACGCTCGAGCGGGTTCCGCCCGTACTCGCCGGCGTGCGCGGCGTCAAGTCCCTCGCCGTGTCCGGCCGGCACGCCGACGGCACGATCCTCGCGGAACCGGTGACGCCCGAGTATCTCGCCGCCGCGATCGCCGCCATCGACGCCGGCCGGGAGGCTCCCGGTGACGCCCGGGGTTTCGCCGCGCTCGAACGGGTGCCTGGCGAGCACCAGGTGGTGGCCTACAACATCGCCGTGGTGCGCGACGATGCCGCGGAGGCTCGGCTCGCTGCCCGATCCGCGCTCGAGTGGATCGGCGAACCGGACTGGCTGGCGCACATCTCGCCGCTACCCTTCGCCGACGACTTCGTCGCCCTTCGGGCGGCAAGCCCCACGCGCGCGGAGTTCGCGGCGTCGATGCCCGACGAGTGGATCGACCAGCTCGCGATCGTGGGCACGCCGGAATCTGCCCGCCGTCGCATCGACCAACTTCACGAGGCGGGGGCGACGAGCGTCGTGCTCATCCCGGCGGGGGGCGATCCGCTCGCCGAGCTGTACTCGCTTGCGCGGCTTCTCAAGTAATCCGGCCGCACCCTACGATTCATCGGCCCTTATCTCGTCGAACCAGCGGGCGACGCCGTTTGCGGTGTGCGCGGTCCTCAGGGCCTCGGCGGCGGCCGCGCTGCGGTCGGCGGCCCGCCGAAGCGACCGCTCGGCGTTCACCCATCCCGGGTTGTCTGGGTCGCCGCCCTCGGCCTCGCCGGCGTGGTGCACTCCCTCGACGACCTGCCCGTGCCACGCGGCAAGCTGCTCGTAGGCCCGCGTGAGCGATTCCTGTGTGCCGGCGAGGCTCGCCAGTATGGCGTAAGAGTCCGACGGCTTCGGTATGTCCGCTGTCGAGTCTGCGACGTCGTGCGCCGCAGCCGCCAACGCCTCGGTGATAAACACTTGACTCGATTTCTCGGTGGCGGTCACGGTCTTCCTCACTCCCAGTCGTCGGCCAAAATCGGACGAGATACCTATCTAGTGAAGAGCACAACGCACACGGCCCAATAGTGCCGAAAGCCCCGAGGAGCCCCCGTTACGCGGGTGTAGCGTTGCCGCTCACAGGCTTCGCAACGAGGGTGGGAGGCGCCATGGATCAGCGATATGTCGTGTGGTTCGACGAGGTCGGCATGACGGACATACCCCAGGTCGGAGGCAAGAATGCCTCGCTGGGCGAAATGGTGCGCACGCTCGGGTCACAGGGCGTGCGGGTGCCGGACGGGTTCGCCACCACGGCCCGCGCCTACCGGGCCTTCATCGAGGCGAACGGCCTGGAACCAGCCATCCGTGCTCTGCTCGTGCGCTATCACGCGGGAGACGCGACCCTGCGGTCGACCGGGAAAGCGCTGCGCGAGCTCTTCCTCGCCGCGGAGTTTCCGGACGACATTGCCGAGACCATCCGCACCTTCTACGGGTTGCTCGCAACCCGGGCGGGGCTCGGGCCCGTCTCGGTTGCCGTGCGCAGCAGCGCGACGGCGGAAGACCTTCCGGATGCGAGCTTCGCCGGGCAGCAGGAGACCTTTCTCAACGTGACGGGCGAACGGGAGCTCGTGGACGCGTGTCGGCGCTGCTACGCCTCGCTGTTCACCGACCGGGCGATCAGCTACCGCGAGGTCAAGGGGTTCGACCATCTCGAGGTCGCGCTCTCGATCGGCATTCAACGCATGGTGCGATCGGACCTCGGCGGGTCGGGCGTGATGTTCTCGATCGACACGGAGACCGGATTTCCGGGGGCCGCCGTGATCAGCGCGACGTGGGGGCTCGGCGAAACCGTGGTGCAGGGCACCGTCAACCCCGACAAGTACCTCGTGTTCAAACCGCTCCTCGAGCAGGCCGGATACTCCCCGGTCATCGAGAAGACGCTCGGTCCAAAGGCGCGGAAGATGGTCTACAGCGAGGGGGGCAGCGCGCGCACCCGCATGGTCGACACGACGCCGCGCGAGAGGGACTCCTTCGTTCTGCAGGACGAGGAGATCGTGCAGCTAGGCCGCTGGGCGGCGCTCGTCGAGGCGCACTACGGGCATCCCATGGACATGGAATGGGCCAAGGACGGTCTCACCGGGGAGCTGTTCTTGGTTCAGGCGCGACCGGAAACGGTGCAATCCCGCAAGAGCGGCACACGTTTCACCATCCACCGCCTCACCGAGACCGGAACGGTGCTGGTCTCCGGAGCGGCGATCGGCGATTCGATCGCCACCGCACCGGCCTGCGTGATCCGTAGTCCGGCGGACATCGAAAAGTTTCAGGATGGCGCGATCCTCGTCACCGAGATGACCGATCCCGACTGGGTGCCCATCATGATGCGGGCCGCCGGCATCATCACCGACCACGGTGGCCCCACGAGCCATGCCGCGATCGTCAGTCGGGAGCTCGGCGTACCAGCCGTCGTCGGAACCGGAGACGCCACAGACGTGCTCAAGGACGGACAGACCATCACGCTCTCCTGTGCCGAGGGCGACCAGGGCCACGTCTACGAGGGCGCGCTCGCCTTCGAGTCGGAAGAGATCGACCTCGGCGCCCTGCCCAAGACGCGCACCGCCGTCATGGTCAACATCGCGAGTCCGGCCGCGGCGTTCCAGTGGTGGCGACTGCCCGCGGACGGCGTCGGCCTCGCGCGCATGGAATTCATCATCAACAACCTGATCGCGGTGCACCCGATGGCGCTCGTGCATCCCGAGCGCGTGACCAGCGAGAACGACCGGAGCCGGATCCGTGAGCTCACCCGCGGCTACGCCGACGCCACCGATTACTTCGTCGAGTCCCTCGCGCTGGGGATCGCCAAGCTCACCGCGCCCTACTACCCGCATCCCGTGATCGTGAGGCTGAGCGACTTCAAGACGAACGAGTATGCGCACCTGATCGGCGGCGATGTCTTCGAGCACGCCGAGGAGAATCCGATGCTCGGATTCCGCGGGGCGTCACGCTACTACGACCTGCGGTACCGCGAGGGATTCGCGCTCGAATGCCGGGCGCTCAAGCGTGTGCGTGAGCACATCGGCTTCACCAACGTCATCGTGATGGTGCCGTTCTGCCGCACCCCGGCGGAGGCGGATCGCGTGCTGGAAGTGATGGCAGGGAACGGCCTGGTGCGCGGTGAACACGGGCTGCAGGTCTACATGATGTGCGAGATCCCCTCCAATGTGATCCTCGGCGAGGTGTTCGCCGCCAAGTTCGACGGGTTCTCGATCGGTTCCAACGACCTCACCCAGCTCGTGCTCGGCGTCGACCGCGACTCGGAGGAGCTCGCCGGTCTCTTCGACGAGCGAGACGAGGCGGTCACGCGGATGATCAGCGAAGCCATCCACAAGGCGCACGCGGCAGGGATCAAGATCGGGATCTGCGGGCAGGCGCCCAGCAACTACCCCGAGTTCGCGGCCTTCCTGGTCGACGAGGGGATCGACTCGATCTCGCTCAATCCAGACAGCTTCCTGAAGACGGTGGGTCGGATCGCGGAGGCCGAGTCGCGAACGGAACTGTCGCTCAGCGGCAGCGCCGCCCGAGGCGACCGGCGCGAGAGGGAGTGACGTCAGATGGCCATGACGATCGGCGAGATCCGCGACAGGACGCGCCGCGCGCGCGAGCTCATGCACCGCAGTCGCCACGAACACTTCGCGGTCGGGGCGTTCAACATCGACAACCAGGAGACCCTGATCGCCGTGGCACGAGCCGCGCGTAGG
Organism: Microbacteriaceae bacterium; assembly: GCA_003454135.1. Lineage (GTDB taxonomy): Bacteria > Actinomycetota > Actinomycetes > Actinomycetales > Microbacteriaceae > Lacisediminihabitans. The sequence continues at coordinate 10,610 of DMKW01000039.1, forward strand.
CTCAACGCTCCCGTCATGGTCGAGGCGAGCGACGGCGAAGTCACGGCGATGGGCCTCGAGAACATTCGCGACCTCGTCGACAACTACCGGGACGAGTTGGGCATTGAGATGTATGTCAATCTGGACCACTGCCCGACGGTGGCCGGCTGCAAACGGGCGATTGACGCCGGATACGAGTTCATCCACATCGACGTCTCCCAGGCCAACCACGAGGCCACGGCCGACGAGATCATCGAGAGCACGAGAGAGGTCGTCGACTATGCCCGATTCACCGGCGCCCAGGTCGAAAGCGAACCCCACTACTTCGCCGGGTCCAGCACGGTTCACGCCGAGCAGATCGACTACGACGAAATCAGGAAGACGTTCAGCACGCCGGAGGCGGCGCGGGCCTTCGTCGATGCGACCGGGATCGACACCTTCGCCGCGGCCATCGGCAACCTGCACGGCCGGTACCCGGCGCCCAAGATCCTCGACCTGGCCCTCCTGACACACATTCGGGAGGCGATCGGCTGCCAGATCAGCCTGCATGGCGGGAGTGGAACCCCCTTGCATTATTTCGAGGCGGCCGCGCGAATCGGCGTGAGCAAAGTCAACGTCAACAGCGACTTGCGCTTCGCCTTTCGCACGACGCTCGAGAAGGTTCTGGCCGACAACCCGTCCGAGTATTCGGTGGTGAAGCTGATGCCTGGGGTGTGCGACGCCGTGCAGGCGGTCGTCGAGGAGAAGATCGATGCCCTCGGCAGCGCCGGGAAGGCCGTTCGCTGACATGGGGATCCCGACGCTCGTGGCCATCGGCAAAGCCACCCAGGACGTCTTCATGCGCAGCTCGAAACTGTTCGAGCCGCACGAGCACAAGGGCGTGCTCTACGAACAGCTCCCACTGGGCAAGAAGCTCGAGCTCGACGAGGTCATCTTCGAGACGGGCGGCAACGTCACGAACGCGGCGACCACCTTCGCCCGCCAGGGCTTGACCGTCGAATTCGTGTGGATCCTCGGCACCGACGTGTCCAGTCGCGGCATCCTGCACGCGCTCGGCGCCGAGGGCATCGGCACATCGCACGTGAACGTCAATGCGGCGTTCGCCGCCAGCTATTCGGCGATCCTGCTGGCGCAGAGCGGCGAGCGCACCATTCTCAACTACCGCGGCACGCTTCCCACGCCCGGTCAACTCGACCTCTCCCCGGTCGCTTCGGCCGACTGGGTGTACCTGTCGTCGCTCGGAAACATGACGGTGTTGCGCGCGACGATCTCCGCCGCACGCGAGCACGGCGCGAAGGTCATGCTCAACCCGGCGGGGAGCGAGTTGAGGGAACCGGTCGAGCTCATGGCCCTGCTCGAGACGATCGATGTGCTCGCGGTCAATAAAGAGGAGGCCCAGCTGCTCGTGCGAGGAAACACGGTCGAGGAGCTGGCGAGGGACGCGTCATCGCACTGCCCGGTCGTGATCGTGTCCGACGGCCCCAATGGCGCGGTCGTCACCGACGGCACGACGATCATCGAATCGGGACTGTACGAGGATGCCCCGGTGGTCGACCGCACCGGGTGCGGCGATGCCTTCGGGTCGGGTTTTCTCAGCCAGTGGGCGCAGGGACGGTCGCTGCGGGATTCTGTGATCTTCGCGAGCGCCAACTCGACCTCGGTCATGGGCAAGATCGGGGCGAAAGCCGGCATCGTGCGGGCCGGGACACCGCTCCACGACATGCCGTTGCGGGAGAGACCCTTCCGGTGAGCTCGCACCGCGGCGCCGGGCTCGCACCGCAGCGCCCATGATTGTTCCCCTTCGACACGT
>DMKW01000039.1:12546-16658 GCA_003454135.1 Microbacteriaceae bacterium
ACGTGTCGAAGGGGAACAATCACGGGCGGCCCAGCCGAGCGTGTGCTCGTCGGTGGCGAGTCTCACCCGTCACTCCAGCAACACTGGTACCACACGTTCTAGCCCCGTACTGGGGTAAGAAATACTCACTACGCCTCTGGTAGCTTTCTAATCAGATGACGGGGGATACCTCAGCTTCTTCTGGTAGCCGGACGGAAACGTGGGGGCGTTGAATCGCACGGCAGTGTCCAGGTGTGTCTCAATTCGGGAAAATAGAGACCGAACTCGATCGCCGCCGCTCCACTGGAGCGGCGGCGATCAACAGTTAACGGCGCGCACGCCGCGAGAGGGTCGGCAAGCGCCTCGGGGGTAGGTCGTCAGACCGGGTCAGGCGACGAGGCGGCGGTGCTCGTGCCCTGCGACCTCGGTCGTCTCAGCGGCTTCCGTGCCCTCGGCGTGATCCCTGTCGCCCGCGCGGGAGGCCTCGGCGAACTCGGCGACCCAGGCGACCTGAGAGGGCTCGGCGACCCAGACGACGCGCTCGGAGCTTGCCTCGACCGTCACCGGCAGGCTGATCTCGCCGGTGTGCAGCTCGATCTCCGAGGACGTGGGTGCGACGACGATCGGCTCATCGCTTGCGCTCGACCGCGGAGCGATCTGTGCGGCGACATCCTTCGCGATCCGCTCGGCGACGGTCTCACCGAAAAAGGCATCGGTATCGCTCGCGTTGCGGAAGTTGATGCTCCACATTCCGCCCGCGCCGATGGCGGCGAGCACACGCTCGCGTACGAGGTCGAAAATGAGCTCCTGAAGCTCTTCGTACTCGGCGGGGCTCACGGTGCGATTGCGCCTGACTGTCTCGGACATGCTTGCGGACCTTCCACCACGGGGACGATGGTTTGCTCATTATCACCGACGGTTGCGCCTGAATCCCCGATGACACGCCATAAACGACAGCGGGGCCCGGAACGTGTCCGGACCCCGCTGTGGCGACTGTCGCGCTATTTTGTGCCGAACACCTCGGTCTCCATCGCGTCGTATCCCTCGGCCTGCGGATCACCGTGAAGGCCGCCACTCAGCGCATACTCCTCCTCGGGCGAGAGCACGAGCCGCTTGCGTCCGACAAGGGCGAAGGTGATGAGTCCAGCGGCGAAGATGATCACGCCGGTGACGATGGCCGGCCGGAAGTCCACCACGAAGACGATTCCCAGCAGGGTCACGAACGCGATCACGCCGGCGACGATCGCGCCAGGCACGCCCACCGGGCTCTTGTACGGCCGGTGCGCGTTGGGAAACTTGCGCCGCAGGATCACGAACGAGACCATTTGCGCGACGTAGGAGATAACAGCGCCGAACACCGCGATGAAGAGGATGATGCCGTTCGCGGCGACCGAGGCCGCCGGGCTCGCGGCCGAGATCCACTGCACCACGAGCAGCACGATGAAGCCGATGATTGCCCCGACGATGAGGGCTACCCACGGCGTCTCGTGCTTGCGTCCGGTGAGGGAGAGGAACTTCGGGTAGTAGCCCGCCCGCGAGAGCGAGTACATGTTGCGGCCGGCGGCGAACATGATCCCCTGCAACGAGGCGAGCAGGCCGATGAGGGCGAAGAGCGCGAGCACGGCCGCGACGCTATCGGGCAGGAACGCCCGGAAGCCGTCTAGCAGCGGTTCTCCGGATGCGGCGATCGCCTTCGAACCGGTGACGGCCGGGTTGAGGAACAGCACCAGGAGGCCGAAGAACGCGAGCGTGACAATGCCCCAGAAGCCGGCCTTGGGGATGTCCCTGGACGGGTTGTGCGCCTCCTCCGCGGCGAGCGGGAGCTCCTCGATCCCGAGGAAGAACCACGTCGCGAATGGCAGGGCGAAGAGCACGCCAGCCCAACCGAAGGGAAGGAACTGGCTGTTGCCTGCCGACGGCTTGATGTCGAGGAGCCTGCCGAAGTCGATCGCGCCGTTGATCGCCGCGAGCGCGGCAAACACGATGAGCACGGCGATCGAGATGAGCGCGACGATGAGCGCGAACCGGAACGACGCTTGGGCGCCGAGTGAGTTGAGGCCCACGAAGATCACGTAGAGCACGATCCACCAGACCCAGCCGGGCATGCTGAAGCCGAGCAGGTCCTTCGTGATGGCGTCGGCGTAGTACGCGGAGAACAGCACGACGACCGCGGTCGTCACGACGTACTCGATGGTCTCGGCGAGCCCCGTGATGAAGCCGCCCCACGGTCCCATTGCGGCGCGAGCGAAGGAGTACGCGCCACCGGTGTGCGGCATGGCGGCGGACATCTCGCCGATCGAGAACAGCATGCCGAAGTACATGATGATCACGACGACCGTCGCGATGAGCAGGCCGCCCCAACCGGCCTGGCCGAGTCCGGGGTTCCAGCCGGAGAAGTCGCCGGAGATCACCGCGGCGATTCCGATTCCCCACAGGCCCCAGAATCCCGCCGTGCGCCGGAGACTTCGCTTCTCGAAGTATCCCTGCTCGGCTTTGGTGTACGTCACCCCAGAAACGCTCGTGTTGCCGTGTTCTGTCATTCGTTTATCTCCCATGGGTCGAACGAGTAATTCGCGCGGTCCGTTGCGCACGAGGTGGATCAGAGTGCTCCGAGCGTAGTGGGCTATTGGTACCTGTTGTCTACCTTTAGGTGTAAATATCTTGTTACGAATCCTCACCCGCGCGGCGAAAGCGCGTGGTGTAATGGTCGGCAGGACTCTCACCGACCGAGGAGAACACCCATGGCGAAACGCTCCGGAATGCTTACCACCAACGAGCTCAACGGCCTTATCGACAGGCAGGAGATCGACACGGTGATCGTGGCGTTCACCGACATGCAGGGGCGCCTCGTCGGAAAACGCACCTCGGCCCGGCTCTTCAAGGAGGAGATCAGCCAACACGGCGCCGAGTGTTGCAACTACCTTCTCGCCGTTGACGTCGAGATGAACACCGTCGACGGGTACCGCATCTCGTCGTGGGAGAAGGGGTACGGCGACATGGCCATGATCCCCGACCTCTCGACGCTCCGCCTGCTGCCGTGGCTTCCCGGGACCGCCCTCGTCATGGCCGACCTCACGTGGCTTCCGGAACACGAGGATGGCGTCGGCGAGCCGGTAGCCCCGGCGCCGCGCGAGATCCTCAAGCGACAGATTGCGCGCCTCGCCGAGAAGGGCCTCGTACCCTACGTGGGCACCGAGCTCGAATTCATCGTCTTCGACAACAGCTACCGCGACGCGTGGTCGAAGGGCTACAAAGACCTCACCCCGGCGAGTGACTACAACATCGACTACGCCCTGCTCGCCTCGACCCGAATGGAGCCGCTGCTACGCGACATCCGCGTGAGCATGGAGGGCGCCGGCATGTACTGCGAGGGGGTGAAGGGCGAGTGCAACCTCGGTCAGCAGGAGATCGCGTTCCGCTACGATGACGCGCTCACCACGTGCGACAACCACTCCATCTACAAGAACGGATCGAAGGAGATCGCCGACAAGCACGGCAAGGCGCTCACCTTCATGGCCAAGTTCAACGAACGCGAAGGCAACAGCTGCCACATCCACATTTCCTTCCGCGGCACCGACGGATCGGCCGTCTTCGCAGACAAGGATGACGATCTCGGCATGTCGACGATGTTCCGGCATTTCCTCGCCGGCCAGCTCAAGACACTGCGCGAGCTCACCCTGTTCTTCGCCCCCAACATCAACTCGTACAAGCGCTACGTCGACGGCAGTTTCGCGCCGACGGCCGTGGCCTGGGGCCTCGACAACCGCACGTGCTCGCTTCGCGTCGTCGGGCACGGTCACGGCCTGCGCGTGGAAAACCGCGTGCCCGGCGGGGACGTCAACCAGTACCTCGCCGTCGCCGCCCTCATCGCCGGCGGGCTGTACGGCATCGAGAATGAGCTCGAACTCGAGCCGATGTTCGAGGGCAACGCCTACGGGAGCGACGCGGCCCGAGTTCCGACGACGCTTCGCGAGGCGGCCGACCTGTTCGGCAGGTCCGAGATCGCGCGGGCCGCTTTCGGCGACGACGTCGTCGAGCACTACCTCAACAACGCCCGCATCGAGGTCGCCGCCTACGACGCCGCGGTCACCGACTGGGAGAGGGTGCGCGGCTTTGAGCGGTTCTGAATCCCC
>DMKW01000039.1:16778-20374 GCA_003454135.1 Microbacteriaceae bacterium
GTGCCGGCCGCGTTCCTGCCCAAGGTGTACTTCGACTCGATCACCCGCGCCGGCGGCATCGCGGTGCTGTTGCCGCCCCAGCCGGTCTCGACGGAGATCGCCAACCGCGTGCTCGACTCGCTCGACGGCCTCATCGTGACGGGCGGCAAGGATGTCGACCCCCGTCGCTACGGCCAGGAGCGCCACGAGTCGACCGACGACCCCCGCACCGACCGCGACGCGTGGGAGGATGCGCTGCTCACCGCGGCGATCGAGCGCGGTCTGCCGTTTCTCGGCATCTGCCGCGGCGCGCAGATGCTCAACGTTGCCCTCGGGGGCACGTTGCACCAGCACCTGCCCGAGGTCATCGGCACGTCGAGGTACCAGCTCGGCGGCGGAACGTTCAACCGCGTGCCGATCAAGGCGGAGCCGGGCAGCGCCGTCGCGACGCTCATCGGGGCCGAGCCTCTCGACGTCGAGGTGTACCACCACCAGGCCATCGACCGCGTTGCCGACGGTTTGGTCGTCACCGCGCGAAGCGACGACGGCGTCGTGCAGGCCGTTGAGGTTGCCGGCATGTCGTTCGGGGTGGCCGTGCAGTGGCATCCCGAACAAAACCAGGACGACCTGCGCCTCTTCGAGGGGCTCGTGGATGCCGCGCGAAAGGCGATGAAGTGACAGCCACGACGATCATCAACCCGGCGGACGAGCGCGTGCTGCAGACCGTGGAGCACTCCACGAGGGAGCGCGTCGACGAGGCGATCGCCGACGCCGTCGTGGCTCAACGCTCGTGGGCGGCAGCTGCGCCCGTCGAGCGGGCACAGGCGCTGCGGCGGTTCGCTGCGGCGGTCGGGAACGACATCGAGACGCTCGCCCGCCTCGAGGTCGCGAACTCCGGGCATCCGATCTCCCAGGCGCGCTGGGAGGCCGGGCACGTGCGCGACGTGCTCGACTACTACGCGGCCGCGCCGGAACGGATGATCGGCAAGACCATCCCGGTGGCGGGCGGCATCGACGTGACCTTCCTCGAACCGCTCGGGATCGTCGGCGTGATCGTGCCGTGGAACTTTCCCATGACGATCGCGAGTTGGGGGTTCGCGCCGGCGCTCGCCGCGGGCAACGCCGTCGTGCTCAAGCCGGCCGAGTGGACGCCACTTACCGCCATTCGGCTCGGTGAGCTCGCCATCGAAGCCGGCCTGCCGCCCGCGCTCTTCCAGGTGCTGCCGGGTCGAGGGGATGTGGTTGGGACTCGTTTCGTGACGCATCCGGACGTGCGCAAGGTCGTGTTCACCGGATCGACCGCCGTCGGAAAGCGCGTCATGGCCGGTTGCGCGGACCAGGTCAAGGCCGTGACGCTCGAGCTCGGCGGAAAGTCGGCGAACGTCGTGTTCGCGGATTCCGACCTCGAGAAAGCGGCGGCGACGGCCCCGTATGCGGTGTTCGAGAACGCCGGCCAGGACTGCTGCGCGCGCAGCCGCATCCTCGTGGAGCGCTCAGTGCTCGACCGCTTTCTCGAGCTGCTCGAACCGGCGGTGAAGGGGGTGCTGGTCGGGCCGCCCACCGACGAGTCCACCGAGATGGGACCGCTCGTCTCGTCGGCTCACCGCGACAAGGTGCGGTCGTACGTCACCGACGAGTCCCGCGTCGCCTTCCGCGGGAGCGCCCCGGAGGGCGCCGGGTTCTGGTTTCCGCCGACCGTTCTGCTGCCGGCTTCGCGCACCGATCGCGCGGTGACCGAGGAGATCTTCGGGCCCGTGGTGACCGTGCTCCCGTTCGACGACGAGGCCGACGCGATCGCCCTCGCCAACTCGAGCGAATACGGCCTCTCCGGCTCGATCTGGACGCGCGACGTCGGCCGCGCCATCCGGGTCTCCCGCGGTATCGAGAGCGGCAACCTCTCGGTCAACTCGCACTCCTCGGTACGCTACTCCACCCCGTTCGGCGGATTCAAGCAGAGTGGCCTCGGGCGCGAGCTCGGGCCGGATGCCGCTACCGCGTTCACCGAGACCAAGAACGTCTTCATCAGCACGGACTAGACCCAACCCCGGTCGCCGAGGTCGTCGAAGCGCACGCATCGGGAACCTCGGCGAACGAGAAACGGAGCACCAGAATGGCACTAGCCAAGATCGACCTCACCCAGCGGCTCGCGGGCAAGGTCGCCGTCGTCACGGGGGGAGCGAGCGGCATCGGGCTCGCGACGGCACGGCGGTTCGCCGCGGAGGGGGCCACCGTCGTGATCGGCGACTTCAACCCGGAGACGGGGGCCGCGGCCGCAGCCGAGGTGGACGGCCTGTTCGTGCAGGTGGATGTGACGGACGAGCAACAGGTCGACCGGCTGTTCGCGGTCGCCAACGAGACCTACGGCTCGGTCGACATCGCGTTCAACAACGCCGGAATCTCGCCCCCGGACGACGACTCGATCGAGACGACGGAGCTCCCAGCCTGGCAGAAGGTGCAGGACGTGAACCTCAAATCGGTGTACCTCTGTTGCCGGGCGGCGCTGCGCTACATGGTGGCCCAGCAGTCCGGATCGATCATCAACACGGCGTCGTTCGTCGCGGTGCTCGGTTCGGCGACGAGCCAGATCTCCTACACGGCGTCGAAGGGCGGCGTGCTCGCGATGAGCCGCGAGCTCGGCGTGCAGTTTGCGCGGCAGGGCATCCGGGTGAACGCGCTGTGCCCGGGCCCCGTCAACACCCCGCTGCTGCAGGAGCTCTTCGCGAAGGACGAGGAGCGGGCCCAGCGTCGCCTCGTGCACATTCCCAAGGGCCGCTTCGCGGAGCCGGAAGAACTCGCCGCGGCTGTCGCGTTCCTCGCGAGCGACGACTCTTCGTTCATCACCGGTTCCACCTTCCTCGTCGACGGCGGCATCAGCGCCGCGTACGTCACGCCGCTCTAGTGAGCGAAGCGGGGGAGGGCGAGTCCGCCCGGTCGAGCGTCGCGGGGGACGCGCTCTTCCGGCCCGTCCGCGCGGGCAACGCGTTCGAGGAGACGGTGAGCAGGCTGTTGCAGACCGTGCGCCTCGGCATAGTCGCACCCGGCGAGGCGCTGCCGCCCGAGCGCGACCTCGCCGCGCGGTTTTCGGTGAGCCGGGACACCGTGCGGGACGCGATCAGGTCGCTTTCCGACGCCGGATATTTGGTCTCGCGACGCGGTCGCTACGGCGGCACCTTCGTGGTCGACGAGCTTCCGCCGAGGAACGCCGGCATCGAGATCGACGGCGTCGCGACGCCCGCCCCACTCACACGCGAACGCATCGACGACATCCTGACCCTGCGGGAGATCCTCGAGGTCGGCACCGCGCGCGCCGCAGCCGCTCGCACGCTCTCCGCCGAGGAGCGGGACACCCTCTGGACTCGGCTCGGCGAGACGGCAGAAGCCTCCGTCGCCGACTACCGCCGCCTCGACTCGCGGCTGCACCTCACGATCGGCGAGCTCGTCGGCGCACCATCGCTCGTGCCGCTCCTCGCGGACAATCGGATGCGGGTGAACGAGCTGCTCGAGAACATCCCCCTGCTCCCGCCCAACATCGAGCATTCGAACCAGCAGCACGAGGCGATCGTGATCGCCATCCTTACGGGGGACGGCGCGCGCGCGGCATCGGCAATGCAGGAGCA
>DMKW01000039.1:20461-21135 GCA_003454135.1 Microbacteriaceae bacterium
GTGGTCAGGCCGTCGGTGGCGTCCGCGGTGTGCGGGGCGTGCGTGGTGCCTTCGTCGCCGGGGTGGCGGGAGGAAGAACCTCGGTGGCGTCGTTCTTCGACGCGGTGGGCAGGGGCTTGGTGGGCGCCGCAGTGGTCGTCGCCGCGCCCGCCGGTGCATCGTCCGTAGGGCTCACCGGGGAAGTCGGCGCGGTCGGCTTGGCGGGCCTCGGCGGCTCGTGCTGGGCAACGTAGAGCTGGGCGGCGCGAGTGGCCACGAGGAGAAAGCGCACGAGGAGGAAGACGAGGCCGATCGCCACGGCGAGGAAGAGGAGCATGAAGAAGCCCCACACGACCACGCCGATGAGGCCGGCGAAGCCGAATCCGACATCCTGCACATTGGGGATGAATGGGTTGTGCATGGTTACTCCTCTAGCTCGTTCGCGTCACGTGACTGCTCGATTACGGTGCCGACGGCGATGGCGACGGTCGCCGCCCAGCTGATCCACATGAGGATGAGCCGCCAGTCGCGCGGACCCCGGCGGGTCGTCTGGAGAGTGCCCCACCCGCCGAGGATCGCACTGATCAGCGTGCCGCTGAAGATGAACTTGCGCATGACTGCCTCCCCCGTCCGGTGCCCTCAACGGTACCCCGTCGCCGAGAATGCTCACACCCGGACATACAGTTGACTGCCGA
>DMKW01000039.1:21332-21628 GCA_003454135.1 Microbacteriaceae bacterium
CTGGGCCTCGTCGCCGTTGCCGTCGGGATTCTGCCGGTTGGCGATGCGCTCGCGATCGCCGACCGGGTGTGGCCGATCCTGCTCTTCGTCGTAGCGATCACCGTGGTCACCGAACTCGCCGCGAGCGCCGGCCTGTTCCGCGCCGTCGCCGAGCGCACGGCCGGGTGGGGTGNNGTGGTGATCCTCGCCCGGCACGTTGGCTTGTCGCCGCTGCCGTTCGCGCTCACGACCGTGTGGATGGCGAACACCGCATCCCTGCTGCTCCCGGTCTCCAACCTCACCAACCTGCTCGCGGA
>DMKW01000039.1:21886-22966 GCA_003454135.1 Microbacteriaceae bacterium
CTCCATCCTGATCCCCGGCGTCATCCTGTTCCTCGTCTATCGCAAGCACCTCGTCGCACGCTACGAGCCTAAGAAGGGCCGGGCGGCGGATGACCGCGTTCTGCTCACCGCGAGCGGCCTGACGGTCGCCGTGCTCATGCCGCTGCTCGTCTCCGGCCTGCCGGTGTGGATACCGGCCGTGGGCGCCGCGCTCGTGCTTGGCGGGCTCTTTCTCGTGCGCCGCCCGGCCGTCATCCGCTTCGGCCTGCTGCCCTGGCAGCTCGTGCTGCTCGCCGCCGGGCTGTTTCTCGTGGTGGAGGCCGCGCATTCGCTCGGCCTCGGCACCCTGCTCTCAACGATCTCGGGAACCGGCCACGATCCGCTGAGCCTCCTCCAGCTCTCGGCGACCGGTGCGCTCGGCGCCAACGCGATCGACAACCTGCCGGCCTACCTCGCCCTCGAACCCGTGGCGGGGGACCCGGTTCGGCTCGCGGCTCTGCTTATCGGCGTGAATGTCGGGCCGCTCATCACCCCGTGGGCATCGCTCGCGACCCTGCTCTGGCACGAGCGCCTCAAGGCGCTCGACGTGCACCTCTCCTGGGCCAAGTACTGCCTGCTCGGCCTGGTCGCCGCGCCCCTCACCGTCGCCGCGGCGACGCTCGCCCTCGCGCTCGCCCGTCCGGCGGGCTAGTCGCCGCCAACCTGTGCGGAAGCTGGCAAGAGGCTGGCAAACTGACCGATCGGACAGTTCCTGACCGATCGGTCAGCTATCTTCGCAGGATGTCCACCTCATCCGAAGATCTGCGCGCGATCGCGCTCGGAGAGTTCGCCACCGCCGGATACGCGGGAACGTCCCTCCACCGCATCGCCGACCTCGCCGGCCTCTCCAAGTCGAGCGTGCTCTACCACTACTCGTCGAAGGAAACCCTGCTCGAGGCGGCCGTTGGGCCGGCCATCGACCGCATGGAGCAGATTCTCGAGCAGCTGGAATCGACCAGCCTCACACCGGAGGGCAGAGGCGCCTTCCTCATCGAATTCGTGGACTTCATCCTGCAATACCGCCGCGAGGTGCACATGTTCATCAACCAGGGGCCATCGCTC
>DMKW01000039.1:23202-24499 GCA_003454135.1 Microbacteriaceae bacterium
ACCGCCTCGCTCGAGGAGAAGATGCGCTTCGGGATCGCCCTCGGCGGGGCCGCATACATGCTGTGCACCGAGGATTCGCTCGCTCTGCAATCGGCGCCCATCGAAGAGACCAGGGTCGCTCTCGTCACCATCCTCACCGGGCTTCTCGCACCGGTGGGCGCATCGTTCGAAACCGAGGACTGACCGTGGCCACCCTGCTCTATCGGCTCGGTCGATTCTCGTACCGCCGGGCCTGGATCGTGATCGGTGTCTGGCTCGCGCTCTTCGTCGGCGTGCTCGGCGGAAGTGTCGCACTCGGCGGTCACACGCAGGAGTCGTTCGCGATCCCCGGCACCGAGTCCCAGAACGCGCTCGACCGGCTCGACGCCGTCTTCCCGTCGGTGGCCGGCGCGAGCGCCCAGGCCGTCGTCGTCGCCCCGAAGGGCTCCTCCGTCACCGATCCGGCCTACACCGCGGCGATCGACAAGATGGATGCCGCGATCGCCAAAATCCCGGGCATCGATTCGGTGCTGAGCCCTTTCTCCCAATACGCGGGAAGCGCCGTCACCGCCGACAAGCAGATGGCGCGCTCCCAGATCCAGTTCGACGGGGTGTCCAGCGACGTGAAGCCGGAGACGCTCACGGCGCTCAAGGCCACGGCGTCCATCGGTGAGGATGCCGGGCTCACCGTCGCCTTCGGCGGCCAGGTCTTCCAGGACAACACCTTCGGCATCACGATCACCGAGGTGTTCGGGCTCATCTTCGCCGCGATCGTTCTGCTCATCACCTTCGGATCGCTCGTGGCAGCCGGCATGCCGCTGTTGAGCGCGATTCTCGGCGTGGGCATCGTCATTGGCGGCATCAGCGCGATCTCCGCGTTCACGACCGTGTCGAGCTCTGCGCCCCTTCTCGCCCTCATGATCGGCCTCGCGGTCGGCATCGACTACTCGCTCTTCATCCTCTCCCGGCACCGCAACCAGCTCGCCAAAGGCGAAGAACCGGAGGAGTCCGCCGCGATCGCGGTCGGCACGGCCGGCAGCGCCGTCGTGTTCGCCGGCGTCACCGTGATCATCGCCCTGCTCGGCCTGCTCGTCGTCGGCATCCCGTTCCTCAGCGTGATGGGCGTCGGGGCGGCCTTCGCCGTGCTCATCGCCATCGGCGTCGCCACGACGCTCGTGCCGGCACTCCTCGGTCTCGCCAAGGGCCGCCTCACACCCAAGCCCGGGTCGCGCGCCTACCGACGGGCGACCGTGCACGAAGAGGGCAGCAAGCCCACCATGGGGCTCCGCTGGGTGACGGGGGTCATGAAGCGCCCGAT
>DMKW01000039.1:24608-25807 GCA_003454135.1 Microbacteriaceae bacterium
ATCCAGGAGGATCTCGCCGCGATCGGCAAACAGCTCGGCACGCTCGCCGACGTGAGCTATGTGAGCATGGGCATCCCCGATGCGGGACTCGACACCGCGATCATCCAGGTGATCCCGTCGAGCGCACCGGACGCCACCCAGACGAAGGCGCTCGTGCAGTCCATCCGGGATCTCGCCCCGTCGATCGAGAAGAAGTACTCGACCCCGATCTTCGTCACGGGAGCGACCGCCGTCGGAATCGACATCTCCAATCGGTTGAGCGCGGCCCTCATCCCCTTCGGCCTCATCGTCGTCGGGCTGTCGATCGTGCTGCTCATGATGGTCTTCCGCTCGGTGCTCGTGCCGATCAAGGCCGCGCTCGGCTTCCTGCTCTCCGTGATCGCCTCGTTCGGCGTCGTCGTGGCGATCTTCCAGTGGGGCTGGCTCGGCACCCTGCTCAACGTCGAAAACCCCGGCCCCATCCTGAGCTTCATGCCGATCCTGCTCATGGCGGTGCTGTTCGGTCTCGCCATGGACTACGAGGTGTTCCTCGTCTCCGGGATGCGCGAGGAGTTCGTGCGCACCGGGGACGCGAGGGCGTCGGTGAGCCGCGGGTTCGCCAACGGTGCCCGCGTCGTCACCGCGGCCGCCCTCATCATGTTCTTCGTCTTCTTCGCCTTCGTGCCGGAAGGCTCCGGCACGATCAAGCCGATCGCGCTCGGCCTCGCCGTGGGAATCGCCTTCGACGCCTTCCTTGTGCGGATGACGCTCGTGCCGGCCGTCATGACCCTGCTCGGACGAGCCGCCTGGTGGATGCCGAAATGGCTGCAGAGGCTCCTGCCCGACATGGACATCGAGGGCGAGCACCTGCGCGAACACCGCGAAGCCGTGGTGTGGGCGCTTGCGGCGCGGGGTGCGTCGATCAGCGCGGAGCGCCTCGTGGCTGGCTCCGCAGAGCACGGGGTGGGGCCGATCAGCATCGCGGTGACCCCAGGCACCCTCGTGCTCGCCAGCGGAGACGCGACCGACCGCAGGCTCCTCGGCGCAACGATCGCCGGGCGCCTCGACCCCGTCTCCGGCAGGCTCCAGGTGGCCGGGCATCCGTTGCCGTCCGAGGCGAGCCGGGTCGCGCGACTCGTCGCCATGGCTGACATCGGCGGCCTCGAGCGCGCGGAGACCTCGGTGATGCTCGGCGAGCTGCTCGACGAGCGGGTGCGGCT
>DMKW01000036.1:0-390 GCA_003454135.1 Microbacteriaceae bacterium
CGGCCACGAGGTGGTCGCACGTTGCTCGAGCGCGGACGAGCTCGCGTCCCTGCTCTCGAACTCGAGAGCCGCCGTCGCCATCGTCGCGGCGTCGCAGCGCTACCTCAACGACCGCCTCCTCACGGAGGCGGATGCCTCTGGCGTGCGGATCGTCGCGATGGCCGGGGCCGATGACGGGCGCCGCAACGCCGCGTCGCTGAACCTGCGCGAAGTCATCGGCGAGGCGGCGGCGTGGTCTGAAATCGAGGAGGTCATGCTCGGTGCAGCGGCGCCGGGGAGCGAAGCGGCACCGTCGCGCGAACGTCGCGGGCAAGTGCTGGCGATCTGGGGACCGGCCGGGTCGCCCGGCCGCACGACCCTCGCCATTGCACTCGCCGCCGAGCTCGCCGC
>DMKW01000036.1:577-1909 GCA_003454135.1 Microbacteriaceae bacterium
ACCCACAGCGGATCCGTCGCGCCGGCGCTCGGGCTCCTCGACGAGGCGCCCGGTTTCGCCGCGGCGTGCCGGCTCGCCGGGGCCGACAGCCTTACCCAAACCGAACTGGAGCGCATCGGCCAGCGTTACCTGTCGTCGCGCGGGAGCTTCTGGGTGCTCACCGGTATTGGACGCCCGAGCCGCTGGCCGGAGCTATCGTCTGATCGCGTCGTCGCGACGGTGAAGGCGTGCCGGGAGTGGGTGGACTTCACGATCGTCGACACGGGCTTCAGCCTCGAGAATGACGAGGAGATCAGCAGCGACCTGTTCGCCCCTCGACGCAACGCGGCCACAATCGCCGCCCTCCGCGAGGCCGACCACGTGATCGCGATCGGGTCGGCCGACCCGGTGGGTCTCTCCCGATTTCTGCGCGCCCACGTCGACCTCGTCGAGACGATCGTGACCGACCGCGTGACCGTCGTGATGAACAAGATTCGCGCGAGTGCGATCGGGCTCAACGCGTCGGCGCAAGTGCGGCAGACCCTGCAGCGGTTCGGCGGAATCTCGTCTCCCGCCCTAGTGCCTTATGACCGGGCGGCGTTGGATGCCGCCGTTCTCAGCGGACGCACTCTGTGTGACGTCGCCCCGAAATCCGCCGCTCGCATGGCGATTCGCCAGTTCGCCCGCGAACGCGTGCTCCAGTCGGAGTCCGCGGCGGAACCTACGGCCGCACGACTCCGGTCGGCTCGAGGCTAGGCCGATGCCACCGGCAGGTGAAGCGCTCAGGGTGCGCCGAGCAACCTCAGCAGGTCGGCCTTTCTGAGGCGCGAGTATCCCCTGGCACCCGCCGCGCGGGCTCGCGCCCGCAGGTCGAGGACTGTCCAGGATGCGGACGGCTCGGCGCTTTGCTGCACCCGCACGAGGGGCTTCCGCACCCACACCCGCTCGATCGTCGTCGGCTTCGCGGGTGCGTCGACGGACTTTGTGCCGCCCTTGTCCTTCTTGCCCTTCTTCGCCTGAGCCTCGGCCTTTCGGGCGGCCTTCTTCGCCCGCTTCTTGTCGGCGCTGCGTTGCTTCTTCGCCCGCTCGTTCCGCTTGTCGAGCGTGGCTTCGGCCCTCTTCTTCAGGGCTTTGAGCCCCGCGGTCACACCCGATTTCTTCGCCGCTTTCGTGCCGGTCTTGCCCGCTGACTTCTTCTTGGCCTTGGCGGTCTTCTTCGGCTTCGCTGCTGGCTTCGATGCCATGACGGTCTCCTCAGGAGGGCGGGGCAGTCCCGCGCGCACGGTCCCATTGTGTACCGCGGCCACTCCTGCGCCCAAGCGTTGCCCCTCGTGGGTCGATTGCACGGCTCGG
>DMKW01000036.1:2091-12527 GCA_003454135.1 Microbacteriaceae bacterium
CGCCCAGACGGTGACCGCGGCGCCCGTTGCGGCGTCGATAGCGCGTCGAAGCGGGTCCGGATCCAAGCCGGTCACGAGGATCACCCGCCCGATGGTTCGGGCCGCGCGCAGCGTGACGGGCGCGACCGCACGGTCGCGCCTCCACACCGTGAAGTGGTAGCCGGCGGCGAGGCCCGTCGCGAGAAGCAGCCCGAGCGGCGCGCGCATCCGATCGAGCAGGCTCTGCCCCGTGACGCTGCCGAGCGTGAACTCGAAGATCCGGTAGCCGATCACGAGGAGCGTGATGAGCGCCACCACCGCGCTCACTCCGAACACGACGATCAGGTAGACGCGACGAGCGGTGGACGCGCTCTCCTGCGGGGGCACGCGGTCCGCGGGCCGCCACACGACCCACCAGACCGGTGCGCCGACGACGAGGGCGCTGATGCCGCCGAGCAGCAGGGTGCGCGTGCCCGATTCCGCGAGGGGCGTGCCGATGGCCGCGAGGATCGAATTGACGATGACCCCGACGCCGGATGCCGAGGCGGCGAGCGCGACGCCGCACATCACGAGGCGGTTCGCCGTGCGTGTCGTCTCGGAGGCCGCCGTCACCCAGGCGCGATAGTAGATCCACACAAGCGTGCCGATGGCGGCGGCCGCTATCGCCGCGCCGAAACGGTCGAGGATGGCACTAGTCGGTTGGGTGCGGTCCAACCACTCCCTGAGCAGCATGAAGAGCGCGGAAGCGACCCCACCCAGCGCCAGGATGACGGCCGCGAAGCCGGTGACGAACACGAGCACGACCGAGGCGAACGCGGAACGCACCGAGTGTGCGCCGTCGTGAATCCAACACCACCACCACACCACGGCGCCGCCGGCCGCCCAGACGAGGCCCTGCAGCGCCGATCGCCACCACGGTTCGCCGACGTCGACGGAGGAGGAGGAGGTGATACCGCGCACTGCCGCGTCGAGCACGATTCCGAGCGCGGTGACGGCGCCTCCCACGCCGATCACCAGTCCGAAGAGCGCTCCGAGCACGGGGACGACCCCCACGAGAACTGTCGGACTCTTCTCGGCGTGCGTCGACATCCACCGGTGCCAAACCCAAACGGTCGCCCAGGCGAGACCGGAGCCTAGCGAATACGGTCGCCAGTCGGATCGGATGCCGGACGATGCCGCCTGCAGCAGCCCCGTGGAAAGGCTGACGAGGGCAACGGTCGACATGGCGGCGAGGTAGAGGCCCCAACTGAGCGATGCACGTTCGGCCTGGATTGCCAGGCGCCGCCACAGGATCCACCACAGAACGGCGGCGAGCGGGCCGGCGATGAGGCTGAACGCGAGCGAGAGGGCCAGCGAGGTGACGTCGTTCGCGGCCAGCCGATAGTTGGCCGCATCGAGGAGCCGACCGAGCAGGCCGCTCACGCCGTTCGCCGAGATAACGACCATGGCGAAGAGCAGCGTGAAGACGATCACCCGCCGCACCGACTGCTGGGGGCCGCCGGTGATCTGTGCCGGCGCCTGCACGGCCGTCACGGCGTCTTCCCCGAGTTTGTGCAGACGGTCAGGATCGAAGGGGCCGAGTCGATGAGCCAGTCGCCGCCCTGTTTCACGAGGTCGAAGACATCCGCGAACTCGGACTCCGAGACGCCGAACGGTCCGTCGTTGGACGAAATAGTGATGGAGACTTTGACGTCGGCCGAGTCGGTGCGCTCGGTCGCCCCCACGAGAGTGACCCGAATGCCGTCGGTGACCGGGGCCTCGAATGTCTCGCAGTTGTGCCGCGCCGCCTGGGTGAGATATTTGGCGGCCGCCGGCTCGTCGCCGTCGATGACCGCGGCCGAGTACCGCTGCACCACTGACTCCGGGGTCCCCGGATCCAGCGGTTTCGGTGCGCTCCTCGAGAACACGACCACGAGCGCGACCACCACGAGAGCCGCGATGATGCAAAGCACAACCACGAGCGCGCGATCGGGTCTCGCCGTGGACTTGTCCATGTGCACAGCCTCGAGACTATATCCGAGGCCGGGCAATGGCCGAAGGCCCCGACGGATGTGCCAGTTTTCGGCCGTAGGCTATTGATCGTGTCGACCCTCTCTGACCTCGTGCTCGCCCAGGGACGCTCCGACGAAGCAGACATCGAATGGCTCCACCTGCTGGTGGGGGATTGGCAGTTGCTCGCCGACCTGGCGTTCGCCGACATTGTGCTCTGGGTGCCGACACAGGACGGCAGTTTTGTGGCGGTGGCCCATGCCCGACCGTCGAGCTCGGCGACGCTGTTCTACCGCGACTTCGTCGGCCAGCAGATCAAGCCCGAGTGGAAGAGCCAGGTCACCGACGCATTCGAGTCAGCGCAGATCGTCGACTCCGCCAACCCGGACTGGTACGAAGAGACGCCGACGCGAGTGCGCGCCGTGCCCGTGCTGCGCAGGCTTGCGGCTACGGGATCCGAGACCACGAAGTATCCGATCGCCGTCATCAGCCGGCACACCAACCTGAGCGAGGCGCGCACGCCGAGTCGGCAGGAGCTGACCTTCAACGACTGCGCCAACGACCTTTTCGCGATGATCTGCGCCGGTGATTTTCCCGACCTCGGGGCTCCGACGGGCCCGCGCCGGGGTGCCCCCCGGGCAAACGACGGACTCCTGCGGCTCGACGTGGACGGCACCGTCACCTTCGCGAGCCCGAACGGCCTCTCGGCCTTCAACCGCATGGGCTTCGCGGGGGAACTCGAGGGGGAGTCCCTCGCGGAAGTGACGACATCGCTGCTCACCGGTCGGCTCATCGTTGACGAGTCGCTGCCTCTCGTGGTGACTGGTCGCGCCCCGTGGCGCACCGACATCGAGGCGCGAGGGGTGACCGTGTCGCTGCGCGCGATACCCATCCGGGATCGGGGCGAACGCATCGGGGCAATCGTGTTGTGTCGGGATGTCACGGAGTTGCGTCACCAGGAACGCGAGTTGATCACCAAGGATGCGACGATCCGGGAGATTCACCATCGGGTGAAGAACAACCTGCAGACCGTGGCGTCGCTGCTGCGCATCCAGGCCCGGCGGTCGCATTCCGACGAGGCGCGCGAATCGCTCAACCAGGCCATGCGCCGCGTCGCTGCGATCGCGGTCGTGCACGACACCCTCAGTGAGGGACTCAACCAGAACGTCGACTTCGACGTGGTGTTCGACCGGGTGCTCAAGCTCATCGCCGAAGTCGCATCGACGCACAACACCAAGGCGCACCCCAAGTTCACGGGCAGCTTCGGCGTGCTACCGAGCGAGTACGCGACACCACTCTCCCTCGCCCTCACCGAACTCGTGACGAACGCGGTCGAGCACGGCCTCGCCGGGCGCGAAGGCAATGTGGAGATCGTCGCGAAACGTACCGACGAAACGCTGAGCGTTCAAGTGCGGGACAACGGAACGGGACTGCCGGAAGGCAAGGTTGGCTCCGGCCTCGGCACCCAGATCGTGCGCACCCTCATCCAAGGGGAATTGGGCGGCACGATCGACTGGCACACCATGGTGGGCAGCGGAACAGAAGTGACGATCGAGATCCCGCTCGCCTGGCTGACCAAGAGCTAGGCCAAGCTCGCCGAGCGGATTCACCGCGGAGAGCCTGGCGCGGTGCGGTTAGGAAGCGCGACGGGCGCGAGCGGCGCGGCGCTTGAGAGCGCGACGCTCATCCTCGCTGAGGCCGCCCCAGACGCCGGAATCCTGGCTCGTCTCGAGCGCATACTGGAGGCACATCTCGGTAACGCTGCACCGCGCGCAGACAGCCTTTGCCTTGTCGATTTGGTCGACGGCCGGACCGGTGTTCCCGACGGGGAAGAAAAGTTCGGGGTCTGCCGTGAGACAAGCGGCTTTGTCGCGCCAATCCATCTGGGGGTGCTCCTTATTGTTGCGTACACAGGGCAAACAGCCCAATGCGAAGGTCCGAAGACCCAAGATTCGGGGTAGAGGTGAGAATTTGGGATACGCCCACGGCCCTGTGAGTGCAAATCAACCTCACATAGAATCTCATATCGGTTGTAGCAAATCAATAGTCGGATGGGGAATGTAGCTGTGAGCGAACCCAGAATGCCGCGCAGGCCTGGCCTGTTGGTGCTGCTCGCGGCGATCATCCTGCTCGAGTGCGCGATGCTCGCCGCGGCCACCGTCTACCTCGTGATCGAGCTGCTCACGGCGCGACCCGACTCGTACGCGAGCGCGATCGCGATCCTGATTCTCACCGCGCTCGCCGCCGTCTGGCTCGCCGTCATGGGCGTGCACACGCTGCGCGGTCGATCGTGGATCCGCGGCGGCGCCGTCGTGTGGCAGGTGCTGCAGATCGCCGTCGGCATCGGCAGTTTCCAGGGCGGACTGTTCGCCCGTCCCGACCTAGGCTGGTGGCTCATCGTACCGGCCGCGGTTGTGCTCGTGCTTCTCTTCACGCCGTCGGTCATCGCCGCGACGCGCCGCTCCGAAGAGGGTTAGTCGAGGCCGAGCTTCTTGCGCAGCGACGCGACGTGGCCGGTCGCCTTCACGTTGTAGAGCGGGAGCTGGATGTTGCCGCTCTCGTCGACGACGAAGGTCGAGCGAAGCGTGCCGATGACGGTCTTGCCGTAGAGCGACTTCTCGCCGTACGCGCCGTAGGCGTTGTGCACCGTGAGGTGCGGGTCGCTGAGGAGGGGAAAGTTCAGGCCCTGTTCCGTCTGGAACTTCTTAAGCGCCGGCGCCTCATCCTTCGACACGCCGAGCACCTGGTATCCGGCCGACTTGAGCGAGTTGATGTTGTCCCGGAAGTCGCACGCCTCCGTCGTGCAGCCCGGCGTGCTCGCGGCCGGGTAGAAGTAGACGATCACTTTCTGGCCGGCGAAATCGGCGAGGGAAACCTCCGCGCCATCCTGGTCGGTGAGGGTGAAGGCCGGGGCGTTGGCGCCCGCTTCGAGCTTGACTGACGTCGACATGGATTCTCCTCGGAAGACCGGATGGTGTGGTTCCGATTCTACGGATCGGCGTCGACTTCGTCGCGCCCAGACGCTCTCCGCGACTCGTCGACGGCTCGGTTGGCGAGGTCGGCCGGGGCAATGCTAATGTTGACCTTCGGCTCGCCCCTTCGCGTGCGAGCCGCGCGCACCTCTAGCTCAATTGGCAGAGCAACTGACTCTTAATCAGTGGGTTCCCGGTTCAAGTCCGGGGGGGTGCACCAAAGAAAGCCTGATCACGGACGCATTTCCTTCGTTTCGCACTCTGTTTGCGGTGACGCCGTGCAACAACCGTGCAATATAGACAACGTTCACGCTGTTCCCAGACGAGTTTCGTCGATGGGAGTGAATCGGTCGAGAGCTCGCGCTTTGGCGGCATTGCGTTTCCTTGACGATAGTTGCAATTGCGCGATAGTGTCGAGAACATGCCCAACGCCGGTGTCATCCCTGTCATCATCGTGACAGGGTTCCTGGGAAGCGGGAAGACGACGCTCATCCAGAGCTACCTCGACGACGCGGACTCACCTCGGATCGCCGTGGTGGTGAACGAATTCGGCTCGCTCGGCATCGATGGATCGCTGCTCGGCGAATCAGCTGGTCCGGTGATCGAGTTGGCCAACGGATGTCTGTGCTGCGAGAGTCGCGGAGACCTCGCGCTCGCGCTATCCAGTTTGGCCTCGCGCGCCTCCTCCCTCGACGCGATCATCGTCGAGACCAGCGGTGTCGCCGACCCCTTGGGCGTCGCGGATCTGCTCACGAATCATGTATTTCCGATGGCGCTTGTGCTCGGCGCGGTAGTCACCGTTGTCGATGCGGAGAATTTCGATCGCAATCTCGACCACGCCGAGGCTGCCTTCGCCCAACTGACCAGCGCCGATCTCTTCGTGATCGGCAAGGCCGATCTCGTCTCGGCCGACACCGTCCGCACCCTCAGGGAACGCCTCTCGCGCATCAACCCCGAAGCGGCCGTCGTGACCGCTGATGAGGGCCGCGGGGTGAATGACGCGCTTGTGGTGCCTTTTCCGAATCCTGCGGTCTTCACGGAGATGCGTGCCCCACACACGGAAAGCGGCTTCGCAAGCGCGTCCTGGAGCGGGGCGATGCCGATGGGTGAACGAGAGTTCGTCGACTGGGTCGAGTCCCTGTCGTCAGGAGTCACTCGGTTCAAAGGATTGGCGTGGCTCTCCGATCGCTGTCTCGCCGTGCACCGAGTGGGCACCCGAGTAACGGCCCTTCCGGCACCACCGAGCGCGCGGCTTGCCTTGGCCGAGGGCCAGGCCCGTGTCGTGCTGATCGGACCGGAGTCACGACGAACCCACGTCGAGGCGGAGCTGGACGCCTTCCAGCACAGAGTTACGGAGATGCGATGAACGTCGAAGACGGACGCGTGGTGGCCGACACCATCCTGTACAACGGGCGGATCAATACGATCGACGCCGCCGACAGTATCGCGGAGGCCGTCGCGATCAGCGGTGACCGCATCCTCGCCGTCGGCGGCGATGCCGACATCCGGCGTCTCGCAGGGCGTTCGACCCGCGAGGTCGACCTGCGTGGGCGCAGCGTCATCCCCGGGCTCATCGACAACCACACTCATCAGCTGATGGCCGGCCTCGACACCGCAGAGGCCGGGGCGAAGGTCAACGTGCAGTTGTGCACCACGATCGACGAGATCAAGTCCCGGATCGCCGAGGCGGCCCGGAGGCTGCAGCCCGGTGAGTGGATTACCACCTCGTGCCTGTTCCGCGGCGCCCTCGAGGACGGCCGTTTCCCCAATCGGCACGACCTCGACCAGGTGGCGCCGGACAACCCCGTGTACATCGCCGACGGCGGCCGCAACATCATCGTCAACACCCGTGCACTCGAGCTGGCCGGCATCGATGCAGGCACGCCCGACCCCGGCTCCGATCCCGAGGTCGCCCAGGGGCACATCGTGCGCGACGAGGCGGGCGTGCCCACCGGGCACCTCATCGTCGGCGCCGGTGACCTGGCACGCCGAGCCTGGTGGAAGCGCCTCGGTCAGCCGATCAAGATGTGGGACTTTCTGGACTTCGACCACGAAACCACCCTGCGGGCCCTGCGCGCGCAGATGGGCGTACTCAACGCGGCCGGGATTACCGGCACGCGTGACATGGGCGTCGCACCGCGCGAGATCGACGTCTACCAAGACCTCGTCGCCCGCGGTGAGGCCACCGTCCGTACCGATCTCATCCTCGGGCTCCCCGTGCAGTACCTCAACACCGAGCAGATCCTCGAATCGCTGCACTCCTACATGGGACCCAAGCAGGGCTTCGGCGACGAGTGGCTGCGCATCGGCGGCCTGAAAATCGTGGCTCAGAACTACGGGTACTGGAGCATGCAGCCCAACAAGATCCGCGTACTGGTTGCCGAGGGCAACCGGCTCGGCTGGTCGTTCGCCATCCACGGCACCCCCGGCGACCTCGGCGACGACATCGAGGTCATCCTCGACGCCCTGGAGGAAGCCGATCGGGAGATCCCGCTCTCCGGCCGCCGGTGGTCGTACGAGCACGCCTTCGGGCTCATCCAGCCCGAGTACCAGGAGCGGCTGCGCCGGATGGGAGTCACCATCGCGGCCAACCCGCACCTCTCCTATGTCGGGGCCGGGCGCTCGGTCGCGATGCAGAGTGCCTTGCAGAGCATCCGGATGGGCGAGCCGGACGACCCGTCGCGCGCCCTCGATGTCACGATTCGCAAGTGGGGCCAGCCGATCCGCTCGTGGCTCGCGGCCGGATTGCTTGTCACCGGAGGCAGCGACTCCCCGGCCGTCGCCTACGACCGTGAACAGCCCTTCCTCGGGCTCTGGGCGACCTTCTCGCAGGAGACGCTGGCCGGCGTGCTCATGCCCGAGGAGACGGTCGACCGCCAGACCGCGTTGCGGATCTGGACGATCAACAACGCAATCGCCACCGGCGAGGAGCACCTGAAAGGCAGCATCGAGGCGGGTAAGCTCGCCGATCTGGCCGTGCTCACCGGTGACCCCCTGACCACCCCCGACGAGGACTTCCTCTCGCTCAGAGTCGAAGAGACCATCGTCGGCGGCCGAACCGTGTACGAGAGAGAGTGAAAAGCAGATGAACCTGACGATTTCGGTGGGCGGCATTGCAATGGACGCCGAACTGACCCTGCCCGAGCAGGGCGGCTCGCTTGCCGCGGTCGTGCTGTGCCCAGGCCTCACGCGCGACATCGCGGGCCTGGCGTTCTTGCGCGACGCGCTGGTGGCGGATGGCCGAGCGGTGCTCGCGATCCGCTACCGCGGTATGGACCTGCTCGACGACGACGAGGACGTGCAGGCTGCCATCGACCTGCTGGCCGCCCACGACCGCGTCGACGCTTCACGCATCGCGTTGGTGGGTCACTCCCGCGGCTCCATGGTGAGCCTCCGCACGGCGGCGAAAGACACTCGCGTGTCAGCCGTCGCGGCCATCCACCCGGTCACCGACTTCCTCGGCTACGTGCGGGCATCCCGCGACTACGCACCCGTGCGCTACGCGGCACTCGTCTCCCGGTTCGGCGACGCCGATCCGTTCGTCGACCCTGAGCCGTACGAGCGGTATGCCGCATTGAACTACGCCGACCGGATCACCGCTCCCGTGCTTTTGATCGCAGGCACCACGGATATGCATTCGCCGCTGCATCATTCGCAGCTGATGAACGACGCCCTAATCGCGGCCGGCAACACTGACACCCGGCTGGAGATCATGGAGGGCTCGGGGCACTTCTTCGAACGGTATTACCTCGACGATTGCCGCGACGAGACCGCGGCGCTGGTCACCGAGTGGCTGGCAACGGCCGTCCCGACGACCCGATAGTCGACGACACGGCCCGGCGGCCGGTGACCGACTCGACAAACCGCTCGGCCGCCGGCTGCAGAGTCGCGAACAATTCGAGGAAGAGCTGCTCGGCAGTGACCCCGCTCCAATCGGCCGAGAGATGCTCGAGCGGGATACCGGGGTCGAGGTAGGGCAGACGCCGCCATTCGGTCA
The DNA here is from genome assembly GCA_003454135.1 of Microbacteriaceae bacterium. Classification (GTDB taxonomy): domain Bacteria; phylum Actinomycetota; class Actinomycetes; order Actinomycetales; family Microbacteriaceae; genus Lacisediminihabitans. The sequence continues at coordinate 11,029 of DMKW01000036.1, forward strand.
GGAGTCCGATCTGGGCCGCGAACTGCTCGTCGTCCGGGGTGGAATCATCCATCCCGCCGGCCACCGCCGACCAGCGGTCCACGAAGTCGCGATAAAGCCGGTCGAGTGCGTCGAGATCCCACCACCGACGGATGGCGGCGGCCGTCGAGCCGCGCGCTACGTGGCCGGCGAGGAAGAGGTCGACGTAGTCACGCAACCCGTCACGCTCGAGGGTGCTGTCGAGCTCCGCGAAGATCTGCTCAGTCGCGATCCACAGGCCGGGCGACACCTGGCCGCAGCCGAGCCTCGTGAGGATCGTGCGCAACTGATGCCGGAGGTGACGCTCGTTCTCCGGGATGGAGAACGAGACGAGCAGCCACGGATCGGCGACCATCGCGCGCCGGGGGGCGAAGATGCGCGCATCACCCTCCCGGAACACGGCCTCGAGCTCGGGCGAGAGCTGATACGCCGCCGCTCCGCCGGCCCGAACGCTCACCAGCACCCCACGACGCTTCAGCCGTGAGACGGACGAGCGGATGCTGGCGTCCTCCACCCCTAGAGCGTGCAGCAGCGCGATCAGGTGCGAGATCTGCAGAGGCTCGCCATTGAGTCGCGAATAGAGCCCGAAGATCGTCAGGATGTAGTGCTGCTGCCGTTGGGCCGCCGATGGAGTCGCAACGGTCGTCATGCAGAGAGCATACTCAGTGCGCGGCCGCCGGCACGGGCGCCGTGCGCACAGCCCCCGGTTTGGTCGTGACCGCTGCCCCATCGATCCAGCGGCGATGCACACCGTCGTCAACCCGGTCGACTGCTGCTGCGAGCAGTTCCAGCCGAGGGCGGATCGCATCGGTGCGCGCCGACGGTGGCTTGCGAGAGCCGGCCCGGAAGGGCGCGATCCACTCAGCACCGGGACCGCGGTAGCCCTGGTCGGCGGCGGCGTGCAGGGTCCACTGCGGGTCCCAGAGGTGGGGGCGCCCGAGCGCGACGAGGTCCGCTCGGCCGGCCAGGAGGATCGAGTTGACGTCGTCGTAAGACGAGACGGCGCCGACCGCGATCACCGTGACCCCGGCCGCCCGGCCGATCCGGTTTCGGATCTTGTCGGCGAACGGGGTCTGGTAGCTCCGGCCGAACGCCGGGCGCTCCGCTTTGGCGACCTGTCCGGAGGAAACGTCGATGCCCGCGGCGCCATGAGCGACGAATGCGGCCGCGATCTCGACGGCGTCGTCGTCGGTGTTGCCGCCGGGCACCCAGTCGTGCGCCGAGATCCGCACCAGGAGCGGGCGCTCGGTCGGCCAGACGTCACGCACGGCGTCGAAGACCTCGAGCGGGAAGCGCAGTCGGTTCTCCAGCGATCCGCCGTACTCGTCGTCGCGCTGATTGGAGATCGGGGAGAGGAAGGAGGAGAGCAGGTAACCGTGGGCAGCGTGCACCTCGAGCAGGTCGAAGCCGGCATCGGCCGCGCGGCGAGCCGACGCGACGAATTGCTCGCGCAATTCGTTCATGTCGGCTCGGGTTAGAGC
>DMKW01000036.1:12601-22665 GCA_003454135.1 Microbacteriaceae bacterium
TCGGCTCGGGTTAGAGCACGCGGTTCGGGACTCGTCGGGCCATAGGCGATGGCCGACGGCCCGACGGTCTCCCAGCCACCCTCGGGCAGCGGGTCGTCGATGCCCTCCCACATCAGCTTCGTCGACCCCTTGCGACCCGAATGCCCGATCTGGGCGCCGATCTTCGCGGTGGTGGAGCCGTGCACGAAGTCGACGATGCGCTTCCAGGACTCGGTGTGCTCATCCGTGTACAGACCAGTGCAGCCGAGCGTGATCCGCCCCTCGGCGGAGATGCCGACCATCTCCGTCATGACGAGGCCTGCGCCACCCGCGGCTTTGCTGCCGAGGTGCACGAGGTGGAAGTCGCCGGCCACGCCGTCAACGGAGGAGTACATGTCCATCGCCGAGACGACCACGCGGTTCTTGAGGGTCAGGCCGCCGATGCGGTGGGGCTGGAACATTGCCGGAACGGTCGCTACCTCGGCTGCAGGGCCCGCGAAGTCTTCGAGCACCGTGCCGGCGAATTCCGGGTCGCGCACTGCGAGGTTGTCGTATGTGATCCGGCGGCTGCGGGTGAGGAGATTGAAGGCGAATTGCAACGACTCCTGGTCGCTGTACTGATCGATGTTCTCGAACCATTCCAGTGAGGCCTGAGCGGCCCGCTGAGTGGAGAGCACGACGGGCTTGCGCTCGGCCTCGTAGGCGGAAAGCGCGGTGTCGAGATCCGGATGCTCATGCAGACATGCGGCCAGAGCCAGCGCGTCCTCCATCGCGAGCTTCGTGCCGGAACCGATAGAGAAGTGCGCGGTGTGGGCGGCGTCGCCCAGCAGAACGATGTTTTGGTGCCGCCAGTGCTCGTTCCGCACGGTGGAGAAGTTCAACCACTTGGAATTGTTGGTGAGTACTTGTGACCCGCCGAGTTCGTCGGCGAAGAGTTCGGCAATCCGGGCGATCGATCGGTTGTCGCTGACCCCGGGACCGAAAGTCTCGGTCTCGCTCACGTCGAAGCCGGCGCGACGCCAAACGTCGTCGTGCATCTCGACGATGAAAGTGCTCTCCGTTGCGGAGTAGGGGTAGCCGTGGATCTGCATGACGCCGTACGGCGTGTGCTTGACGATGAAGGTGAAGGCTTCGAACGCACGATCAAGGCCCAGCCACATGTATTTCGAGTGACGCACGTCGAGGCTTGGGCTGAAGCTGTCGGCGTAGCGGTTTCGGACGCGAGAGTTGATGCCGTCGGAAGCGATCACGAGGTCGTATTCGGCCGCCAGCAGTTCAGTGTCGGGTGCCTCGGTGCGGTAGTTCACCACGACTCCAAGGTCGCGCGCTCGTTGCTGAAGCGCGAGAAGGAGGCCCTTGCGGCTCATTGCCGCGAAGCCCTGCCCGCCGACCGTGTGTGTGCTGCCATCAAGGGTGATGTCGATATCGGTCCAGCGGGCGAAGCTCTCTCGCATAGCGGCAGCGACTACCGTGTCTGCGTTTTCAATGCCGCCGAGCGTCTCGTCGCTGAAGACGACGCCGAAGCCGAAGGTGTCGTCGGGNNGCGAGTTCCAGGCAGCCGAGCGCCTGAAGGATGCGGCGGCTGTGATTGGCGAGCAGCCTGTCGCCTTGCAGCTGCGCTATCTGCAGACGCTCCTCGAGCTCGGCTCGTCTCAGGCGACGACGATCGTGTTCCCGGTCGACCTGATCCGGCCTTTCCTGGAAAAGAAGGCCGGCGACCCGACCTGAGCGGCGAGCTCCGCCGCGATCCGCTCCCTGAGAATGAAATGCTGGAGTTTTCCACTGGGATTGCGGGGGAGCGTTTCCAGGAAGTCGATGCGCCGCGGCACCTTGTAGGTTGCGACGCGGCCACGCACGTGAGCCTGGATCGATTCGCGCGCGGCGTCGTCAGCAGCGACTCCGGGGCGAAGCACGACGAAGGCGTTGACGATGGCGCCCTTCTCGGGGTCCGGCCGGCCGACCACGGCGGATTCGGCCACGTCCGGATGCGTATCAATGGCAGCTTCGACCTCGGGCGCCCCGATGTTGTACCCAGCCGCCACGATCATGCTGTCGGAACGGGCGCCGTAGACGAAGTACCCATCCTCGTCCTGCCGGTAGGTGTCGCCCGTGAGGTTCCAGCCGTTCTTCACATAATCAGCTTGACGATCGTCATCGAGGTAGCGGCATCCGGTAGGGCCGATGATGGCGAGGCGGCCGAGTGCGCCGGCCGGGACCTCGTGGCCGTCGTCATCAAGGATGGTCGCACGGTAGCCCGGCACCGGCCGGCCCGTTGCACCCGGACGGATGTCGTCGCCCGCGGCAGAGATGAACACGTGCAGCATCTCGGTGGCGCCGATGCCGTCGATTAGCCGAACCCCGCTCTGCTGCTCGACTGCCTCGAACGTTGCCTTGGGAAGGTGCTCGCCGGCGGATACCCCGATCCGAAGCTTTCGCAAGGCGTCCGCCCGACCTTCCTTGAGAATCGCCCGATACCCGGTCGGGGCGGTATAGAGCACCGTCACACCGTAGGTGTCGATGGCGTCGGCCAGCGCGACCGGACCAGAACGCTCGAGCAGCACGGAAGACGCGCCGAAGCGGAATGGGAAGATCACGAGCCCACCGAGGCCGAAGGTGAAGGCGAGGGGCGGCGATCCGGCGCAGACATCGTCGGGCTGGATGTGCAGGATGTGCTGGGCGAACGTGTCGGCAATCGCGAGGATGTCGCGATGGAAGTGCATGGTGACTTTCGGCACACCGGTGGTCCCGGACGTCGGGCCGAGCAGAGCGACGTCGTCGGCAGCTGTTTGTACCGCTGTGAAGTCCCCGGACTTCTGATCTGCGGCCCGGATGAGCACGTCGTCGTCGCCGCCAAGAACCAGGATCGGCACGGTACTCTCGACGGCACCCGTGAGGTCGTCGGTGAAGCGGTGATCGGCGATCACCAGGTCAGGCCGGGTCTTGGCAGCAACCTTCGTGAGCTCCGATGAGCGCCACGCCACCATCGTCGTGATCACGATGGCACCGGCCTTCACGACGGCGAACCAAGCGGCAACCGCCCACGGGTTGTTGGGGATGCGCAGGAGCACCCGGTTGCCCGGCACGATTCCGTAGTCCTCGGTGAGCACCTGGGCTATGCGGTTCGCTTGCTGCTGCAAACGCCCATATGTCCAGACGTCCCCGTCGTCCGCGCGGAGCGCAATCCGATGTGGGCCAAACCGGCTGATCGTCTGGTCGAGCAAGGCTTCAGCGGCGTTGAGTCGCTCCGGGTACTGCAGCTCAGGGAGGGTGTGCTCCAGCACGGGCCACGCCTCAGCTGGAGGCAGGTTGTCACGCGCAAAGGTGTCCACGTGAGCAGAGGGCGTCAGCGTCATCGACGTCGTCCTTTCGTCATCGGAAGGTGCGGGCAGAGGGAAGTAGGTTCAGGCGGACCCGGGTGCCCGGATCATGCCTTCCTGGGCGACGGAAGCGACTAGGGCTCCATCGCGGCTAAAGAAGCGGCCGAAGTTCAATCCGCGCCCGCTTTGGACTCCACCGACCTCCTGCATGTAGAGAAGCCATTCGTCGGCGCGGGCGTCGCGGTGGAACCACATCGCATGATCGAGGCTTGCCGTGCGAAGCCCGGGCGACGACCAGTGCAGCCCGAGGACCCGAAGGGAGGGCTCGAGGATGGTGTAGTCGCAGACGTAGGCGATCGCGGCCCGATGTAGAGCGGGGTCGTCCGGCAGGTTCTCAAAAGCGCGCACCCACACCGCTTGATAGGGGGTTACTTCGCCCTCGAGCCGCAGATAGAGCGGGCCCGGAACGTGCCTGTGGTCAAAGCTCCGGCCATGCGCCCAGTAGGCGGCCGCGTCGTCGTGCGCATCGCGCAGATACTCGGCCGAGCTGGGGAGCGACTCCGGGGCAGGCACTTCCGGGCTGGGCGGTGCATGGGTAGGGCCACCCTCAGGGACCTGGAACGAGGCGGTGCTGAGGAAGACTGCCTTGCCGTTCTGAAACGCGCGGACCTGCCGAGTGGAATAGCCGCGGCCGTCTCTGAGCTGTTCTACCTCGTAGCGCACCTCAAGGCCCACATCGACCGGACGGAGGAAAGTGTTGTGCAACGAATGCAGTGTTCGGTCCCGCTCGATGGTCGCTGTGGCCGCGACCACGGCCTGCGCAACCATGTCGCCGCCGTAAGCTTTTGCCCACGGAACATATTGCGCCTCGGCGGTGAAGGCGCGGTCGAAGACCTGCGCTGGCACCTCGGTGAGGGCAATCGCCTTGCGGAATACTTCCGCGGACTCGCTCATACTCGCCTGAACCCCTCGAGAAGGCTGTCGTCAACTTCAGGAAGGTCGATCACGATGTTGTCGGGGGTGCGTGTGGTCAGCCAGATCAGGTCGTCGGTGACCGACATGTTGGCTTCGACGTGCGGCATGAACGGCGGTACGAACACCCAGTCGCCCTCGGCCATGTCGAGCCACTCCGCGTAGTTTTCGCCGAAGTAGATCCGGGCCCGGCCGCGCAGCACGTAGCCGCCGGTCTCGGCCTCGCCGTGATGGTGGGGGAGCGAGCGGTAGCCGGGCTTGTTGGAGACCTGGCCAAACCAGATCTTCGTGGCCTCCGTGTGGTTCCGGCCGACACCCGTGACGCGGATGCAATCGCCGGAGGAGAGCGTGTGAGTGTCTTCCTGACCGGCAGGGGTTACCTGCGGAACCTTGTGCCAGCGGAGCTCCTCGGTGGAGATCGATTCGTCTGTAGTCATGAGTTGTCCCTCTCTTTCGTGAGAATCCGGTTGCGGAGTTCGCCGATTCCGGCGATTCGCGTGGTGAGCATTTCTCCATCGGCCAGGTATCGGCGCGGTTCCCGCCCGAGGCCGACGCCCCCGGGCGTTCCGGTGAGGATGAGGTCGCCGGGTCGGAGCGCGGTAAATCCCGAGATATAGGACACAAGGGTCGCCGCGTCGAAGACCAGCCGGTTGGTGTCGCTGCGTTGCATGACCTCGTCGCCGACCAGGCAAGTGATCTCCGCGCCGCTGGCAGGATTGAACTCGTCGGCGGTCACGATGACAGGGCCGACCGGAGTGGTGGCGTTCCACGCTTTGCCTTGGAACCACTGCAAGGTGCGGCTCTGCCAGTCGCGCATCGAGACGTCGTTCGCGATCGTGTAGCCGAGGATCGCGCTCTGCGCCTCAGCACTGTCGCCGTGGTGGATCGGGGTGCCGATGACCACGGCGAGCTCGGCCTCCCAGTCGATGGCCGTCGATCCGGTGACGCGGATGTCGTCGTGCGGCCCGGTGAGGGTGTCGGCGAACTTGGCGAACAAGGTCGGGAATTCCGGGGTCTCCCGGCCGGTCTCCGCGATGTGATCGGCGTAGTTCAGGCCGCAGCAGACGACCTTGGCAGGGGAGCCCAGGGGAGTGACGAGCTGCGCATCCGCGGGCGCGATCCGGCCACCGGTCGACAGTGCGACCTCGGCTGATCGTCGCCAATCCGGGCGCAACACCAGGTCGCTGACGTCGGTCGCGCCATCAATGGTCGCCCAACCGGCGCCATCGAGAACGGCCGCGACAGTGCCGCCGTCGTTGCTCTTTATCGCTGCCAACCGCATCGGGCTCGACCTCCGTACTCCGTCGTCAGATGTGTTCTGCACACGAGTATGGCATACTTTTTACGAACGTCACAAGAACGCGATATCGATAATGTGGCGGACAACGGATCTGCGGCACCGCCGCACAGAGAAGGGACCTCCATGTCACGCCGAATCATCAATCCCCCCGAACTCGCCAAGCCGGTCGGCTTCGCCCACGGTGTCGTCGCCGGATCGACCGTTTACCTCGGAGGGCAGACGGCCATGGATGCCTCGGGTCGAATCGTGGCGGGCGGCATCGTCGAGCAGTTCGAGCAAGCCTTCACGAACGTGCTGACCACCCTGCGTGCCGCTGGCGGCCGGCCGGCGGACCTCGTGGACGTCACGATCTACTTGACCGATGTCGACGACTACCAGCGCAACGGAAAAGCGATCGGTGCCAAGTGGCGTGAACTGGCCGGCACTGAGTATCCCGCGATGGCGGGCATCGGCATCACCAAGCTCTGGCAGCCCGAGGCGCTGATCGAGATCCAGGGAGTCGCGCATCTGGATGACCCCACTCTTCGACCGCCTACGAGCGGGCGCGGATGGTAGGATCACGCTACTCTGACGGTCGCCACCCGGGCGATATACCCGTTTGCCCGGACGGGCTCCGCCGAAGCGACCGCCAGCCACGATCCGAGGAGGCGCTCTGTGGCACTCAGCGTGCACCAGCTCCGCTGCTTCATCGCCGTGGCCGACTTCGGCACCGTCACCAGGGCCTCGCAGCACCTCTACATCTCCCAACCGGCCCTGTCGGCGCAGATCAGAGCCCTCGAGGCCGTCGTCGGCGTGGCCCTGTTCGACCGACACGCTAAGGGGATGGCGCTGAGCGCTGCGGGGGAGGGATTCCTTCCGCACGCGCGGGCATCACTGACCGAACTCGATGCCGCCGTCGCAGCCGCTCGCGCCCTCGATCGCGAAGACCAGTCGCCGGTTCGCGTCGGGATCATCGTGGGCACCCAGACCGAGCTCATCTCGCGCGTTCTCCGTACCTTCCGCAACGATTTCCCGGACAGCCACGTCGAACTTATGGAGTACGCCTTCGACCAGCCCTCGGCGGGATTGATGCTGCATGAGACCGACGTGTCGTTCATCATCCTGCCGATCCTGTCCCAGGGACTCGGCCTCCTGCCGCTAGGGCGGCCAGGAATCGTCGCTGTGCTGCCCGTCGGTCACGATCTGAGCACACGCGAGTCCGTAAGGATCGGAGAGCTTCTCGACGAACCCTGGGTCGCCACAGACACACTCGACTCGGCTTGTCGCGAATACTGGTCAGCTTCCGCCTATCGCAGCAAACCAGCGGTCGTGCATCACAGCGTGCGCAGCCTCGACAAATTCGTGCAACTAGTTGCCGCGAACGAGGCGATCGGAATCGCCCCCGCGTGGGTGGCCAGCAGTTACCGAGGCCACCCAGTCTGCTTCGTTCCCGTGAGTGACATCGAACCTCCCACAATCGCCCTCGCCTGGCGGGATTCCGACGGGAACCGACCTCTGGTGAGGCGTCTTCGAGCTGTGGCCGAGCAAGTATCACTAGGCGGGGATGCAGTTCGTCGCGACCATGACGCACCGCGGTGATGCCGTGGATGTGCAGCCACGGCATCACCGGGATCACGCGCGGAGACTCTCCACGAGGTTGAGGCGATTCTCCTCATTGATATGGGTACCGAGGATTTGGATGTCGACCACGTTACTCACCGTGCCCAGGGCCGGACGCACCAACGTCTCGGCACATACAGGGCGGTAGGTGCAACCGGTGCACATACCGCGGAATCCGACCACGACATTTCCGTCGTCGGAAGCGATCACCTCGACGCCGCCCTTGTGTACGGCCATCACACGATTCAGTGAGACGACCCGGCGGTCGAGGTCTTCAGGCGAGACTTCGTTCACGATCCCACCCCTTGGAACACCGGCTTCGCTGCGAACTCGATCTTCTTCGCCTCGACGTCGACGTCGTACAGTCGCGCCATGTTGAGCCCCAGAATGAGTTCCTTGTCTTGGCGGGTGATCTCCGGGTAGCCATAGCCCTTACGGAGGTCGAGCGGGATTTCGAGCTCGATGAAGTCCTTCAGGAACGGCGCAGGTGCTCCGGTCATCGCGGCCTCGGAGCCCCAGAGCAGCTTGTGGGCACCGACCTCCATGAGGAGCCGGCCGAGCTGCTCCTGCACCTGGCGAGGAGCGATCTTGTAGAAGGCGAGCACCCCGGAGAGCGCCAGGTAGACGTTCGGGAAGCGCGATGCGATCGATACTGCCTCGTCGAAGTAGGGGAGTGCGAGGTGATGGATGATGAAGTTCATGTCGGGGAAGTCGCGGGCCGGACGCTGGAGGTCGACCGGGCGGAGCTTCTCGACATCCCACATGCCGAAGGGCAGGCCCTTGTGGAACTGGAGGTTCTTGATGCCCAGCTCTCCGGCGTGCTCGTACATCGGGTACGCGAGGTCGCGATCGTCGCAGCGCCACGAAAGGTCGATGTGCGCGTTGTAGAACTTGATCGACCGAGCGCCGAGCTCCTTCACCTGCCGCGTCATCTCGGTCTTCGCGCCATGCAGTCCGTGGTGGATCGGATCGACGCCGCCCGAGAGCAGGACGCGATCCGGATACCGCGACGCGAAATCGGCCTGAGCCTGAATGGAGGAGAACGAATCCTGGAACCAGTCCCACACCGGAACGGCGCAGGCCATGGCCATGTCCACCGGCGATTGGACGAACTCGATGTCGAACATCTGCTCCGAGGTGAACTTGGTCTCCCAGTCGAAGTCTCCGGCGAACTGGCCGTGCTGCGGCTCGTACTTCATCATGTCCATCGCGATGGCCCAGCCCTGGAGCATCGGCTCCATGGCGCGCATCTCCTTGCGCTGGTTACCCGGTGAGAAGTCGTAGACATGGCAGACGCAGTCGAATACGAACATGTCATCGATCATCGAAACACTCCTTTGTGATCCGGCACCGCACCGTGCGGCCCGACGGCTTCTGCACGCGCAAAAGCCTCAGGTCCACGTTCGCTTAGGTGCTCCGCGAATTCCAATACGTATTCCGGGGCACCTATATCCCTTTGGTTATAGCCCTACCGGGCTTCGAGGATCACGGCGGCGCCCTGGCCGCCTCCGCCGCAGATGCCTGCGGCGCCGAGCGCGCCGGGGCCGCCGGGGGCGAGTCGCCTCGCGAGGTGGCCCACGATGCGGGCGCCGGAGGCGCCGATCGGGTGGCCGAGGGCGATCGCGCCGCCGTGGGCGTTGACTATGGCGGGGTCGACACCGAGAAGGCGCGTGGAGTGAACCGACACCGCGGCGAAGGCCTCGTTGATCTCGACCGCGGCGAGGTCGTCGGCCGGGCGGCCCGCGCGGGCGAGCGCGGCCGTGATCGCCGCGGCGGGCTGGGCGTGCAGCGAGACGTCGGGTCCGGCCACGAAGGCGTGGGCGAGGATGCGCGCGATGCCGGCGATTCCGCGGGAGGCGGCGGCGGTCTCGCTCATGAGCACGACGGCGGCCGCGCCATCCGTGAGTTGGGAGGAGTTGCCGGCGGTGATGGTGCCGTCGCCGCCGAATGCCGGGCGCAGCACGCCGAGGGTCTCCACGGTGGTGTCGGCGCGCAGCCCGTCGTCGGCCGAGACGATCGTGGAGCCCTTGCGGCCGGGCACCTCGAAGGGCTCGATCTCGTCGGCGAGGAACTCCGTCGCGGCGGCGAGACGCTGGTGCGAGGCGGCGGCCCAGGCATCCTGGTCGGCGCGCGTCACGCCGAGCGGCGCGTTGCGGTCTTCGGTCGAGGAGCCCATCGAGCGGCGCTCGAAGGCGTCGGTGAGGCCGTCGTGGTCCATGGTGTCGACGAGCTCGATCGCGCTGTAGCGCTTGCCGGCTCGCGACCCGGACCAGGCGTGGGGTGCGAGGGTCATCGATTCCTGACCGACGGCCACGACGACATCCGCTTCCCCGGCGTCGATCAGCCGCACGCCGGAGATGATCGCCTCGGTGCCGGAGAGGCACACGGCGTTGAGGGTGAGCGCGGGCGTGCCGAACGGGATGCCCGCACCCACGGCCGACTGACGCGCGGGGTTCTGCCCGGCCCCGCCCTGCAGCACCTGGCCGGCGTAGACGAAGTCGACGTCGGCGGGTGAGACGCCCGCCCGCGAGAGTGCGGAACGGATGGCGGCGGCGCCGAGTTCGGTGGCGGTCACGGCGGCGAATTGGCCGCGGTACTTCACGAAAGGCGTGCGGGCGTAGCCCACGATCACGGCGCTCATGCGGAGACGCGTGCCGAGAGCGAGACAGCGGCGGCGGCGGGCGCGACGGTCTCGTCGAGGTCGACCACGAACTCGGCCCCGGTCACCGCTCGGAGCTGGTCGACGGATGCCCCGGGTGCGACCGCGCGTAGCACCAGCCCGCCGTCGACCACGTCGAACACCGCGAGGTCGCTGATGATGCGGTCAACACAGCTCAGGCCGGTGAGCGGCAGGGTGCATTCGGCGACGATCTTGGCCGTGCCGTCCTTGGCGTTGT
>DMKW01000179.1 GCA_003454135.1 Microbacteriaceae bacterium
CCTCGCTCGCCCAGGTCTACGACGCGATCGGCGCTCGCGGGCGCGCGATCGCGGGCGGATCGTGCGCCACGGTCGGCATCGCCGGCCTCACCCTCGGCGGGGGCGTCGGCGTGCTCGTGCGCGCCTACGGGCTCACCTGCGACTCGCTCACCGAGGTCGAAATCGTGACCGCCGACGCGAGGGTGGTCACGGCGAACGCCACGAACGAGCCCGACCTCTTCTGGGCCTGCCGCGGCGGCGGCGGCGGACACCTCGGCGTCGTGATCGCGCTAACCTTTGAGACCACGCCGGCGCCCGACGTGACGATGTTCTCGCTCGGCTGGCCGTTCGGCTCCGCTGCGGCGGTGATTGCCGCCTGGCAGGCGTGGGCGCCGTCCGCCGACCCCAGGCTGTGGTCGACCCTCAAGCTGCTCAACGGCCCCGGATACTCGAGCGGCCCCGGCGTGTTCGTCTCCGGCACCTGGCTCGGCGACGAGGGCGCGATCGACGCCCAACTCGCACCTTTTCTCGCCGCCGCCGGGGCGCCCCGCAAGAGGGGTGTCTCGCGGCACGACTATCGCGACGCAATGGCGAGATACGCCGGCTGCGCCGATATTCCGGTCGCGGCATGCCAAACGGGAGCCGGCGGCAAGCTCACGCGGGAGTCGTTCTCGGCCACCTCCCACGTGGCATACTCGCCGCTCGACGCCGACGGCATCCGCGCCATCACCGACCACGTGTCCGCCGCGAAGGCCATCCCCGGCATGACGGAGGGCGGCATCTCGATCGATGCCCTCGGCGGCGTGGTCGGCGACGTCTCCCCCGGTGCGACCGCCTTTCCGCACCGAGAGGCTCTCGCCACCGTGCAGTACACCGCCACGTTCCCGAACGGGAGCGACCCGGCCCCCCTCGACGCCTACGTGCGCGGCTTCCGCGCCGCACTGACAGACGCGTGGGGCGAGGGTGCCTACGTCAACTACTCGGATGCAAGCCTCGCCGACCCCGCGACATCGTACTTCGGCGACAACGCGGCCCGGCTCGCGAAAATCCGCGGACACTATGACCCGAAGGGCCTCTTCACGCAGCCGCAGGCGTACTGATCGGGCGACTGGCGCGCGGATAGGATTCAGCGATGGAGCTCACTGCGATCGAATCCCGCGTGCTCGACCACGTCGACGAACAGACGATGGTCGACACGCTCGTGGCCCTCATCCGCGTGCCGAGCGTCACGGGAACCGACGCGGAGTCCGAACTGCAGCATGCGCAGGCAACACTGCTCGAACAGAGCGGCCTCGACGTGGACGCCTGGAAGTTCGACATGGACGCGCTGCGCGCCGATCCGAGGTTTCCGGGCGAGGAGACGGGTCGCACCGAGGGCTACGGCGTGGTCGGCAGTACCGGCGACGGCACTCCGGCGCTCGTGCTCCAGGGTCACATCGACGTCGTGCCCACGGGCGATCTCGACCGGTGGCTCAACGGCGACCCGTTCAGCGGCGCCATCCACGGAGGAGTGCTGCACGGGCGGGGCGCGTGCGACATGAAGGCGGGCGTCGCCGCCAACCTCGGGGTGCTGCGCGCCATCCTGACGTCGGGAGTCACCCTCGAACGGCCGCTCGCAATCCACTCCGTGATCAGCGAGGAGGATGGCGGACTCGGCGCATTCGGCACGATGCTGCGCGGCCACGGCGGGGATGCCGCCGTGCTCACCGAGCCGACGAGCAATCGCATCGTCACGGCGTGCGCCGGCGCGCTCACCTTCGCCATCTCGATTCACGGCCGGGCCGCCCACGGCAGCACGCGGCTGCAGGGCGTGAGTGCCTTCGACGCGTTTCTGCCCGTGAATGCCGCCCTCTACGCGCTCGAGGCCGAACGCAACTCGAAGCCGGACCCGCTCTTCCGCACGACGTCGCTGCCCTACCCGATTTCGATCGGCCGCGTGCGGTCCGGCGACTGGGCGAGCAGCGTCCCCGACCTTCTCGTGGCCGAGGGGCGGATGGGGGTGCAGCTCGGCGAGGACCCCGCGGATGCCCGAACGGACCTCGAGCGCACGGTCGCCGACGCGTGCGCCGCCGACCCGTGGCTGCGGGACAATCCAGCGACCGTCACCTGGCCGGGCGGCCAGTTCGCGAGCGGGCGCATTGCCGACGACCACTCGTTTATCGACCAGGTGTCGAACGCGATCACGACACTCTCCGGCCGTGCCGCCCCCGAACGCACCGCGGCGCCGTACGGGAGCGACCTGCGCCTGTACTCGGGGATCGGAGGGATCCCGACGCTGCACTTCGGTCCCGGCGACGTGAATTTCGCCCACGCCCCGCGGGAACAGGTGAATCTCGACGAACTCTTCGCCGTTGCCCGCGCGCTCACCCTCCTCGCGGTTCGCCGCTGCGGCGCGCACCTGTAGTTCCCGGGGCGAGCCGCGGCGCGCTCCGTCCCGCGCCTACTCCCCCGAGTGCGCGTCGAGGAACGCATAGAGCTCGGTGTCGTCGACGCCCGGGAACGTGCCGGACGGTAGCGGCGACAGGATGTGCGCGTGCAGTTTCGCGCTCGGCCAGGCTTTGTGCACCCAGCGCTTGGACACGTCGGTGGCCGGACGGCGGCAGCAGCTCTCGTCCGGGCAGGTCGATGTCGCCCGGTTGGTGGTCTCACGGCCGCGGAACCACTTCGAGTCGGCGAACGGCACGCCGAACGTGATCGAAAACTCCTCGCTCGACGCGGTGCCGGTCTGGGTCGAACACCAGTACGTGCCCGTCGGCGTGTCCGTGTACTGGTAGAACTCCGTCGTGCGGCTCGCCCGTGTGAACGCGGTCCTCGCGCTCCAGTGTCGGCACACGAGCTGCCCCTCCGTCGAACCGGTCACGTCGGTCGGCAGTTGCAGCCCGTCGTTCTCGTAGCCCTTGTAGAGCGCCCCGTCCTCGCCGACCCGCAGAAAATGCACCGGCATTCCCAGGTGCGAGGTCGCGAGGTTGGTGAACCGCAACGCGGCGGCCTCGTGGGTCACACCGAACGCATCCCGAAAGTCCTCGACGGCGAGGTTGCGCTCCGCCTTCGCCGCCGAGAGGAAGTCCACCGATTGGGTGAGCGGCATGAGGCACGCGGCGGCGAAGTAGTTGATCTCGAGTCGCTGGCGCAGAAACTCCGCGTAGCTCTCCGGCTCCTTGTGGTCGAGCAGCCGGTGGGCGAGCGCCTGCAGCGCCATCGAGCGCAGGCCGTGTCCACCCGGGATCGACGCGGGCGGCAGGTAGATTCGCCCGTTCTCGAGGTCGGTCACCGATCGGGTCGAGTGCGGCAGGTCGTTGACGAAGATGAGGTCGAAACCGAGCTTCTTCGCCATGAGGTTGACCGAGCGGTGGGTGAGGGCGCCGTTGACGTGTCCGACCCCGCGCACGCTCTCCTCGGCGAGCGCCTCGATATCAGGCATGTAGTTGTCTTGCGTGCGCATGTACTGGCGCAGCTCGGTGTTGGCTCGCCTGGCCTCTTCCGGGGTCGCGATCGCCTCGCGCGCACGCCGGGCGAGCTCCCGGTGCAGGCCGACGAGGGACTCGAGCGTGTCCTCGGGCATCGTGCGAGACGGCCGGATGGCGGGGAGCCCCAGCCCCTGATAGATCGCCGACTTCTGCATCCGGTCCAGTTCGATCTCGAGGGCGGCCCGCGGAGTGGGCGGCTGCTCGCTGAGCAGCTCGGACACCGGAACGCCCACGGTGCCGGCGATTCCCTGCAGCAGCGAGAGGCGTGGTTCACGGCGCCCGTTCTCCATGAGGGAGAGCTGGCTGCCGGCGATTCCCACGGCGTTTCCCAACTGGTCGAGTGTCAGACCCGCCTCGTTTCGAAAGTGACGGATGCGCTGGCCCAGCGTCGCGAGATCGGTCATGGAATTCACATTAGTGAAAGAACGGCTATTTTTTCCAGTCGAAAGTTCTGAATGGCGCCGAAACTTAGGCGCAGGCTTGCATCACGACAGATTTTCTCCCATCTCGAGGACGGTTCGACCATGACTCTCACCCCCACTCGGTCCAGTTCGGCTCCCGCGAAAGCCCTCGCGGCACCGCACCCGCGTGAAGATAACTCCCCTCCCGCAAGCGCCGATGCGCGCGTCGTTGCGTGGGTCGAATCGATCGCCGCGCTCACGAAGCCGGACTCGGTCGTCTGGTGCGACGGGTCAGCCGGCGAGTACGACCGACTCACCCGTGCCATGGTCGACAGCGGCACGCTCATCCGCCTGAACCCGGAGCACCGCCCGTACAGTTTTCTCGCGAGGAGCGACCCGAGCGACGTCGCCCGCGTGGAGGCGCGCACCTTCATCTGCTCCGAGCACGAGGACGACGCCGGTCCGACCAACAACTGGCGCGACCCCGCCGAGATGCGCCCCGTGCTCGCGAAGCTGTTCGACGGCAGCATGCGCGGCCGCACGATGTACGTCATCCCCTTCTCGATGGGGCCGCTCGGCAGCCCGCTCGCCAAGCTCGGCGTGCAGGTCACCGACTCCCCATACGTCGTCGCCAGCATGGGGATCATGACCCGCATGGGAACGGCGGCTCTCGAGCTCATCACCGCCGACACCGAGTGGGTTCCGGCCGTGCACAGCGTCGGAGCCCCCCTCGTCGACGGTGCGGTCGACGTGCCGTGGCCATGCAACGAAACAAAGTACATCTCGCACTTTCCCGAAACCCGGGAAATCTGGTCGTTCGGATCGGCCTACGGCGGCAACGCGCTTCTAGCGAAGAAGTCGTTCGCGCTGCGCATCGCCTCGGTGATCGCCAGGGACGAGGGCTGGCTCGCCGAACACATGCTCATCCTCAAGGTCACCAACCCCCGCGGCCGCGTCTTCCACGTCGCGGCGGCGTTCCCCTCCGCGTGCGGCAAGACGAACCTCGCGATGCTCACCCCCTCCATCCCCGGCTGGACCGTGGAGACGATCGGCGACGACATCGCGTGGCTCAAGCCGGATGCCGATGGCCGCCTGCGCGCCATCAACCCGGAGGCCGGATTCTTCGGAGTGGCCCCCGGCACCGGACCGTCCACAAACGCGACGGCCGTCGACACCCTCTGGGGCAACGCGATCTTCACCAACGTCGCACTCCGCGATGACGGCGACGTGTGGTGGGAGGGGCTTACGGACAAGATCCCCGAGCACCTCGTCGACTGGCAGGGCAACGACTGGACCGCGTCATCCGGGTCCCTCGCGGCGCACCCCAACTCCCGGTTCACGGTCGCGGCCGCCCAGTGCCCGTCGATCTCGTCCGACTGGGACGACCCGCACGGCGTCGTGATCGACGCGATCATCTTCGGCGGCCGGCGCGCGAGCAACGTGCCGCTCGTGGTGGAGGCGCGCGACTGGGAGCACGGCGTGTACATCGGCGCGACGGTGTCGTCGGAGCGCACGGCAGCGGCGGAAGGCACCGTCGGCGAGCTGCGCCGCGACCCGTTCGCGATGATGCCGTTCTGCGGCTACAACATGGCCGACTACTGGTCCCACTGGCTCGAGATGGGTGCGAAGCTGCGGGCGACGGGCACCGCCCCGCGCATCTTCCAGGTCAACTGGTTCCGCAAGAGCAACGACGGCAGCTTCCTTTGGCCGGGATTCGCCGAGAACTCGCGTGTGCTGGCCTGGATTCTCGACCGGGTCGACGGGCGAGCGGCCGGCGCGGACACCCCGCTCGGCTGGAAGCCGGTGGCCGACGGCATCGATACCGAGGGCCTCGGCGTCACGGCGTCGCAGTGGGAGCAGCTCTTCGCCGTCGACCCGGAGGCCTGGCTCGCCGAGCTCGAATCGACGGAGGAGTTCTTCGCCGGCTTCGGCGACCGACTTCCCGAGGCTCTCACGGCGCAGCTCGCCGACATCCGCCGCCGCCTCAAGCTCGCCAGGGAGAACTGACCCCGAGCCGCCGACCGCCCGCCGCGTTCGAGCCCCGATTGTGCCCGTTTGTCGCTTCTGTCGCCGCTCGACACGGCACGAAGACGACAAAGGGGCACAATTGCGAGGGGTTCGGGCCGGAGGGCGGGTCGCCGCAACGGCCCGTCACAACGTTTTGCGCGAGTTATGCGTCTTAGAGGGTAGAGAGTAGAACTCTCGACGACGCTAAGGGGAAACGACGTGGCACCGCAGCGATCGGCACCG
>DMKW01000182.1:0-1761 GCA_003454135.1 Microbacteriaceae bacterium
GTGCGGGATCACCTGCACCGTGTCGCCGAGGTACTCGCCCCGGCGCTCCTTGGCGATCACCGTCGAATAGATCTGACCGGTCGTGACGTTGGCGGCCTGGTTGAGATTGATGTCGAGGAATCGCTCGTAGTGGCCGATGTCCAGGTCGGTCTCCGCGCCGTCGTCGGTCACGAAGACCTCGCCGTGCTGGAACGGATTCATCGTGCCGGGGTCGACGTTGAGGTACGGGTCGAGCTTCTGCATGACCACGCGAAGGCCCCGCGCGGTGAGGAGGTTGCCGAGACTCGCTGCCGTGAGTCCCTTACCGAGACTCGAAACGACACCACCCGTCACGAAAATATGCTTAGTAACGTCCGCGCTCTGTTTGACTACCACGGGGTTACAGCCTATCACCGGGCTTGGCGCACCCGGCGCCAGCGACAGGCCGGTTTCGCCCGCGGCGTTTCGCCGATCACCGAGCGGGATTCGATCGAGGGCCGGTCGCGATCAGTTGTCGAGCGCTCTCGCGGTTTCGAGCAGCTCCCGTGCGTGGGCGAGGCCACTCTCGGAGTCCGGGAGGCCGGACAGCAGCCTCGCCATCTCCTCGATGCGCTCTTCGCCGTGGAGTTGCTGCACGCTGCTCGCCGTGACCGCGCCGTCGCTGTCTTTCACGACACGCAGGTGGTTGGTCGAAAACGCGGCCACTTGTGCGAGGTGCGTCACGACGATCACCTGGGCTGTGCGCGAAAGGCGCGCGAGGCGACGCCCGATCTCGATCGCCGACGCTCCCCCGACTCCGG
Organism: Microbacteriaceae bacterium; assembly: GCA_003454135.1. Taxonomy (GTDB): domain Bacteria; phylum Actinomycetota; class Actinomycetes; order Actinomycetales; family Microbacteriaceae; genus Lacisediminihabitans. The sequence continues at coordinate 780 of DMKW01000182.1, forward strand.
CATCCACTTCGTCGAAGATGAAGGTTGGCACGGGATCGCTCCCGGCGATCACGACCTCGATCGCAAGCATCACGCGCGACAGCTCGCCCCCGGAGGCCCCGCGCCCGAGCGGTCGGGGTTCGGCGCCGGGATGCGGCGCGAGCAGGATCGAGACGTTGTCCTTGCCGGTGAGGCTGTAGTCCTCGCGGTCGGATACCTCGGCGACGAGTCGCGCATTGGGCATGGCGAGCGACCCCAGCTCCGCCGTTACCGCCTCGGAGAGACGCGCGGCGGCATCCCGGCGCATCTCGGTCAGGCGCGCGGCGATCCGCACGACTCGTTCGCGGTCGGCGGCAACGTCTGCGCCGAGGCTTTCGATGCGGTCGGAGTCGTGATCGAGTTCGAGCAGCCGGGTGCTCCCCGACTCGAGATAGTCGATGGTGTCGTCGAGCGTCGGACCGTACTTGCGAACGAGGGCACCGAGCTCGGCACGGCGCTCGTTCACGATCTCCAGTTCGCGGCCGCCGTCGGTGTCGAGGTCGCCGAGATAGCTCGAAATCTGGCTCGACACGTCGGCGACGACGAAGCTCGCGTTGGTGATGGCTTCCACGATCGGCTCGAGGGCGGGATCGTGGATCGATACGCGCTCGAGCTGACGCCTGGCCATGTCCAGGAGTCCGATTACGTCGCGCGCATCGTCGAGACTCTCGGATGACACGAGCTCGTGGGCTCGCCCGGCGGCGAGCCGAAGGTCTTCGAGATTGGTGAGTCGTTCGGCGCGTTCCGCGAGTTCGGCGTCCTCGCCGGGTCGCGGATTCGCGGCCTCGATCTCTGCCATGGCGATGCGCAACTCGTCGGCCTCGCGCTCGCGTCGACCGCGGTCGGCGATTAGCACGTCGAGTTCGCCCTGGTTTTCTTGCCAGCGACGATGGGTCGCCTGGTAGTCGGCGAGCAGGCTGGCGAGCGCCGGGCCGGCGAAGCGGTCGAGCGCCTCACGCTGCGC
>DMKW01000182.1:1856-2946 GCA_003454135.1 Microbacteriaceae bacterium
CTCCGGCCGTCCTGCGACACGGATCGGCCGAGGATGAGTTCCCCGCCGTCGACATCGCCGCCCGCATCCCGCACGCGTTCGGCGACGGCCCCGTTCGGCTCGATCTGCCAATGGCCCTCGACGATTGCCGACCCGCCGTCCTGGCGCAGCACCGACCCGTCCGATCGATCGCCGAGCAGGAGGCCGAGCGCGGTGACCACCATCGTCTTGCCCGCGCCCGTTTCACCCGTGAGGGCGGTGAATCCCGCGCCGAGTGGAAGCCTGGCCTCGCCGATCACACCGAGGTTGCGGATCGAGATCTCTTCGATCACTGCGATGCACCGTCGCCGTCGGCCGGGCCTCGCCAGCCGTTGGTCGGCAGGTTGAACTTGCCGACGAGACGGTCGGTGAACGGGCCCTGGTGCAATCGTGCCAGCCGCACGGGCACGGGAGACCGTCGGACGATCACCCGAGCCCCGGGGGGAAGATCGGTCGACCGCCGACCGTCGCACCACAGCACCCCGGTGCCTTGGGTGCGTTGCAGCACCTCGACCGCGAAGACCGATTCCGGCCCGACGACGAGCGGCCGGCCGAACAGGGCGTGCGGACTGAGGGGCACGAGCAGCATCGCGTCCAGGCTCGGCCACACTATGGGGCCCCCGGCCGAGAAGGCGTATGCGGTCGATCCGGTGGGGGTGGACATCACGACCCCGTCGCAACCGAAGGAGGAGAGCGGCCGGCCGTCGACCTCGATAACGACCTCGAGCATCCGCTCCCTGCTGGCCTTCTCGACGGTCGCTTCGTTGAGCGCCCAGGTCTCGTAGATCACCTCGGAATCGACCTTCACGCGCACCGCAAGTGTCATGCGCTCCTCCACGAGGTAGTCGCGAGCGAGCGCACGCCGCACCGTCTCGGTGAGATTGTCCCGCTCGCTCTCGGCGAGAAAACCGACGTGGCCGAGGTTGACGCCGAGCAGCGGCGCCGACGATCCTCGGGCGAGCTCGGCGGCGCGCAGGATCGTGCCGTCCCCGCCCAGCACGATCACGAGTTCGAGTTCGCCGATGTCGATCGAGTCGCCGAGCACCTCGATGGCCGTGAGATCCGGGGCCTG
>DMKW01000182.1:3147-3321 GCA_003454135.1 Microbacteriaceae bacterium
TTCACGGCCGAGTCGAGCGAATCCTGACGACCCGTATGGGCGACGACGAGCATGTACCGTGCAGCCACTTGGTCACTCCTCGTGCGTCAGGCGATGATGCGGTTCTTTCGGAAGGGTCAGTTCGTTCGAGACAGGGTAGAGACCCGGTCACTCCATTCTGTCGGATTCGCAGAC
>DMKW01000182.1:3542-4492 GCA_003454135.1 Microbacteriaceae bacterium
CAACCCAACTGCGGCCGGGCGGGCGTGTAGACCTGTCTACCCCGCACAAGGGGGATCGACCCGCGAATTCAAGCCGTGGAGGATTCAGGCCTTGGTTGCGCACCCGAACGCTGCCATTCCCGGAGGACATCGTGCACCCTTTAAGTGGCAGCGTCGCCACCAGACTTCTTCTCACTGACGGGCGTCGCGCGCGCGGCCGTCTCGCCTTCGTCGCCGCACTGGCGGTGGTCGCGGGGTTGCTCACCGCATCTCCCTCCTTCGCGTCGAGCGTTTCCGGCGCCACATTTACCGGCGGGACTGGCACCGTCTCATCCGGTGGACTCCTGTACGCAAAGCAGGGCGGAGCGCTGACACTGACGGTTCTGACAAGCGCCGACACGAAGTGCGTCGATGTCTCTGGCGCATTCACCACCCAGGCATCGTCGTCGACCGCCAAGTCTTCGTGGACATTCACGAGCACCGCCGGCGCGGGAGACGGCGTTCAGGCGGTGACCGCGACGGCATCACCGAACGTCAACGGTCAGGGGAAATGCACCGGCCCATCCGCGTCGATGCAGGCGTCATTTACCCTCGACAACACCGGACCGATGGTGACGGCGGCCTTGTCGCCGGTGCCCAATGCTGCCGGCTGGAGCAAGACCAACGTCGGCATCACCTGGTCGGCAACCGATGCCGGCTCGGGAGTCGGATCCGGCCCGACTCCCGCCACGGACACGGTGAACACGAACACCGCGGGCATCGTCAAGACCGCGACGGCAACCGACAGGTTGGGCAACGGCGGCAACGGCTCGGTGACGGTCAAGCTCGACAAGACGGCGCCAACCGTCGGCGGTACGTGGGCGCCTGCGCCAAACTCCGGCGGCTGGAACAACAGCAATGTGACCGTCACGCTCACCTGCTCCGATGCTCTGTCCGGCATCAAGAGCTGCACCGGCGGCGGGAGGGTTCTG
>DMKW01000222.1:0-5573 GCA_003454135.1 Microbacteriaceae bacterium
GCATCCGGTATCGTGCCAACCTCCGGAGAAACGCGCGTCGCGGCATCCGGTATCTCGCGAACCTCCGGAAAAACGTGGGTTGCGACGGGAGCAGCGCCGTTGGGTTGCGAGTTGATTGGTGCGCGGCGCTGCCAATTGTTTGGCCAGCGGGTTTACCGTGAGAGTTATGGCTCCCGATTTTCGCAAGCCGTTCCGCGCCATGACGTTTCGTCACCGTCAGGTGCTGCCGAGCGCGCCGCCAGAGACACCGCAGGTCGCGCGTCCCGCGCGTCCGAGCCTCATCAACGACGTGATTTACGAGAACGGATGTCGCGTCGAGACGCTCGATTCCCTCAACGAGACCTTCGCGAAGCTCGAGGCCCGCCCCGGGGCGATGGCGTGGATCGGACTGTACCGGCCCACCACGGCGGAGATCACGTCGCTCGCCGACCAGTTCGGCTTGCACGAGCTCGCCGTGGAAGACGCGATCGTCGCCCACCAGCGTCCCAAGATCGAGCGGTACGGGTCCACCCTCTTCGTGGTGCTGCGCGCCGCGCGCTACCTCGACGCCAAGGAGGAGGTCGAGTTCGGCGAGCTGCACGTCTTCATCGGTCAGAACTTCGTGATCACGGTGCGGCACGCGGAATCACCCGATCTCTCGATAGTGCGCGCGCGTCTCGAGGGCACGCCGGAGCTGCTCGCCCGCGGCACCGAGGCCGTGCTCTACGCGATCCTCGACGCCGTCGTCGACGGGTACGCGCCCGTCGTGGCCGGCCTCTCCAACGACATCGACGAGATCGAGACGCAGGTGTTCGACGGTGACCCGAGCGTGTCGCGGCGCATCTACGAACTCTCCCGCGAGGTGATCGACTTCGAGCGGGCTGCTCGTCCGCTCATCGGCATGCTCGAACAGATCTCCCACGGTTTCGAGAAGTACAAGATTGGCGAAGACCTGCAGCAGTACCTGCGCGATGTCGCCGACCACGTAACGAACGTCAACGAGCGCATCGAGGAGTTCCGTATCCTGCTGCGCGACATCCTCACCGTGAACGGGACGCTCGTGGCGCAGCGCCAAAACGAAGACATGCAGAAGATTGGCGAGGCGAGCAACCGGCAAGCCGAGGAGGCCCGAAAGATCTCGGCCTGGGCCGCCATCCTGTTCGCGCCGTCGATCATCACCGGCATCTACGGCATGAACTTTCACGCGATGCCGGAACTCAGCTGGCCGCTCGGTTACCCGATCGCGGTCCTGCTCATGCTGGCCGTGAGCGGCGGCCTGTTTGTGATCTTTCGCGCGAGGCGCTGGCTGTGACGAAGGATGCCGTCGAGATCCGAGAGCCGGAGACCTCAGGGATGGACGGACTCTTCGCGTCGTCTGGGATCGAGTCCGATCGGCCTAGGGCCTCCCTCGCGGTGCAGCTGGCTGGCGGGATCGCGGCCATCGCGGCGTTGTGTGTCGTCGCCGTTTTCGTGATCAGCGTTGCCGCACCCGTCCTGGTAGAAGTTCTCGCGACGCTGTTGACCAGATTCGCCGCCGGAGGCGCGTTCTAGACGGGTCGGCAGTCGCGGGTACCCTCGGAGGGTGGAATCACCGCTCGACGCGAAGCTCAGCACCGCCTTGGGCGGGCGCACGGCTTCGGCGATCGAGAAGGGGCTCGGGCTCGCGACCATAGGCGACCTCCTGAGCCACTACCCGCGTCGCTACGCCCAGCGCGGGGAGCTCACCGCCCTCAGCGAGCTGCCACCCGACGAGAACGTCACGATCGTCGCCGAGGTGATCGAGAGCCGCGAGCGACCGATGCGGGCCAAGCGCGGGTCGATCCTCGAGGTGCGGATCAGCGACGGCAAGGGCATCCTGACCCTCACGTTCTTCAACCAGGCCTGGCGCGCGAAAGAACTTCGCCCGGGCGTGCGCGGTATCTTCGCCGGCAAGGTCGGCGACTACCGCGGCACGATGCAACTCGCGCACCCCGACTATGAGCTGTTCGAGGCGGATGACAGCGCGGCCGGGGACGACGCTGCCCGCAAGTGGGCCGAGCTACCGATTCCCATCTACCCCGCCACGGCCACCGTCGCTTCCTGGCAGCTGCAGAAGGCGATCGGGGTCGTGCTCGACACTCTGCCGCCCCTCGCCGACCCGGTGCCGGATGCCGTGCGCATCGAGCGCAAGCTCATGACCTATTCGCGAGCGGTCGAACTGATCCACCGCCCGCAGAAGGACGCGGACTGGGGTGCCGCGCGCAAGGCGCTGCGCTTCCAGGAGGCGTTCGTGCTGCAGGCGGCACTGCTGCAGCAGCGGCAGGTGCTGCGCGAGCAGGCCGCCACCTCGCGCGTGCCGAAACCGGGGGGCTTCCTCGAGCGCTTCGACGCACAGCTCGCCTTCACCCTCACGGGGGACCAGGCGACGGTCGGCGCCGAGATCGCGAAGGACATCGCCGCGACAGCTCCCATGAACCGGCTCGTGCAGGGCGAGGTCGGTTCGGGCAAGACCCTCGTGGCGCTGCGGGCGATGCTCGCCGTGGCCGATTCGGGCGGCCAGTCGGCACTGCTCGCCCCGACCGAGGTGCTCGCCGGCCAGCACCTGCGGTCGATCGTGAAGACCCTCGGCCCAGACCTCGCCGCCGTGCTGCGCCCGGCCATCATCACGGGGCAACTGCCGGTCGCCGATCGCCGAAAGGCGCTCCTCGCCGCAGTGTCCGGGCAGGCCAACATCGTCGTCGGCACGCACGCTCTGATGAGCGACAGGGTCGGCTTCTATGACCTCGGGCTCGTGGTGGTCGACGAGCAGCATCGTTTCGGGGTCGAACAGCGCGAGGCGCTGCGTCGCAAGGGCGCGACGCCGCCGCACGTGCTCGTGCTCACCGCGACGCCGATCCCGCGCACGGTCGCGATGACCGTCTTCGGCGACCTCGATGTGTCCACGATCGCGGAGCTGCCATCCGGTCGCGTGCCGATCGAGAGCTTCGTCGTGCCCCTCGCCGACAAGCCCGGTTGGGTGAATCGGGTCTGGGAGCGGCTCGCCGAGGAGCTCGCGAAGGGCAGGCAGGGTTTCGTGGTGTGTCCGGCGATCGACTCGACGACGGTCGACGACACCGACGACGAGCTCGAGCAGGGCCCGGCCAAGCGGGCGAATGTCACGGATGTGATCGCCGAGCTGCGCGCGAACCCTCTGCTCTCATCCGCGCGCATCGAAGCCCTGCACGGTCGCCTGCCGAGCGACGAGAAGGACACCATCATGCGCGCCTTCGCCCGCGGCGAGATCGACGTGCTCGTCGCGACGACCGTGATCGAAGTCGGCGTGGACGTGCCGAACGCGTCGACGATGGTGATCCTCGACGCCGACCGGTTCGGGGTGTCTCAGCTTCACCAGTTGCGCGGCCGAGTGGGTCGTGGCGGCGTGCCGGGCCTGTGCCTCATGGTCACGGATGCCGAGGACGGCACGATCGCGCGAGAGCGCGTCGAGATCGTGGCATCCACCCTCGATGGGTTCGAGCTCGCCCAGAAGGACCTCGAACTGCGCCAGGAGGGTGACGTGCTGGGGAGCGTGCAGTCGGGTGGGCGCTCATCGCTGCGGCTGCTGAGGGTCGCGCGCGACGGCGAGCTCATCACCGAGGCGCGCGCGATCGCCCGCGCGGTGCTCGAGGACGACCCGACGCTCTCCGCCCATGCGGTGTTGCGCACGGCGCTCGGCCGGAGGCTCGACGAGGCGAGCAGGGACTTCCTCGCCAAGAACTAGGCGATGGTCACGAAACCGTAACGTCGAGCCGATAGTCTCAGAGGTATGAACAGGATCGCCGTCGTCCCTGGTTCCTTCGACCCCGTGACCCTCGGTCATCTGGACGTCATCGAACGAGCGGCGGGGATCTTCGACGAACTGCACGTTCTCGTGGTGCACAACCCGGACAAGTCGGCCCTTCTTCCGGTCGCCCAGCGCGTGGCGCTCATCGAGCGGTCGATCGCCGAAGGCGGCCTGCCGGAGAACATCACGGTCACGTCGTGGAGCGTCGGCCTGCTCGTGGACTACTGCACCGATGTCGGCGCGAGCGTGCTCGTGAAGGGCGTGCGCTCCCAAGTGGATGTGGCCTACGAGACGCCCATGGCGATCGTCAACCGCAACCTCGCCGGGGTCGAGACGATCTTCATGCTGCCGGACCCCGCGCACGCCCACGTGTCGAGTTCGCTCGTGCGGCAGGTCGCCGCGCTCGGCGGGGACGTGAGCCCGTATGTTCCCCGCGCGGTGGCCGACTTCCTGCAGGGGCTGTAGCCCGGGCGGGACGCGGTCACCACTCGCCTCGAGCGGTCAGTCCAGCTCGGCCACTCGACGGGCCGTCGCCACGAACGTGTCGCGAATCGTCTCGGCGCCGTCGAGATAGCCGCCGACCATCGCCGCGTCCCGAAGCAACACGAGTGCCTTCGCCTTCTCCTCCGCGTCGCCGCGACCGGCCGCCTCGAGCACGCTCGTGAGCGTGGATTTGAACCAGTCGCGGTGTCGGCGCACGGTGCGACGCACGGCGCTTGTGGCATCCGGATACTCCGCCGAAGCATTGATGAACGGGCAGCCCCTCGTGTGGTACCTCGTGACGTCGTCGGCGATGCCGTCGATGAGCAGCTCGAGCATATTTGCCGGCGAGGTGGCGAGAGGCTCCGCGGCGGCGAAGTATCCGCGAATGGCCTCGTCTTCCCGGTCGAGGTAGGCCATTACGAGGTCCTCCTTGCCGGGGAAGTGGCGGTAGAACGTCGCTCGTGTGACGTCCGCCTCGGTGATGATGCGGTCGACACCCACCGCATGGATGCCGTCGCGGTAGAAGATCGACGACGCAACGCGCAGCAGCCGATCGCGCGCCTCCGAGGGGCGGGCGGGTTGCACGGGTATCGACATGGTCACAGCGTACAGAACGCTCGTTCTTGTGGGGCTATTCCCGGAGCCAATCCGCTTCCCGAAATGGACGGGAAATGTTCTGGTGGCAGTATGGAGCCACGACGGCGACGTCGATTGACCGCTCGCGAAAGGAGCCGTTGGTGCTTCCTCTGAAACTCGGCTACAAGGCGTCTGCTGAACAGTTCGATCCGCGCGAGCTCGTGGAGATCGCTGTTGCCGCTGAGGCGCACGGCTTCGAGAGCGTAGCGGTGAGCGACCACTTCCAGCCGTGGCGGAACACGGGCGGGCATGCGCCGTTCTCGCTCGCCTGGATGGCGGCGGTGGGGGAGCGCACCTCGACCGTGCAGATCGGCACGTCGGTGATGACGCCGACGTTCCGCTACAACCCTGCGGTGATCGCGCAGGCGTTCGCGACAATGGGTTGCCTCTACCCGGGGCGCATCATGCTCGGCGTCGGCACGGGCGAGGCCCTCAACGAGGTCGCGACCGGATTCCGCGGTGCGGGCGAGCAGCGCTGGCCCGAGTTCAAGGAGCGTTTCGCCCGGTTGCGCGAAGCGGTGAAGCTGATGCGCCAGCTCTGGACCGAGGACCGCGTCGACTTTCAGGGCGAGTACTACTCCACTCACGGGGCATCGATCTACGACCGCCCGGATGTTCCGGTGCCGGTCTACATCGCGGCGGGCGGCCCGGTCGTCGCGCGTTATGCCGGTCGCGC
>DMKW01000222.1:5842-9622 GCA_003454135.1 Microbacteriaceae bacterium
GAGAAGGTCGGTCGCGACCCCGCCGAGATCGATCGGATGATCGAGATCAAGCTCTCATACGACACGTCGTACGAGACGGCGCTCGAGAACACCCGCTTCTGGGCCCCGCTCGCGCTCAGCAAAGAGCAGAAGCACGACATCACCGATCCGATCGAGATGGAGAAGGCAGCGGATGCCTTGCCCATCGAGACGATCGCCTCTCGCTTCATCGTCGGCAATGATCCTGGTGCGGTTGTCGCCCAGATCAAACAGTACGTGGATGCCGGGCTCAACCATCTCGTGTTCCACTCGCCGGGCCAGGACCAGCGGCGGTTCCTCGAACTGTTCGAGAAGGACCTGGCGCCGCGGTTGCGGGCGCTCTAGTTTCAGTTGCGGGCTCGCCCTGTTGGCGGGACTCGGGCGCATCCTGCTTTACAGTGCAGGGGTGGGATTTTCTGGTGCCGAGTTGGATGCATTCCGGGGCAAGACCCTGCCTGACCTCGTCGGCCCGGGCATCCGTTTGCTCTTCGTCGGCGTCAACCCCGGCCTGCAGACGGCCGCCGTGCAGGCTCACTTCGGGCGGCGAGGCAATCGGTTCTATCCGGCCCTCTTCCGCGCGGGCATCGTTGACCGGCTGATCGACGCCTCCAAAGGGCTCGACCCTGATGATCGCGCGCATCTGATCGCGAGAGGAGTCGGCATCACCAGCCTGGTGCCGGGCGCGACCCGACGAGCCGACGAACTGGATGAGCGCGAGCTGCGAGCAGGGGCCGATGCCCTGGCAGAACGTGTCGCGCGCATCCACCCGAGAGCGGTAGCGATCCTCGGCATCACGGCGTATCGCATCGGTTTCGGGCGCAGGAAGGCGCTCGTCGGTCGGCAGCCTGAGTTGATCGGCGACGCACAATTGTGGGTGGTGCCGAACCCGAGCGGGCTGAATGCCCACTCGACTCTGGCGGGCCTCGGCGGCGCCTATCGTGAGGTTGCCCTGGCCGCCGGAATCCAGATCACCGAAGCGGCTTCGCCCGGCAGGAAAGACGCACGACTCCACGCGAGAGAATAGACACATGCCCCCCATCCCGCCCCAGATCGGCTATGCCGCCATGCTGGAGCAGTTTCACCCCACCGAAGTGCTCGAGCTGAGCTCGTACGCCGAGCAGCGCGGGTTCACCGGCGTATTGGCGGCCGATCGATTCCAGCCATGGGTGCCGCGGCAGGGGCACGCGAGCTTTGTCTGGAACGTGCTCGGCGCCCTCGGGCAGACCACTTCGGGAGACCTGGGAACGGGCATGACCGTGCCGACGTTTCGCTGGCATCCGGCAATGGTCGCGCAGGCCAGCGCGACGCTCGCGGCGATGTATCCCGGGCGGCACTGGTTGGGCATCGGCTCCGGCGAGGCCATCGACGAGCACGTCACCGGCGCCTATTGGCCCGAGACGGCTGAGCGCATCAACCGCATGTTCGAGGCCATCGACGTGATCAACAAGCTGTTCACGGCATCGATCGCGGGCCGCGACGCCAAGCACTCGGGCACCTTTTTCAAACTCGAGTCGTCTCGACTGTGGACGATGCCGGCCACGCCTCCGGAGATCCTCGTGGCGACCTCCGGCCCGGTCACGGCCAAGCGCGCGGGCCGCGTCGTCGACGGGCTCATTGTGGACGGCGCACCGATCGACAAGATCGCCGCACTCCTGTCGCGTTTCGATGAGGGTGCGCGCGAGGTCGGCAAGGACCCGTCCCGTAGTCTCAAAGTGCTGCGCCTGCACCTCAGCTGGGCGCCTACCGCGGAAGAAGCCATGACCAACGCGATCGCCGAATGGCCGAACGGCGGGATGCGGTTTCCGCGGTCCGACATCCGCTCGCCCTTCGAATTCGAGCAGCTCGCAAAGTTGGTGCGGCCGGAAGACTTCGAGGGACGCATGCTCGTGTCCGAGCAACCGGACACTCACCGGGCCCACATCCAGCGCTACATCGACCTCGGCTTCGACCGCATCTACCTTCACAACGTCGGCCGCAACCAGCGCGACTGGATCGACGTCTTCGCCCGCGACGTGCTCCCGGCACTCAAGCGCTGATGCTCACCGTTTTCGCCCTGGAAGGGATCCCCGAGATTGTCCCTGGGGACGACCTCGCCGCCATCATCGGCGAGGCGGCCGACGGGCGCCTCGAGCACGGCGACATCCTCGCGGTGACGAGCAAGATCGTCTCGAAGGCCGAGGGGCGCCAAATCGCCGCGGCCGACCGGGAGCAGGCCATCACCGACGAGACGGTGCGCGTCGTCGCGACGCGCGCGTACCCTGGGGGAATCACCCGCATCGTGGAGAATCGTCTCGGCATCGTGGGCGCCGCGGCCGGCGTCGACGCGTCGAACACCCCGGATGGCACCGTGCTGCTGCTTCCCGTGGACCCGGATGCCTCGGCGTCGCGCCTGCGCGCGGCGCTCGAGGAGCGCTTCTCGCTGACAATCGGCGTCATCATCACCGATACGCTCGGTCGGGCCTGGCGCGAAGGTCAGACGGATATCGCGATCGGCGGCAGCGGAGTCCGGCTGCTCGACGACCTGCGCGGCAGCCTCGACACGCATGGTCGCCAGCTGGACGTCACCGCGCCGGCCGTCGGCGACGAGATCGCGGCGGCGGCCGACCTCGTCAAGGGCAAGAGCGGCGGCATGCCCGTCGCGGTCGTGCGCGGACTCTCGCACCTTCTCGCGCGGGACGCGCTCGGGGCGCGGGTGCTCATCCGCCCGCTCATCACCGACATGTTCCGGCTCGGCACGGAGGAGGCGTGGCGCGAGGGATTCGAAGAGGGGCGCGCAAGCTGTGTCTGACTGGGTGATCGTCGTTCCGGTGAAGGGAACGGCAGACTCCAAGTCGCGTCTCGGGGCGTCCGCGTCGCTCGCGAGGGCGATCGCCCTCGATACGGTCGAGGCGGCGTTGGGCGTCGGCCGCGTGATCGTGGTGACCTCGGCCGCAGAGGCGCCGGAGTTCGTCGCGCTGGGTGCCTCGGTTGTGCGGGACACCGACTCGGGTGGGCTCAACGGGGCGGTGGCGGCCGGGATCGCCGCAGCGGGGGACTCGCCGGTGGCCGTGCTGCTCGGCGACCTGCCGGCGCTGACGTCGGCGGAACTCGCCTCGGCGCTATCGTCGGCCGCGCGGCATCCGCTCGCCTTTGTGCCGGATGCGGAAGGCGTGGGCACCGCGCTCATCGCGGCGCTCGCCGGGTCGGCGCACCGACCGGCATTCGGGGGAGCTTCCCGCGCTGCACATCGGGCCGCCGGCTATGTGGAGCTCGAGTTGCCGGTCACATCCGGGCTGCGCAACGACGTCGACACCGTCGAAGACCTGCAGCAACTGGGGTCGCGGCTCGGGTCGCGCACGCGTGCTGCCCTCGGCGGGAGTCCCTGAGGCGCAACCGCACGGGTCAGCGCGAATTGACCACGTCGAGCGGCAAGAGCTTGAGCGACTTGCCTGTGGACGCGTACCCCGTCGCGGCGTTCTCCCGGGCGACCGCGCGACGCTCGGCCGACGGCTCGCCGTAGGTCGTCGTGCGCTGGTAGGCCTCGCGACCGATCGCCGACGTGAGTTGCTCGAGCTCGTCCACGGTCTTCTCCGAACCGTTGTCGGCGCCGGCCATGCGGCTGATCGTCTCCTCCATGAGCGTGCCGCCCACGTCGTCCGCCCCGCCCTGCAGCATGAGCTGGGTGCCCTCCGTGCCGAGCTTCACCCACGAGGTCTGGATGTGGTCGATGCGCCCGTGCAGCATGAGCCGCGCGACCGCGTGCACGGCCCGGTTCTCCTGTGC
>DMKW01000098.1:0-899 GCA_003454135.1 Microbacteriaceae bacterium
TCGATCTGCTCAGAGCCGCCGAGACACTCGGTGACGTCGTCGCCGGTGAGCTCGATGTGGATGCCGCCAGGGTAGGTGCCCGCGGCGCGGTGCGACTCGAAGAATCCCTTGACCTCGTCGACGACGTCGTCGAAGCGACGGGTCTTGTAGCCGTTGGGGGTCGTGAGCCCGTTGCCGTGCATCGGGTCGGTGACCCAGAGCGGGTTCGCATCCTCGCGCTTGATGGCTTCGAGAAGCGGCGGGAGGGCATCCCGAACCTTGCCGGCCCCCATGCGCGTGATGAACGTGAGGCGCCCCGGCTCGCGATTGGGGTCGAGCTTGTCGATGAGTCGCAGCATGTCGTCGACCTTGGTGGCCGGGCCGAGCTTAACGCCGATCGGATTGCGCAGGCGCGACATGTAGTCGACGTGGGCGCCGTCGAGGTCGCGCGTGCGCTCCCCGATCCAGAGGAAGTGCGCCGAGGTGTTGATGGGCGTGCCGTTGCGGGAGTCGATGCGCGTCATGGGGCGCTCATAGTCCATGAGCAGGCCCTCGTGGCTCGTGTAGAACTCCACCCGCTTGAGCTCGTCGAAGTCGGCGCCGGCGGCCTCCATGAAGCGGATGGCCTTGTCGATGTCGTGGGCCATCTGCTCGTAGCGCACGTTGGCCGGATTGCGGGCGAAGCCCTGGTTCCAGCGGTGCACCTCGCGCAGGTCGGCGAAGCCACCCTGCGTGAAGGCGCGCACGAGATTGAGCGTCGACGCCGAGGTGTGGTACCCCTGCACGAGACGCCGAGGGTCGGCCTCGCGCGACTCCGGTGTGAAGTCGTAACCGTTGACGATGTCGCCACGGTAGGCGGGCAGCGTGACATCGCCGCGGGTCTCCGTGTCGCTTGAGCGCGGCTTGGCGAACTGGCCGGC
>DMKW01000098.1:1012-5225 GCA_003454135.1 Microbacteriaceae bacterium
GCTTGGCGAACTGGCCGGCCATGCGGCCCATCTTGATCACGGGGGTCGACGCACCGTAGGTGAGAACGACGGCCATCTGCAGCACGGTCTTCACGCGGTTGCGGATCTGGTCGGCCGTGGCGCCGGCGAACGTCTCGGCGCAGTCCCCGCCCTGCAGCAGGAAGGCCTGGCCGCGTGCGGCCGCGGCTAACCGCTCGCGCAACACATCGACCTCGCCGGCGAAGATGAGCGGCGGGAGCGTCGCGATCTCGTCGGAGGCCGCCTGGAGCGCCGTCGAGTCCGGCCACTGCGGTTGTTGCTTGATGGGAAGCGTGCGCCAATAGTCGAGCCCGGCGATCACGGAAGGATCGGCAATAACCACGGGATCTTCGAAACGATCAAGCACGAAAAGAATTCCTCAATGCAACGGTGCTGGCGGGTGGATGCGGGGCCGACTGGGCCCGATTGGCCAGCCTACCGGCTCAGCGAGCCTTGCTTCTCTTTAACTGAAGTGGCGTAGACATCCACATATTCCTGCCCGCTCAACCGATCGAGCTGGTACATGATCTCGTCGGTGATCGAACGCAGGATGAACCGGTCGCTCTCCATGCCCTCGAAGCGCGAGAAGTCGAGCGGTTCGCCGATCGCGATTCCGATGCGGCGCACCTTGGGCAGCCGGCGACCGATTGGCATGACCTTCTCGGTGTCGATCATGGCCACGGGCACAACGGGCACGTGCCCCTCGAGGATCATGCGGGCCACGCCCGTGCGGCCTCGGTAGAGCCGGCCGTCCGGGCTGCGCGTGCCCTCCGGGTAGATGCCCAGCACCTCGCCGCGCGCGAGCACACCGAGCCCGGTCTGCAACGACGCCTCGGAGGCCTTGCCACCCGACCGGTCGATCGGCAGCATTCCGGCCGCTGTGAGGAAGTTGCGGATAAACCAACCCTTGATGCCCTTGGCCGTGTAGTAGTCGCTCTTGGCGAGGAAGCTAATGCGCCGGTCGATCATCAGGGGCAGGAACACCGAGTCGATGAACGAGAGGTGATTGCTCGCCATGATGACGCCACCCGTGCGCGGGATGTTGTCGTGTCCCGTGACCCAGGGGCGGAAGGCGGTCTTGAGAATGGGCCCTACGACCAGGTTCTTCATGAACCAGTAGAACATCGACACCACCTTTGAGAGACAGAAGCCAGCTTAGCGGCGCCCGAGAGGCCACGGCAGCGACGCCGGGCGCGGCGCCCGCGCCAGCTCGGCCCTAGCCCCTGCTCGCCGCGTGCAACCGGGCGAGATCGGCCGCCCCGACCACTCCGGCGTCGTTCACGAGCTCCGCGATCACGAAGGCCGGCTCCGGGTGAAAGCCGCGCGCCGGCAGGTGGGAGAGGTACGCCTCACGGATCGGGTCGAGCAGCAGGTCGCCGGCCACGGCGACCCCGCCGCCGAAGACGAAGACCTCCGGGTCGAGCACGGCGCTGAGCGACGCACACGCCTGCCCGAGCCAGTGCCCGAGTTCACGTAGCGCCTGGAGCGCCCCGGCGTCGCCGTGCACGATGAGATCGGCGACATCCGTTCCGCTGAGGGTGCCGTTCTGTTCGCGCACCGCGGCGAGGCCGAGGCCGATGCCTCCGACATCCGCGATCGCGTTGGCCATGCGCAGGAGCGCGCGGCCGGACCCGTATTGCTCGATACAGCCGCGGGCACCGCAGCCGCACGGCAGGCCGTCCGGAACGACGCGCATGTGGCCGAGTTCGGCTCCGGCGCCGAAACCGCCGCGGAACAGGCGACCCTGGGTCACTATCGCACCGCCGACGCCCGTGCCGATCGTGAGCATCGTCATGTCGCTCACCGTGCGGCCGGCGCCGAAGCGGTACTCGGCCCATCCCGCGGCGTTCGCATCGTTGTCGATCGTGATGTCGAGATCGAGGCGCTCGGTGAGCCGCGCCCGCAGCGGCTCGTGCCGCCAGCTGATGTTGGGGGTGTAGTACACAACCGACTGCGACGCGTCGATGAAGCCGGGCGCCGCGACGCCGGCCGCCGCCACTTCGTGGCCCGCCCGCAGCTTCTCGATCATCGCGACCACGGCATCCACGATCGCGTTCGAGTCGCCGGACGGCGTGGCGAGACGGTCTTCGGCGATGATCTCGCCGTCCTCGCTGACGAGGGCTCCAGCGATCTTGGTGCCGCCGATGTCAATTCCAATTGCGTGCACGAGTGGGAGAACCTCTTCTTGGATTGCGAGTGAACGGTGCCGGTGGGAATAGTGAGCGATCGCCCGGACGCACCACCTAGAGTTTAGGCAACGAGGATGCCTCCCGCCACGCGCCCAGGTCGGCGCAACCGCGGCAGGTAGGCTTCAACCATCGAAATGACCGGTGCCAAGGGAGTTGCCGTGGAACAGTACGACGTACCAGCCGTGGTTGCGGCGGATCCGGAAGCCAACGCGACCGACCTGCTCATCGACCGGGTCAACGCCACGCCTGACCTCGCGCTCTTCGCCCGCCCCACCGCCGACGGCGGCTGGACGGATGTGACGGCAAGCGAATTCCTGAGCCAGGTCGTGGCGCTCGCCAAGGGTCTCGTCGCCTCCGGTATCCAGCCGGGCGACAAGATCGGCCTCATGTGCAAGACGCGGTACGAGTGGTCGCTCATCGACTTCGCGACCTGGTTCGCCGGCGCGGTGCTCGTGCCCGTCTACGAGACGTCGGCGCCCAGCCAGGTGCTGTGGAACCTCACCGACTCCGGCGCGATCGCCATGATCACCGAGACCCCGGACCACTTCGCCCGCTTCGACGAGGTCCACGCCGACCTCCCGCTCATCCACCACGTGTGGAAAATCAACGTCGGCGACCTCGACAAGCTCGCGGCGTCGGGCACCGCGGTGCCCGACGAGGAGATCGAGCGCCGCCGCTCCCTCGCGAAGGGCGCGGATCTCGCGACCCTCATCTACACGGCCGGCACGACCGGCAGGCCCAAGGGCTGCATCCTCACCCACTCCAACTTCGTCGAGCTCTGCCGCAACGCGGCCAAGGCCATCCCCGAGGTCGTCAACACGCAGTCGACGACCCTGCTCTTCATCACCACGGCGCACATCTTCGCGCGCTTCATCGCGGTGCTGTGCGTGCACGGCGGGGTGAAGGTGGGGCACCAGGCAGACACGAAGCAGTTGCTTCCGGCCATGGCATCCTTCAAGCCGACCTTCCTGCTCGCCGTCCCCCGCGTGTTCGAGAAGGTCTACAACTCGTCGGAGCAGAAGGCGGAAGCCGGCGGCAAGGGCGCGATTTTCCGCAGGGCGGCCGCCGTGGCGATCGAGCACTCGAAGGCGCTCGACGCCGGATCGGTGCCGTTCGGCCTCAAGGTGCAGTTCGCCGTTCTCGACCGGCTCGTGCTCTCCAAGATCCGCGCCGCGATGGGCGGCAAGGTCAAATTCGCCGTCTCCGGCTCCGCCCCGCTCGGCCTCCGGCTCGGGCACTTCTACCGCAGCCTGGGCATCACCATCCTCGAGGGGTACGGCCTCACCGAGACGACGGCGCCGATCTCGGTCAACCTCCCGTCGAAGTTCAAGATCGGCAAGGTCGGTCCGCCCCTTCCCGGCGTCTCCGTGCGCATCGCCGCGGACGGCGAAATCCAGGCCAAGGGCATCAACGTGTTCGACGGCTACTGGAAAAACCCCGCGGCCACGGCCGAGGTGTTCGACGGCGAGTGGTTCAAGACGGGCGACATCGGCGAGTTCGATGAAGACGGCTACCTCTCGATCACGGGTCGCAAGAAAGAGATCATCGTCACGGCCGGCGGCAAGAACGTGTCGCCCGCCCAGCTCGAGGATCCCATCCGGGCCAACCCGATCATCAGCCAGGTGGTCGTCGTCGGCGAGCAGAAACCGTTCATCTCCGCGCTGATCACTCTCGATGAGGAGATGCTTCCGGTGTGGCTCAACAACAACGGAGAAGACGCGACCCAGTCGATCGAAGAGGCACGAAAGAACAACAAGGTGATCGCCGAGGTGCAGCGCGCCGTCGACGGCGCGAACGCCACGGTTTCACGCGCGGAGTCGATCCGCAAGTTCGTGATCATGCCGAAGGACTTCACGGAGGCGAGCGGCTACCTCACGCCCAAGCTCAGCATCAAGCGCAACGAGATTCTCAAGGACTTCCGCGACGTGATCGAGAGCATCTACCAGGGCGCCCCGGCCACGGAGGGTGTCGCGCAGTAGCGCGTCGGGCGGCCGCCTTCGCGTCCC